>NZ_JBEXFQ010000006.1:0-319565 GCF_040606855.1 Nocardia sp. NPDC005366
CGTGCGGCCCATTCGATCTCGGCGGGGGTCGCGTCGGGCTTGCCGTAGGCGATGGCGGCGCGCACGGTATCGCCGAACAGGAAGGGCTCCTGCGGACCTCCGCCGTGCGCAATATCCGTGATTTCGGCGCCGTCGGCGACGGCCGCGCCGACGATACCGCCGCCCTGGCCGCCGCCTGCCGCACCGACGGTCCACCGCCGGTGGTGTATCTGCCCGCGGGCGACTACAAGGTGACCCGCTGGCCCGATCTACCCGATTTCGCGGTGGTCTACGGTGACGGCGCGGACGCGACCACCGTGTTCTGCGAGACCGACACCACCCTGATCACCCTGCGCGGCCGTCATCGGATTCGTTTCTCCCGCATGGGTTTCTACCTCACCGGACCGCTCGCCACCGCCGTTCGCCTCACCGAATGCTTCCGCTGTAGTTTCGACACCGTCCTGATCCGTGGCAATCACCTCGGCGACAACTTCCCCCGCTACACCGGCCAGCGCGGCGTGGTGCTGGACGGCAACACCGGGGGCACCTCGTTCATCGACTGCGATATCAACAATTTCGGTGTGGGACTGGTGACTTCGTGCATCCAGAACTACGTGACGTCCTCGAAGTTCACCAGTAACCGCATCGGGGTGCTCGGCACGGGCAACGACCACAACGCGGGTCTGTCGCTGACCAATGTGGAATTCGTCTCCGATACCGATCCCGCCACCACCGATCGGCATATCCTCATCGACGGCGCGGCCAACAACTGGTGGCTGACCAACGTCTGGTTCGAGGGTTCCGAAGTCGCGGTCACCGTCGGCGTGCTCGGCCGGGGCGGGCCATCGCAGTTCGGCATGGTCAACTGCAAGGTGGCGGGACGTTCGGCCGGTGTCGAGCTGAACCACTGCCGTCAGCCATATCTGGCGAATATCGTCTTCGACGCCGATCCGGGATCCCGGCCGGTGGAACTGCGCATCGAAGCCACCGGGTGCCCGGACGGCACCGCCCTCAATCTGATCTCCGGGGTGGCCGACGATCTCGACCCACTGGTATTCCCGCCCGCCTGGCAGGTGATCGGCCGCGGCCGCACGCACCGCCCGACGTTCACCGGCACCGTCACCGCGCGGGCGGACCCGCGCGACGGTGAGATCCTGCGCGCGCAGGCCGCCGACGGCGCGGTGGTCGCCTCGGTCCTCGCGGGCGGGACCTACGTCTCCGATCGCCCCGACGCCGGGGTGGTACTGCGCGACACCGAGGGCGGATATTGGCGGTTGGTCGTCTCCCCCACCGGCGCTGTCGGTTCCGCACCGCTCGGCCGCGACCGGCCGGCCCGGTAGCGCCGATGTACGCGCGCGTGCCGAAACCTTCGAGACGATGGCGGGTGCTGCTCCCGTCGGGGCTGCTCGCACTGCTGGCCGCGGCGGTGCTGGCCGGACTTCCGGTCTACGTCTACCCGCAGGTCGATCCACTCCGGTCCGCCGACGCGATCGTGGTCCTCGGCGGCACCGCCTATGAACGGTTCGACGTCGGACTGGATCTCGCCGAGCGCGGATACGCGCCGGAACTGGTGATCGCGGCATCGACCGGCATCGACGACCCGCACATGGCGAAATACTGCGACGGCCGATTCCCTTTCCGGGTCGCGTGTTTCGAGCCCGATCCGTGGACCACCCGGGGCGAGGCGCAGGAGATCCGCCGCCGCGCCGAGGCCGAGGGCTGGCGCCACATCATCGTCGTCACCTTCACCCCGCACGTGTCGCGGGCCCGCTACATCGTCGGCAAATGCTTCGACGGCGAGCTGACCATGGTGGGCAGCCCCAGTCCGTCCGGCCTGCCCTTCCTGGCGTGGATGTATCTGCGCCAGAGCGCCGGATATATCAAGGCCGCCACCGAATTCGGCTGCTGAGCACGAGAGGAACGAGCATGGACCCGACTCCCCCGATGAGCTTCGCCCGCAGCGATGCCGCGCGGGCCCGCCTGCACGAACTGGTGCCGGGCGGTGCGCACACCTATGCCCGCGGCGACGATCAGTATCCCGAGCATATGGCTCCGATCCTGGTGCGCGGCAACAGATGCCGCGTGGTCGACCGCGACGGCAACGAATACGTCGAATACGGGATGGGCCTGCGTTCGGTCACCCTCGGACACGGCTACCGGCCGGTGGTCGACGCGGTGACCGCCGCCATCGCCGACGGGGTGAATTTCTCCCGCCCCACCGAATCGGAACTGCTCGCCGCCGAGGATTTCCTCGCGCTGACGCCCGGCGCGGATATGGTGAAATTCGCCAAGAACGGCTCCGATGTGACGACGGCGGCGGTCCGCCTCGCCCGCGCGGTCACCGGACGTCTCACCGTCGCCGCCTGCGATCAGCCCTTCTTCTCCGTCGACGATTGGTTCATCGGCACCACGGCGATGGACAGCGGTATTCCCGCACCACCGACGGTGCGCTTCCCCTACAACGACCTGCCCGCGCTGGAAGCGGTCCTCGCCGGACACGACGTCGCCTGCGTCCTGATGGAAGCCGCCACCGCATTGCACGAACCGCTGCCCGGCTACCTCGATGGCGTACGCGCGCTGTGCGACCGGTATGGCGCGCTGTTGGTATTCGACGAGATCATCACCGGCTTCCGCTGGTCGTCGGGCGGGGCCCAGCGGGTGTACGGGGTGGTGCCCGACCTGTCGTGCTGGGGCAAGGCCATGGGCAACGGCTTCCCGATCTCGGCGCTCGCCGGCCGCCGGGAGTACATGGAACTGGGCGGGCTGCGCACCGACCGGCCACGCGTATTCCTGCTGTCCACCACGCACGGGCCAGAGACCGGGTCGCTCGCGGCCTTCCGCGCGGTGGCGCACGCCTACGCCACCACCGACCCCATCGGCCGCATGGAGCACGCGGGACAGCGGTTGCGCGCCGGGTTCGAGGAGATCACCGCCGAGCTGGGGATCGCCGACCATCTGCGGATCGCGGGCCGATCGTCCTGCCTGATCTTCCAGACGCTGGACCCGAGCGGCGCGCCGTCACAGGAATTCCGCACGCTGTTTCTCCAGGAATTGCTGCGCAACGGGGTACTCGGGCAGTCGTTCGTCACCTCCGCCGCCCATACCGACGCCGACATCGACCACACGCTCGCGGCCTGTCGCGCCGCGGCGCGGCTGTATCGCCGCGCGCTCGACGAAGGCAGCGTGGACAGATTCCTCGCGGGCCGACCGGTCGCACCCGCGCTACGCCGGTACGCCGAGCCCCGACGGCTGGAAGGAGTGACGCGATGAGTGAACCGCGAATCGCCCTGGTACACGAGCGTTTCACCGAATACGGCGGATCGGAGGCCGTAGTCGGCGAATTCGCGCGCACGTGGCCGCAGGCGTCGGTGTACGCGCCGATCGTCGATCCCGCGCGGGCGCCCGCTATCGCGTATCCCCCGTGGGACACCATCGAGGACACCTGGCTCTCGCGCGTGCACGCGGCCACCGGCCGTCGCTCGCACGCACCGCTGCTTCCGCTGGTGCCGCGCGCCCTGCGTGGGCTGCCACTGCGCGATCGGTTCGACGCGGTGGTCGTGAGTCATCACGCCTTCGCCGTGCAAGCCGTCTTCGCCACCGACGCGCCGGTCATCGCCTATGTCCACAGCCCGGCGCGCTGGGCCTGGGATCCGGCGTTCCGCGACCGCGAGGCGGGCGGCCTCGCAGGCCGCACCGCGCTGGTCGCGCTCGGGGCCATCGCCCGTCGCGCCGAACGCGCGGCCGCCCCGCACCTGAACACGGTCGTCGCCAATTCCCACGCGGTGGCCGCCCGGGTGCGGGACTGGTGGGATCTCCCCGCCGTCGTGGTCAACCCGCCGGTACGCCTCGATCGCTTCTCCCACGACCCCGCCGTGGCGCGCGAGGATTTCCTGCTCTTCGCCGGACGTCTCGTGCCCTACAAACGTCCCGATCTCGCGATCCGCATCGCCCAGCGCTCGGGCCGCAGGCTCGTCGTCGTCGGCGACGGACGGTATCGCCGTCAACTGGAGGCCATCGCGGGATCGGAGACCACCTTCCTCGGCGCCGCGCCCGATGAGGTCCTCGTGGATATGTACCGCCGCTGCCATGCCCTGTTGATGCCGGGCGTGGAGGATTTCGGCATCGTCCCCGTCGAGGCCATGGCGTGCGGCGCGCCTGTTCTCGCGGTCGGTGAGGGCGGCGCACTCGATACCGTCACCCCCGGGGTCACCGGCGCGCATATCCCGTTCGGCACCGATGAGCGGGTCGTCGCGGGCTTCGCCGACGTCCTGCGCGCCGGTCACGCCTACGACCCGGCCGTCATCCGCACGCACGCGGAAACCTTCGGCCCCGAGGTGTTTCGCGCCCGTATGGCCGAAGTCGTTGCGGGAGTCCTCGATTCGGCGTGACCCGGCGCGGCGGGATCGATCGCCCCGAATACTTGACCTGAACCGAGGTTCATGTCGGAGGCTGGGACCATGACACAGAGTCCGCACATCTGGAACACGGTCTACGACAATGACACCGCACCCTGGGTGATCGGGGAACCGCAACCGGCGATCCTGGCCGCGCAACGCGAGGGCTGGATCAGCGGCCGCGTGCTCGATCCCGGCGCGGGTGCGGGCGAGCACACCATCGCCCTCACCGAACTCGGCTACGACGTCCTCGGGGTCGATCTGTCGCCGAGCGCCGTCGCCTACGCGCGCCGCAACGCCGTCGCCAAGGGTGTCCCCGCGGCCCGACTCGAGGTGGCCGACATGCTCGCCTTCGCCGATCCCGGCACCGAACCGCTTGGCGAATTCGACACCATCGTCGACAGCGCCCTGTTCCACATCTTCGGCACCGAGCCCGAGGCCCGCGCCACCTACGTGCGCGCGCTGCACCGCCTCTGTGCGCCTGGCGGCCACGTCATCGTCCTCGCTCTGTCGGATACCGAGGCGGGTTTCGGGCCCCGCATCGGCGAGGCGATCATTCGCGACGCGTTCACCGACGGCTGGACCATCGAACCCCTCGCCGCCACCACCTATCGGGGACGGATCACCGAGGTGGTCGCCGAGGAGGCCGCACGCCACAACCTGCCCACCGAGGGACCGATCGACACGGCGGCCTGGATCGCCCGCATCCGCCGCACCTGACACCGCCGCGTCCCCACCGATCGTCGGGCGGTGATATCACCTCGGGAGATCACCGATCCGCGCTCCGCCTGCGGTTTCACTGCCCGTTTCCTGGGAACGTTGTATCGATGAAGGACGCACTGGAACGCGAGAGCAAATGGGAGGTCGACCGGGGCTTCGTCCTGCCCGCGCTCGACGACCTCGTCGCCGGTGGCCGGGTCGAGACGACCTCGGTCCAGCTCACCAGCGTCTATCACGACACCGATGATCTGGATCTGCTCGCCGACAACGTGACGTTGCGTCGCCGCGAGGGCGACGACGAGTCCGGGTGGCAATTGAAGATCCCGCATGCGCGCGGTCGGCTCGAATTGTCGACCGCGGTATCCGCGGAATTGCCGCGTGAACTCGCCGACATCGTCCGGGGTATCGGCCTCGGCAAGCCATTGCACCCGGTCACCACGATCTATACGCTCCGCGACCGCCACCGCGTTCTCGACGCGGACGGCGCACTGATCGCCGAGGTCGCCGACGACACCGTGGAAGCGACCCTGGCGGAGGGTTCCGGGGACACCCTCGCCTGGCATGAAGTCGAGATCGAACTCGGCCCGGAGACCGAACAGGTCCCGGCGCCGCTGGTCGAGGCACTCCTGCGGGCGGGCGCTCGCGCCTCGGAATATCCGTCCAAGTTGTCGCGGGTTCTGCCCGGACGCCCCGCTCGGCCCGCCGCCCGTTCGAAGGCCGAACGCGCGATCGGCGACTATATGACCGCGCAGATCGACATGATCGTCGCCGGTGACGTCGAACTTCGCCGGGGACGCGACCCGATCCACGACACCCGCGTGGCATCGCGGCGGCTGCGCAGCACCCTGCGGGTCTTCGGCACGCTGCTCGACGGCACGGCGATCGGCGAAATCGAGGAGGAGCTGAAATGGTACGCGTGCCTGCTCGGCGAGGTCCGCGACTGCCAGGTGCAGCGACGTCGCCTCGCGGATGAACTCGCCGAACTCCCGCCCGAACTCGTACTCGGCCCGGTCACGGCGCGCATCGAGTCCGAACTGCTCGGCAAGCAGGTCAGGCGGCGCGACGAACTCGCCGAAGCCATGAACTCGCGCCGCTATCTGGATCTGCTCGCCACCCTGCGGGCATGGAAATCGCATCCGCCGTTCGACGGCCGCGTTCGCGGACGCGACCTCATGCGCCGGGCGCACCGGGCCGCGCGAAAAGCCGACGAACGTCTCGCGACTGGCCTGCGCGATCAGCGCGCCGAATCACTGCATCGCGCCCGCAAGGCCGCCAAACGCGCCCGCTACGCCGCCGAACTCCACGAACCGGTGCGCCGAGCCGGGCGGGCGAAGGCGAATATCGCGTACTACAAGAAGGTGCAGCAGGTGCTCGGCGACCACAACGACGCCATCGTCTCGGCCGAATTCCTCTGGCGCACAGCGACGATCACGAGCACGGCGCAAGACGAGAACGGCTTCACCTTCGGTCTGCTGTACGCGAACGAGAAGCACGAGGCCGAGGCGGCCAGGAAGAAGATCGCCGAGGTCGTCGCGAAACGACGGTCGTGAACCGCTACTGCCGAGGGGTCGCCCGCATCGGAACCGGTCCGTCGGGGCCGCCCGTGAACGACAGCGCGCGCCGGATCGGTTCCTCGGTCGCCGACTCCAGCGTCAGCCGCTGAGCCAGCACGGCCAGCGACAGCACCAATTCCATGACCGCGAAGTTCTGGGCGATACAGACGCGTTTGCCCGCGCTGAACGCGAGTGATCCGTGCCTGCGCTCGGCGGTCATGTTCTCCGGCAGATGCCGTGACGGATCGAACCGCTCCGGGTCGGGCCACACCGTCGCGTTGTGGTGGACGCCGTGCAGACTGATCACCACCGTGGTGCCCGGTGTGATCCGATAGCCCGCAAGCACATCCGGTCCGGTCGCCACCCTGGTCAGGCCGATGATCGGCGGATAGAGCCGCATCGATTCGGCCAGCACCGCCTTGGTCCACACCAGTGCGTCCACGTCGGCGGCCCCCGGTGCGCGGCCGCCGAGGACCTCCTCGAGTTCGGCGTGCATCCTGTCGCGCGCCTCGGGATGCTGGGCGAGCAACGTCCAGGTCCAGATCAGGGCGGTGGCCGAGGTTTCCATACCCGCGCCGATGAATGTCATGAGCTCGTCGTGGATTTCGGTATCGGTGTAGGCGTGGCCGGTCTCCGGGTCGCGCGCGGCCATCAGCAGCCCGAGCAGATTGTCGGTGCGGTCGACGCGTCCGCTGCGATGATCGGCGATGAGGGTGTCCACCGCGCGTTCGATGCGGCGCAGTTCGACCATGATGTGCGGCGCGGTGAACCAGGTGAGCCATCGCATGGCGCGAATCGGTATGCGCGAACCCGCCCGGCGTTCTTCCGGCGTGGTGCACCGGACGAGGAAGGTGGACAACGCCCGCAGCGGCCTGCTGATATTGGTCGCGAAGCCGACGCCGAAGAATTTCAGCAGATTCGTCAACCGGATCTGCGATATCGGGCCGGACAGGTCGGTGCCGAACATGGTGCGCGCCACGATGTCCAGGGTGAGCCGATTCATCTCGGGACCGATATCGATGGGTTCGTCGCGGGCACAGGCCTCCAGGATGCGCGTCGCCGCGTCACCGGCGGCCTCGGTGATGGGGACCGCGAATCGTTCGATATTGCCGCGAGCGAACAGGGGTTGGACCACGCGGCGGTTGCGCTGGTAGCGGCGCTGGTCCATATCGGTGACGAGGCCCTGCCCGAAGGTGACCGCCATCATGTCGTATTCGGCGCTCTTGCAATAGTTCTCCTGATTCGAGACCAGGATCTGGCGGGCCAGTTCGGGATTGCGCACGACGACGTAGCGCAGCATCGGCATGCGGGCGACCAGGACGTCGTCGGCTCCGGGGAGCTCGGTGGCCAGGTAGTGGATCAGGGTTCTGTCCCGCCAGCGTGGCACGAAAGCCCCCACGTAGCGCCAGGACTGCGCCCAGGTGACCTCGGTGCGGTGCCAGCGCATCGGCGCGGGCTGCCAGCGCGGCGGATGCAGGGTGGTGTCACCGGCATCGTTCTCGCGCGCGGAACGCCGGGTTGCCGATGGCGTCATGGGTTGTCCTCGTCGTGTCGAAAATCCGTTCGCCCCGTCCGGGCCTCGGTCGCAGGATATGCGAAACCGGATGCGCGGGCCGCGCGGTTCGGAGCCGCCGAAAGTACGGGCTTGCAATGATTTCCACACCAGGTTACTGACCGGTAGGAACCCGCTGCGCACTGCCGGCTATTGGTGTACATTGCTGTCTGCAAGAATGAACCGGCTGCTCGCGGGGGTGGCAGCCCGTCACGAAAGTTGCCGGTGCCCGAAAAGTTCGATGATGTGGCAGTACGCGTGGCCACGAAAGAAGATATTCCCCGGCTCGTTTCGGTACTGGACCGGGCGTTCGAGGTCGACGATCCGTTCGGGGAGTACATGTTTCCCGACGAGGCCAAGCGCCGTCGTCACCAACCTCGGCTGACGCGGGCGATGATTCGTCACCAGTATCTGCCCTCAGGCTGCGCGCTGGTGGCCAGCGCGGGAGGGCAGATCGTCGGCGGCGCGCTCTGGCAGACCCCCGCCTATCGATTCGGTCCGCTGCGCTATCTCGCCTCCATTCCCGAATTCGTGTGGGCCATGGGTTCCGGCGGCCCGCGCGCGCTGGCGATGGACGCGACGATCGCGGGCCTGGCCAAGGGCCTGCCGCATTTCTTCGGGGTCACCCTCGGTGTCGACCCCGACCATCAGCACAGCGGCGTCGGCCGGGCGCTGCTGGCCTACGGGATCGCCGAGCTCGAGCGCGCGGGCGCGCCGATGCTCGCACTGTGCAAGGACGGCAACGTCGCCTACTACCAGGCCGGGGGCGCGCAGCGGATCGGGCGGATACGGCTCGGGCGGCGCGGGCCCGAGGTCAACGTGGTCATGTGGCTGCCGAGCAGCCTGGCCCGGATCGCCGAATAGTCGCGGCCCGTCGATATTCCATACTTGGTGAAGGAGTACGTTCCGTGACCGATATCGCGATCGTCGGCATCGGCTGCCGCTACGCGGGTGGCATCGACTCGCCCGAGTCGTTCTGGGATTTCATCGTCGACAAACGCGACGCCGTCACCGAAATACCGGGAGACCGCTGGGATTATCGCCGCTACTACGATGCCGACCGGCGCGCGCCCGGCCGCATGTACACGAAACGGGCCGCCTTCCTGACGACCGATCCGTGGGCGTTCGACCCCGATTTCTTCGGCATCTCACCCCGTGAGGCCACCGCGATGGATCCGCAGCAACGGTTGGTGCTCGAAGTGGCGTGGGAGGCACTCGACGACGCGGGTATCGCGGGCCGAACGGCGCACGAGCCGGTCGGCGTCTACATGGGCGCATTCACCCTGGATCAACTGGCCGCGGGGATGTCCGGCGACGCGGTCGCCCATATCGATATGCACTCCTCGGCGGGCGCGTCGTACACCATGCTGTCCAATCGGATCTCCTACGCGCTCGACCTCGGCGGGCCGAGTATCACCGTGGACACCGCTTGTTCCTCGTCGCTGGTCGCCCTGCATCTGGCGTGTCAGGCGCTGCGCGACGGAGACTGCCGAACGGCGCTTGCCGGTGGCGTGAACCTGATGCTGCAACCGGGAACCTTCATCTCGATGTGCAAAGGCGGGTTCCTCGCCGAGGACGGGCGCAGCAAATCCTTCGGCGCCGAGGCCGACGGCTACGGTCGCGGCGAGGGGGCGGGGATCGTCGTGCTCAAACCCCTGACCGATGCCGAGGCCGCCGGAGATCGCGTCTACGCGGTCATCAAGGCCACCGGCGCCAATCAGGACGGACGCACGACCGCGATCACCGTGCCCAATGCCGAAGCCCAGGAGTCGCTGGCGAAATCGGTCTGCGAGCGCGCCGGAATCGCCCCGCACGCGGTGACCTACGTCGAAGCGCACGGGACGGGAACTCCCGTCGGCGACCCGCTGGAACTGCGGGCGATCGGGCGGGCGTACGGCGCCGTCGATGGGCGCGACACACCGCTCGGCGTCGGCTCGCTGAAGTCGACGCTCGGCCACACCGAGGCCGCCGCCGGGATCGCGAGCGTCATCAAGTCGGCACTGGCGATCTCCCATCGCACCGTGCCGCCGCAAGGGTGGATGGCCGATCAGCCGAATCCCGATCTCGCGCTCGACGAACTGCGCCTCGCCATCCAGCACGAGGCGCACCGGCTCGGTCCCGATGACGACCCGATGACGGTGGCGGTCAACGGTTTCGGATACGGCGGCACCAATGCGCACGCCATCCTCCACGAATATCGTCCCCGCGCCGCCGACACGGACGCCGGCGCGCGCCATTTCGGCGTCCTGCCGATCTCGGCGCGCGGCGAGCAGGCCGTACGTGAGGTGGCACGCGGATTCGCCGAACTCCTCGCCGCGGGCGCGGACCCGGATCGGGTGGCGACCGCGGCATGGACGCGACGCCATCACCACCCGTTCCGTACCGGCTTTGCCTGGACCGACCCCGACCAGCTGATCGCCGAACTCCGTGATTACGCCGACGGGGCAGGTCGCGCGGCACACCGCGTTATCGGAAATGTCACCACGGGAACCGTTTTCGTCTTCACCGGCATGGGGCCGCAGTGGTGGGGTATGGCTCGCGAACTGCTCGAGCGCGATCCCGTCTTCGCGGCGACGGCCGAGCGGATCGACGCCGCATTCCTCGCCGTGGCGGGATGGTCGGTTCGCGACGAACTGACCCGGCCCGAGGACGAGTCGAGAATGGCCGCGACCGAGGTCGCCCAGCCCGCCAATTTCCTCGTCCAGGTATCGCTGTTCGAAACCCTCGCGGCCAGGGGCGTCCGGCCCGCCGCCGTGGTCGGGCACAGTGTCGGCGAGGTGTCGGCCGCGTATGTGACGGGCGTGCTGTCGCTCACCGACGCGGTGACCGTCGCCTGGCATCGCGCGCGGCTCCAGGCGAAGACCGCGGGCGCGGGCGGCATGCTCGCTGTCGGCCTGCCCGTCGAGGAGGCGGCCGAATTGCTCGGCGACGGAGTCGATCTCGCCGCGGTCAACGGCCCCACCGCCGTCACGCTGTCGGGCGAGGTCGACCGGCTCGACAAAATCGACGCCTACCTCAGCGAGCGCGGGGTCTTCGCGAAACGACTGCGCGTCGAGGTGCCGTATCACAGCGCTGCGATGGAACCGATCCTCGACTCGCTGCGAGAGGCCCTGTCGACACTGACCCCGCGACCTCCGACACTCCCCCTCTACTCCACGGTGACCGGCCGCCGGGTGCGCGACGAACTGTGGGACGCCGACTACTGGTGCGCCAATGTGCGCGAACCGGTCCGATTCGCCGACGCCGTGCGCGGCCTGCTCGGCGCGGATCACCGCGTATTCCTCGAGGTCGGCCCGCACCCGGTGCTCGCCGCCAATATCGGTGAGCTGCTGCTGCATTCCGGCGACAAGGGCGCGACCGTGTCCACCTTGCACCGCGAGCGCTCCGACAGCGACAGCATGCGTCGAACGATCGCCGGACTCTACGCGGCGGGCACGCTCGACATCCCCGCACTCATCGGCGCGGGGCCGACGCCGCACCTGCCGCTGCCCGCCTATCCGTGGCAGCGCCGCAGACTGCGGGCCGAGCACCCCGCCGCGACGCAAAAGCAGTACGGCACAGCCGATCTCTACGCGATGCTCGGAGATCCGAACCTCGACGAGGAACGTCTCTGGACCGTGCAGATCGCCGCCGAGTCACTGCCCTGGCTCGATGACCACATCGTCGACGGCGTCAGAATCCTGCCCGGCGCGGCATATCTGGACGCGGCGCTGAGCGCGGCGGCCGTTCAATTCGGAGCCGCCGAGCACGGCATCGCCGCCGTGGAACAGGTCAGGTTCATCGCGCCGCTGGTCATCGAGTCCGGTGATATCCCGGTGATGCAGATACGTGTCGAGGAGTCCACCCACCGATTCACCATCCGCTCTCGCCCGGCGGCAGGCACGTCGTGGACGATCCACGCCACCGGCCGCCTGGTCGACGGGGCCTTCGCGCCGGTCGAGATCGCCGTGCCCGAAACGGCGACGATGACGCCGGTGCGGCCCGAAACCCTGTATGCCGACCTCACCGCGACCGGTGTCGCGCACGGCCCGGCGTTCCGCCTGGTTCGCCAGGCCTGGGTGGACGGTGACACCGTCGTGGCGAACGTGGACGCGAGCGCCGCCGTGGATTCCGGGCATCTGGCGCATCCGTGCGTACTCGACGCCGCCTGGCAGGTGGTCTCGCTGGGCGACGCGGGCGGACCAGAGGTCGAGGGCGCGGTCATTCCGGTGGGCGCGGAGGCGGTGCGCGTGTTCGCGCCGATTCCGGCACAGGTCGTCGTGGTCGCCGGACTCACCGCACCGCTGCGCGCCGAGGTCTACGTGCTGGACTCCGACCACAATCCGGTCCTGCATATCGTCGGCGCGAAATTCCAGGCCGTGCCCTTCGGCGGTGGGCGCGTGCGCAGGCTGGAGAGCCTCTACTACGAGGAAGTCTGGACGCTGCGCGACCCGGTCGATCTCGCCGCACTGCCGTCCTCGGCCACCGCCTACACCGTGGTCTTCCCGCTCACGGGCGCGCCGCCGCAGCGCATCGCGCAGATCGCGGGCTCGACCGGTCGCTCGCGTGTGGTCGATATCGACACCCTGTCAGCGGATTTCGATGACGCCGTCGCCGATATCCTGTACGCGGCGCATGCCACCGAAGGCGTCGAGCGCGTACACGTCTGCGTGGTCGCCGGAACCGGGGCCGATCCGGTGACGGATCTGTGGTTGCTGAGCAGACTCGCCCTGACCGTCGAACGCGTCGTCGACGCGCTGCATCCGGAACCGCTGCCGTTGACAGGAGACGGCTCGGTGCACGTGACACTGGTCACCGAAGGCGCTTTCGCGCACGCCGAGGATTCGCGACCGCCGAATCCGGATCACGCCGCACTCGCGGGCGCGCGACGGGTGCTGCTGAACGAACAACCGCCGCTGCGTTGGCGCCTGGTCGATATCGACGAGGAGACCTCGGAATCGGAACTGCTCGCCGAACTCGCCGTACCCGGCGCATTCTGCGCCGACGGCACCGATGAGGTGTTCCTGCGCAAGGGATTACGGTGGTCGACCGTCGTGACGCGCGCGCTGCCCGACCGTCTCGCCGATCTCGACCGGCCGGAGCCGCTCACCGATCCCGAGGCGAATTTCGCACTCGACATGCCGCGTTCGCGGGCGCTGTCCCAGTTGGGCTGGCGGCGCGTTCCGCGCCGCGCACCCGGGCCAGGCGAGGTCGAGGTGCGCATGGCCGCCATCGGACTCGGGTTCAAGGATCCCCTGAAGGTGCTCGGGGTGCTCGGCGCGGACGAGTTGGCCGGAACCCATTTCGGTGTCGCGCCGGGTATGGAGGGCGCGGGGACGGTGGTCCGGGTCGGACCGGAGGTCACCGATGTGCGCGTCGGCGACCGCGTCGGACTCGCCTCGCCCGGCATGATCGAGCGCTTCCACACGGCAAGCGCGGAACTGATCGGACCCGCCGCCGAATCCATCCGGCCCGAACTGTGCACATCGACGGTCTCCCTCGTCACCGCCGAATACGCGCTGCTCGACCTGGCCCGGGTCCGTGCGGGCGAGACCGTGCTCGTGCACGGCGCGGCGGGCGGAGTCGGCGCGTGCGCGATCCAGGTCGCCAAGCGGCACGGCGCGCGGGTGATCGGCACCGCGAGCACCGAGGAGCGGCGCGCCTACGCACTCGACCAGGGCGCCGACGAGGTACTGCATTCCCGGTCGCTGAATTTCGTCGACGACGTACTCGGGCTCACCGACGGTCGCGGCGCCGATATCGTGATCAGCACGGCTCCCGGCGAAATCGTGCACCAGAATTTCAAGGCAGTCGCGGAATTCGGGCGCATCGTCGAAATCGGGAAGGCCGATATCTATTCCGGCGGCGTACTCGAGCTACGGAATTTCGACAAGAATGTCGCGTACTTCTCCTTCGATCTCGACCGCATGCTCGCGCTGCGCCGCGCCGAGGTCATCGCGCGGGTGCGGGCGGTGAACGAGAAACTGGCCGACGGCACCTACCGGCCGCTGCCGTATCACCGTTTCGGTGTCGACGAACTGCCGACGGCCTTCGAGGAAGCATTGCGCTCCACCCGGCTCGGTCGCATCGCGCTCGACCTCACCGGCGAAACCCCGCCGGTACGACCGCGATCCGCCGATGTGCCCATCGATCCCGCCGGACGCTATCTGATCACCGGCGGCTACGGCGCGTTCGGGCTCGCCACCGCGCGGTGGCTGGTCCGGCGCGGCGCGCGTCACCTGGTCCTGGTCGGGCGCGGCGGCGCGAGCGGCGATATCGCCCGCGCCCACCTGGACGCCTGGCGCGCCCAAGGCGTGGAAGTGCTGGCGGAAAGGGCCGACGTCACCGACGCCGAGGCGATCCGCGATGTCGTGGCGCGCGCCCATACCGCACAGCATCGCGTGCGTGGCGTCTTCCATGTCGCCGGCGTCCTCGACGACCAGCGGATCACGACCATGGACCGGGCGAGTCTCAGCGCGGTCTTCCGTCCGAAACTCCTCGGCGCACAGGCGTTGCACGCCGCACTGGCGGCCGAGGGCGTCCGTCCGGATCTGATCGTGCTGTACTCCTCCGGAAGCGCGATCATGGGCGGAATCGGTCAGTATTCCTACACCGCGGCCAATCTCGCGCTGCAATCGTTCGCCGACCGGTGGTCCCGCGACGGTGACCGGGTGCTGTGCGTCGGCTGGGGCGCGATGTCGGGCGGCGGCATGGTCGACGCCGACGAGAATGTCCAGCGCTATCTGCGGATCGCGG
Organism: Nocardia sp. NPDC005366; assembly: GCF_040606855.1. Taxonomy (NCBI): domain Bacteria; kingdom Bacillati; phylum Actinomycetota; class Actinomycetes; order Mycobacteriales; family Nocardiaceae; genus Nocardia; species Nocardia sp. NPDC005366. The sequence continues at coordinate 14,934 of NZ_JBEXFQ010000006.1, forward strand.
GTTTCGACGCGATCGATATGGATGAAGGCACCGAATATCTCGGTGAGGCACTGCGATTGGGCGTGCGGCAAGCGGCGATCATCCCGGTCGAATGGGGCAAGGTGGTCCTGGCCGCCCCCCAACTCGCCTACACCGCCCGCGTCGCGGGATTGATCGCCGCGGCCTCCGAGGGCGATTCTGCCGGGACACGACTGCGCGCCGAGATCAGCGCGCTGGACGAGGCGCAGCGCGCCACCGTCGTCGGCTACGTCCTGGCCGAACAGCTCGCCGAGGTGATGGGCGTGGCCTCGGATTCCATCGACCTGACGGTGCCGCTGCCCGAACTCGGACTGGATTCGCTGATGGCGGTGGAATTCGGAGCCCTGGTGACCAAGACACTCGGCGTGGAGATGAACAGTATGCAGTTGGGACGATCGTTCAGCCTGGCGCAGGCAGGCGCGAGAATCGCCGAGATCATCGTCGGCGCCGCTTCCCGAGGATCGACGGCGTGAGCGACGAACGCGATATCGCGCGGCGCATGTTGGGGGCGGCACGCGAGCGTGCCGCCACGCCGGTGGTCCGAACCCCCGCGATCCCGGCTCCCGAGGCCACGGCGATCCCCGCGGCGCGGCGGCGCGGGCCCGGCAGGCAATTCGCCGACCATCCCGCCGTGGTGGAGGCGCTGGAGAAACAGTCGGCGATCCAGCGCCTGGTCGACACCACCGGGCTGCCGCATCCGCTGTTCCTGTCCCCGCAGGGGCATAACGGCGCTGTGATCCATTCCGGCGGAAGCGAATTGGTGAACTACAGCTCCTACAACTATCTGGAGCTGGCCGGGCATCCCCTGGTCGTGCTGGCCGCCAACGACGCCGCCGCGCGATACGGCACCTCCGCCTCGGCCACGCGCATCGTCACGGGCGAGATTCCGCTGTACGGGATTCTCGAGCGCCGCCTCGCCGAGATCTACCGGGCGGGCGCGGCGCTGGTGTCTTCGAGCGGATTCCTCAGCAATGCCGCGGTGATCGGCTTCCTGCTCGGCGAACGCGATGTCGCGGTGTGTGATTCGCTCGCCCACGCCAGTCTGGTCGCGGGCACGCAATGGGCCGGATGTCGGCGACTCGCGTTCCGGCACAACGATCCCGAATCGCTCGCCGCCCTGCTGCGGTCATCGCGCCACCAGTTCGATCGGGCCCTCGTCATCATCGAAGGGCACTACAGCATGGACGGCGATCTCGGCCGCATCGCCGAAATCGCCGCCGTGGCACGCACATACGATTGCGCGGTGCTCGTCGACGAGGCGCATGCCATCGGCGTGCTCGGGCCGACCGGACTCGGCAGCCGCGAACATTTCGACCTTCCCGGCGATCTCGTCGATATCTGGGCGGGCAGTCTGTCCAAGGCGCTCGGCAGTACCGGCGGTTTCGTCGCGGGCGACGCCGACCTGATCGCCGCATTGAAATACGCGGCCCCCGGCATGGCGCTCTACACCGCGGGCCCGTCACCGGCCAACATCGCCGCGGTCATCGCCGGTCTCGACGTCATGCGCGACGAACCCGAACGGCTGGCCCGCCTGTGGTCGAATGCCGCATTGTTCACCGGCGCACTGCGCGAACGCGGCATGGATCTCGCCGATTCGCAGGCCACCCCGATCGTGCCCGTCATCGTGCCGGGTGAGATCCGCGCCGGATACGCCGCCGCGGCCATGCTCCAGCGCGGCCACAACGCGGGGGCGATCCTCTCGCCCGTCGTTCCCGCGGGCACCGAACGCCTGCGTTTCTTCCTCACCAGCGAACATACCGAGCGGCAACTTCTCGACACCGTCGACGAGCTGGCCGAAGTCCTCACGATCGTCGAGCAGATCCCCGATCTGACGCTCGGAGCCGCGACATCCCTCGGATCCGCCCCCAGCGGTCACGCACGGGGCTGACCATCGAACTGTTTCACCACGGACGCATCCGGGCGGCGACCGCGAGACGCAGATTCGCTCGCCGCAACGCCGCGTGGGCGTCGGCGTCGCCGCGATCGCGCGTGAGCCGCTCGGCGGCCTCCGCCTGCGCCGAGCGGGCCCGATCGACATCGATGCGATCGGCGAATTCGAGGCGATCGGCGGTGATGCGCAGGTGATCGTCCTCGGCCGACAGTGTCCCGTTGTGCACCGCGGCGAGCCACGTCCGATCCTCCGAACGCAGCGTGAGCGCGCCCATCTCCATGGCGATCTCGAAGGGGTCGTGACCCGGCTCGATCAGATATTCGCCGTGCGAGGTGGGGGCGAGCACGGCGCTGACGCCGACGGTGAAATCGCGGTATCCGGCCACGCTGAGCGTCACCGCCAGCCGCTCGGGCCGCCGTCCGCGGGTAGCCGATGTACGCCCGCGCGTGGCTGCCCTGTCGTCGCGGCTCACCGCCCGCGGCCGATCCATATCGCTACCATCGGGCGGGGGCGCGAGGCCGCCCCGCCCGACTGCTGGAATTTCCCGGTCACGCATGGTGGGATTCCTCCTCACGACGCCCGTAGCGGCATCGACCGATCACCGCTCACTACCGTGCTTACCCCGAAGGTCGCCGGTCAAAAGCGCGTCGTGAAAAGCCCCCGCTACTTGGGCTCGGCCGGCATCGCGGCGGCGTCGATGGTGACCTCCGGCCCCGCGGCGCCCTGCTGCCCCGGTGTCTGTACCCGGTCCAGCACCGGCGCCAGCGCGTCGTACACGGTGGCGGCCATCGCCTCGTCCTTGGCCATGAAGCCGCCGTGCGCGTTGAAGTCGAGTATTTGGAGATATTCGACCAATTGCGAACCGCTCAATTCGACGGTCACCATGCCGTTCGGATCGTCGGTCAGGCGCTGGGGATCCTCGATAGGTTTATGACCCGCGCCGGTGCTGGTCCGCGTCCACAGATCCCGGGGCATATGGAGTGTGATGATCTGGAACTCGGCCGCCTTGTCCTGTCGGTCGGATTGTTCTTTCGGTGAGTTCGTGACACAGCCCGCGAGCATCACGGTGACAATGAGCGCTGTGACCACGGTGGTGAGTGATCGATGAACCGACGCACGTGACATAGCTGTTTTCCGAGCCCTTGCTGTGGGTGCCGTGGCGACCGGACGGTACTGCCCGGTGTGTCCACGGCATACCCCGTACTTCGACGGATAAGCGGAAGCCCGATCCGGGATCACATCACACCGGAACGCCGCCATAGGTCCTGCGGTGCTTGGCTTCGAGAAACGACAGCACGCCGAACGCGATCAGGCCGAGTGAAACCAGAATGAGAATCCAAGGACCGAACGCGGTTTCGGCGAAATCGTGCAGCACCGCGTCGACACCCTTCGCTTCGGCCGCGTCGTAATTCGCGGCGGCGACCATGGCGGCCAGGCCGATGCCGATCACGATCGCGCCCCGCGCGACATAGCCGACCCGGCCCAGCCAGATCACGGCCTCGCGCGAGCCATGGGTCATCCAGCCCATGCGGAGGTCGTCGACGAAGTCGAGGCGCAGCCCACGAATCGTCTGCCAGACCCCGAAGGCCAGCACAGCGAGACCGATCAGCAGAACGACGACCTGCCCGCCCTCCCAGCTCAGGACGCGACCGGTCAGATCGCGGGCGACGGCGTCACTCGGCGTCGGTGTCCTGCCGTGCACCACGAACCGCAGGGTGCCGAGAAATGCCAGGGCATAGACGATTCCGGAGATGACGGCATAGAGCCGGTGTCCGCCCGAATACGTCCGGCGCGCACTCGCGACCTGCGCGATCCGCCACACGGTCAGCGCCGCGAATCCGAAGACGAGGATCCACAGGAGCAGATATCCCAACGGTTTCGTCACGACCGCCGCCAGGGCACCGCCCGCGTCCGGCTCGTGCTCGGCCGTTCCGATGGCCAGCATGAACCCGAGAATGCCGATCACGATATAGGCGACACCGCGGGCGAGAAAACCGAATCGCGCCGCGGTCTCCAGCCCGCCGGAACTCGTGGATCGGCGTCTGCGGTAGTCCTCGGCTCGTCGGCCCCAGCCGCGCCGATACCCGCCGCCGGACCGCCACCGGCCGCCGCGCGCGGTGCCGACACCGCCATGTCGTCGTCGATAATTGTTCGTATTTCGGAATATGCTCATGGCTCCTCATTTCCTCACGGCCCGTAATGCCCGCACTGGACGGCGAATAACACCGGGGGTGATATTTCCGATCCGCCGGTGAGTGGCACGGAGCCCGCGCGGATATCCCGGAAAAGGCTTCGGCCCAGGCCATCAGCGGATGTCGCGCGAACGATCCGCGCCGCGACGCCCCGGCGTGGGAGAACGGAGCCGCCGTCGCCGGAGGCCGAGGCGATACGCGAACATGTTGCGGCACAGCACATCAGCGGTCCGGCCCGGCCGAAACACGAACGGCGCCCTGGGGATCCGCGCCGTATGCCCAGCCCCGCCCGGACCGCGCGAGCTTCCCACGACGAACCGACCGACACCGCCCACAGGTTCGCGCCGCCCGAGACACGGACCGTACGGCGACCGATGTCATGCGGTCTTGACACACCCGATTCCCGGATACCGCCCGCGACGAGTACGCCTACGGCCACGACAGCCGGGCGACGCGCCGTCGACCAGCCCGAATATCGATCGGCCCGGGTGGTTCCCTTCCGCCGCCGCGCCTGCTATACATTAGGGGAGGCTAACCTCCTGGAGCGGAGGCTAACCTCATAAGAACCGTAGATGCTGTGAGGATGCCATGTACGTCTGTATCTGCAACGCAGTCTCCGAGGGAGACGTTCACGACTGCGTTTCGATGGGCGCGGGCACGGTCCGGCAGGTGAAGAAGGCGTGCGGCTGGAAACCGGGCTGCGGCAACTGCACCAGCCGACTGGCCGAAGTGATCAGCCGGGCGCGACTGACAGAGGTGTCCCAGGTGTCCGAGGTGTCCCAGGTGTCCGAATCCTCGGCTGCTTGACCCGACACGCTCTGTCGTCCCGGCGCAACCTGGCGAGATCTGTGCCACGATCTCACCCATGGAAGGCGACCAGGACATCCTCACGCTGCTCAACGAGCAGTTGACGGCCGAACTCACGGCGATCAACCAGTACTTCCTGCACGCCAAAATGCAGGACCACTGGGGTTTCCCGAAGTTGGCGAGCCACACACGGCACGAATCCTTCGATGAGATGAAGCACGCGGAGGTCCTCACCGACCGCATTCTCTTCCTCGAGGGCCTGCCGAACTACCAGAAGCTCAACATGCTAAGGATCGGCCAGACCGTGCCCGAGCAGTTGCGGGCCGATCTGCAGGTCGAAATGGAAGCCGTCGAACGCCTCCGCCGTGGCATCGATCTGATGCGCAGCCGCGGCGACGTGACCTCGGCCCGTATCTTCGAGCAGATCCTCGAGGACGAGGAATCGCACGTCGACTACCTCGAGACCGAACTCGATCTGCTCGAGAAACTGGGCGAGCCGCTCTACCTCCAGCGCTACACCGACACGGCCAAGGACGACTGACCCACGCTCGATCGGCGGCCCGCCGACCGGCCGCGGGCACGCCGTGCACCGCCGAAGGCTCCGGATTCTCGGCGAGGTCGGTCGTCCGGCCGGACGGATCACCGCGAATCCGCGGGAAACCAGGTCGAACGACCGGCTCAGTCCGGCAGGTCGACGTGACAAATGCCGCCCCGGGGACCGGGGTTACGGTCGGCCCGCGCCGGGTGCGGGCGCGGGGAAGGCCGCCACCACCCCGGTGGGTTCCGCGGCGTCGTCACCACCCCAGTTCTGGCCGACGACATACAGCCGCGCAGCGTCGCCACGGCTGAGCGCACACGCGAACGCACCCCGATCGAGGTGGACCTTCTGCGATATCGCGCCGCCCGCGCCGATCCTGACGCAGTGCCCGTTGCCGACATCGGCGTACCAGACCATGCCCTCGACGTCGACGCAGATGCCGTCGGGATGGTCACCCGGCGTATCCGCCCACACTCTCCGGCCGCCGAGGCCGCCGTCGCGCCCGATGTCGTAGGCGGTGAGCCGCTCGGCGTAGGACTCCGCGACGATCAGCGTGGCGCCGTCGTCGGTGACAGCCATGCCGTTCGGAAACGCGAGGTCGTCCGCGACCCGGCGCACACTGCCGTCGGGGGTGACGAGGGCGATCAGCCCCGGCGCGAATTCGCCTCCGGGGAAGTCGAAGCCGATGTTGTCGACATAGGCGTTGCCCCGCTGGTCGACGACGATGTCGTTCCACGGTGTATCCGACACCGCCGACAGGTCGGCATACTGGCGCAGGCATCCGTCACGGTCACGCCGAAGCAGCTGCCGGTGGGCGGAGTCGACCACCAGCAGTTGTCCGTCCGGGAGGAAGTCGATGCACATCGGGAACGAGTCGACGCGCGCGACGACCTCGTGCCCGCCCTCGGGGTCGAGCGCGATCACCTCGTGCGCGCCCCAATCGGAGAACCAGAGTCGCCCTTCGTGCCAGCGCGGTGACTCGCCGAACACGATTCCTCGCATCAAGATCGTTGGTTCGCTCACGCGTCGATGTCCTTCCTTCGGGTACTCGTGCTGACGGATCGAGCACCGAGAACTCATCGCTCGCGCCCCGAACCGGCCCGGCACGCGGAGCCTGCCGACACGGCCCACTCCCCGCCCGATATCGCGATCACGATCAGGCACCTACGCTGAGCCGAACCGATTCGAAAGCAGGACCATCGTTGACAACCGCCCAGAACCGGACTCGATTCATCGGCCGCTTCACCGTACAGACCTGGTTCCAGCTGGTCCTGGCCGCGATGGCGATCGTCGTGATCATCGGGTCGGCGGTCGGAGCCCAGGTGATCGCCCATACCGGCACCGTGACCGACCGACTGCTCGATCACACCCAGCCCGCATCGGTGGAGACCTACCGGTTACAGAACGCGCTGATCAATCAGGAGACCGGCGTCCGCGGCTACACCATCACCGCCGATCCCCAATTCCTCCAGCCCTACTCCGTCGGACAGCAGGAGCAGGACCACGCGGCCGAGCGGATCAGGACTCTGCTCTCCGACCGGCCCGCGCTGCTCGCCGACCTGGACGCCGTCGAGAAGGCCGCCGACGACTGGCGGGCGGGCTACGCGACGGCGGTCACCGCCCCGGCATCGTCGACGCCGGGCGCCGCGACCTCGTCCTCGCGCGGTAAGGAACTCTTCGACGCGTTGCGCGCCGCCTTCGACACCCAGAACGCGGGTATGGCCGATGCCATCGCCGAAGACCGGCGCGAACTCGACAACGCGCGGGTCCTGCGCGATACGGTGCTGACGCTGATGGTCGCGGTCTTCTTGCTCACCGGCGTGACGTTGACCATCCTGGTGCGCCGACTCGTCGCGCGGCCCATCTCCGCGCTGACGGCGGCCTCACTGCGCGTCGGCGGGGGCGATTTCGATCACCACATCGACGTCGGCGGACCCGCCGACGTCACCACGGTGGCCGAGGCCGTCGAGAGTATGCGCAAGCGCATCGTCGCCGAACTGGAATCGACGCGCGGCCAGGAGGCGCTGCTCACGCAGCAGAAAGCCGATCTGGATTCCCAGACCGAGGAACTACGGCGCTCCAATACCGAACTCGAGCAGTTCGCCTACGTCGCCTCCCACGATCTCCAGGAGCCGCTGCGCAAGGTCGCCTCGTTCTGCCAGTTGCTGGAGAAACGCTACGGCGACCAACTCGACGCGCGCGGCAAGCAGTACATCGACTACGCCGTCGACGGCGCCAAACGCATGCAGATCCTGATCAACGACCTGCTTGCGTTCTCCCGGGTCGGCCGCCTCACCGATCGGACCGAACGCATCGGCCTCGGCCGCACACTCGACGCCGCCCTGACCAATATCTCCTCCGTGATCGAGGGCACGGAAAGCCGCATCGAGTTACCCGCGCGACTTCCCGAGATCGTCGGCGATCCCACCCTGTTGACCATGCTGTGGCAGAACCTGATCGCCAACGCCATCAAATTCCGCACCCCCGATCTCACACCTGCCATCCGCGTCGACTGCGAGGCCGACCCCGACCAGCCCGGTATGTGGCAATTCTCGGTGTCGGACAACGGGATCGGCATCGCACCGGAATTCGCCGAGAAGGTGTTCGTCATCTTCCAGCGCCTGCACAACCGTGACGAATACGGCGGCACCGGAATCGGGCTCGCGGTCTGCAAGAAGATCGTCGAGTACCACGGCGGCAAGATCTGGATCGATACCGAGTACACCGAGGGAACCCGATTCCGGTTCACGCTGCCCGCCCCCGCCGTCGCCGAAGAGAACGATTCCGCCGCCGCGGCCGTGGGGGTGGGTACGTCGGAGTGAGGACCGTCCGCCTCGCCCGCGATACCGGGCGAGGCGGTCAGCGCGACGCGGCGAGATCTCGCGCGAACCCCGCGCGAGTCGTCCACTCCGTTCGGAGATCTTCGCGCGTGGCCTCGGCCGCCCTGGCTCGCCACAACTCGATGGCGCCGGGCTGGAATGGATTGCCGCCCGGAAGCAACGGCGGGTTACCGGTATCGAAGCTCGATGCCAGTTCGGTCAGTCGCCCCGCGCCGAGCGCGGGCCACCCGTTGGCGAGTGCCCAGGTGTAGATGGCTTCGCCGCTGAAGCGGTGACCGGCCCGGTGCAGGATGTCGAGAATCGCGGTGGCATCGCGATAGTCCGAGGGCGAGACGAGCGTCAACGGATGGGTCAGCATTCCTGTCATGGTGATCAGCGCTTGGGCGACGATCGGATCGGGAGCGGGCGGCGCGGGCGGCATGATCGCGGCGCCGAGTAATTCGGGCTGTGTGAGAGCCGCCCACGCGGCGATATCGTCGAGCCGCAGCGGGGCGACGCACAGCGCGGTGGTGCGCGGCTCGTCGGCGAGTTCGGCGAGTTCGGCGCGGCGCGGCCACACCGCGAGCACCGGGCCTCGGTGCCATTCGGGAATCGGTTCACCGGCGACGGCGACGACGACACGGTGGTTGTCGACGAATTCGCGCAGCGCCGTACAGGTCGCGACGGTCGAGGCTTTCGGTACCCACAGCAGTGGAGTTCCACCGATGCGGCGAATCACGACGCTCACCCAGTCGACGGCGTCGGCGAGACCGAGGCTGCTGCCCGCGGTGGTCACGGCAGTGGGATACAGCCATCGACCGCCGGTCACCGGTGCGGCGTTCTCGCGCACCGTCGCCGTCGAAATCGGGACGAATCGAGCCATGGTGATACCTCGTTCCGCGTGGACATGCGGGCTGAGCGCCGACGTCGAGGGTGTCCCTACCGCGCTCGGGTGAACCGCATGGGCGAATTTTCGATCGACAGTCACAGTAACAGCGTTACCGGCGCTATGCCAGTAGCTGGCGCCAAGAGAACATCGCCGCGCACCCGAGGCACGAGACGATCAGTCGCTCATGTTCTCGCTGCTTCGGGGGAAATTCGCGGTATCGCGACGAACTCGAATACATACCGCGCCACCTGTTTGCTACCGAGTCGGCGACCACGCTGACCCGGCGTCGGCGGAGTCCGGCGCGCGCACCCTGCGGCGAATCCCTCGAATCTGTCGGAATTTATTCCCGATCGGACGAGCCTGCCCAGCTCAGAACCCATGGCGGCGGTCGAGAAGGCCCATCGGGCGCGGCCTCGAGCCGAAATCGGGGTCAATAATCTCGATGTCCAGGTGCCGGTCGCCGTCAACCGGGCGATCCGCACCATCGACCCGGCATACGAAAGGGACGCGACGACAGCGGCGAATACGGACTCCCGTGCCCGCGGCGTGCCGATTCCCGAACTCTGATCACGCCCCACCCGAACAGGAATCACCCCATGAGTCTCGAATTCCTCTGGTACATCCCCAATCAGGTCACCGCCGGACATCGCGGCGAACCGGTCACCGCCGACCACAACAGCCTGGAAACGCTCACCGCGCAAGCGAAAGCCCTCGAGGCGCACGGGTGGAAGGGGGCCTTGGTCGGCACCGGGTGGGGACGCCCCGACACCTTCACCGTCGCCACCGCGCTCGCCGCGCGGACGACGACCTTCGAACCGCTCATCGCGATCCGGCCCGGATACTGGCGTCCCGCCCACTTCGCCTCCGCCGCGGCGACGCTCGACCATCTCGTCGGCGGACGGGTTCGCGTCAATATCGTGTCGGGGAAGGACGATCTCGGGGCGTACGGCGAATCCGAGGACGACCAGGCCGACAGGTATGCCCGCACCAAGGAATTCCTCCAGCTCGTCCGCACACTGTGGACCCAGGAGAATGTCACCTACCACGGCGAGTACTACCAGGTCACCGATTCCACTGTCGCTCCGCGCATCACCCCGCGCGGCGACCGGCGGCATCCGACGCTCTACTTCGGCGGCGCGTCCGAGGCCGCCGAGCGCGTGGCCGCGACCGAGGCCGATGTGCAACTGTTCTGGGGTGAACCGCTCGAGGGTGTCCGGGAGCGCATCGAACGTCTGCGCGCGCTGAGCGACGAACTCGGCAGGGAACACGCCCCACTCCAATTCGGGCTCCGCATCACCACTTTCGTCCGCGACACCACCGAACAGGCGTGGGCCGACGCGGAGGCGAAAGTCGCCGAGATGGCGAAGAACCAGACCGAGCCCGCGCAGAACCCGCACCGCAGGACCGCCGTCGGCCAGCGGCGACTGCTCGACCTGGCCGCCCGCGGCGACGTCATCGATGACAACCTGTACACCGCGCCGGGCCGGGTCGGCGGCGGCGGCGCGGGCACCACCTGGCTCGTCGGCTCCCCCGAGGACGTCGCGAAATCGCTGCGCAGATACCGCGATCTCGGCATCACCCATTTCGTGCTCTCCGACACCCCGTATCTGCGGGAGATCGCGCGTCAGGGCGATCAACTGCTGCCGCTGCTCCGGGAATGACGGCGCAGCGCATCGCGGCAGCCCTCCCGCGCGAGCGGGAACAGCACGACTGGCGACGCCTGGTCGTCGTCTTCGCCATCACCCAGACGGTCGGCTACGGCGCGATGATCCAGGCGTTCACCGTGCTGCTGATACCGATGTCGGAATCCCTCGGCGTCTCGCGGACCGCGGTCACGCGCGACACACTGCTCACGCTGGCCGCAGGCCTCGCGCTCATCGCCATTCCCGCCCACCTGTGGGCGGTACCGAGCACCTCCGCCCACACCGGCCGGGTCACCGAGCGCAGCGGCGTTCCCGTCGATGATGGTGACCTACTTCCGCGAGGTCGGGCATTCCGCGACAACCGCTGCCGCACTGCCGATCACGGTCGGTGTGGCCCAGATCCTCTCCCGGCTGGCGCTGGCTCCGCTGGCGCGCCGGTTCGGCATGACGACGGTGACCGCGGTGTCGTTCGCGGTCCAAGGTCTCGGACTGGTGCTACTGCCCCTGGTCGGCACTTCGCTGCCGCTGACCCTCGCCTGCGTCATCGCGTTCGGCCCTGGTGCCGCTGTCCCTACCGGGTCGGGCGGTTGGGACGACTAGCTGATTCTTCAAGCGGGGAGGCTCTCCGCGCCACGCTGCCGATGCGGGAACGGCAGCCCGAACCGTTCACGCAACGTCGGCTCGCCGTATTCCTTCTGGAACAGCCCGCGTTCCTGCAGGATCGGCACCACCAGTTCGGTGAAATTCGGTAGGTCGACGGCGGTTTCGGCGGGCATGACGGTGAATCCGTCGGCCGTGCCCGCCGCGTACCACGCCGCAAGATCGTCGGCGACCTGTTCAGCCGAGCCGACCAGCAACCGGTGGCCGGAACCCCCCCGCACCGCGCTGGATCAACTCGCGCGGCGTGCGCGGCCCCTCCGCGATGAGCGCGCGGGTGGAGATGCTGAAACCGGTGGAAAACGCCCCGGCGGGAACAGTTTCGGGTAGATCGGCGGCGCTGATCGGGTCATCGGGGCCGAATTCCGCCTGCGGCAGACCGAGATCGGTCAGCAGGGCCGCGGTGAGCCGTTCGATCGGAAGCCGGTCGTAGAGTTCCTGCTCACGACGGCGCGCCTGCTCCTCGGTGGCCGCGACCAGGACGACAACGCCGAGGGAGATCTTCACGTCGTCGGGATGACGCCCCGCCGCCGCCGCCCGCCGACGGATATCGTCGCGGAACGCGACCGCCTTCGCCTTGGTCTGCGCGACGGTGAACACCACGTCGGCGAAATCGCCCGCCAGTTTCAGACCGCCCTCGGAACCGCCCGCCTGAACGACGACGGGTCGTCCCTGCGGGCCGGGTGCGACCGGCAACGGGCCGGCGACCGAGAAGAATTCGCCCTCGTGGTCGATCGGACGGATCTTCGCCGTGTCAGCGTACTGACCCGACTTCTTGTCCGCGACAAGCCAATCCGATTCCCAGCTGTCCCACAGCCGAGTGACGACATCGAGAAATTCCCGGGCCCGCCGATAGCGGGTGTCCTTGTCCGGATGCTCGGTCAGGCCGAAATTCGCTGCCGCGGCCGGTGTTCCGGTCGTGACGATATTGACCGCAGCCCTGCCCTTCGTGACGTGATCGAGCGCCTGGAAGCGCCGCGCGAGGTTGTAAGGCGAGTTGTACGTGGTGGACGAGGTGATCACCACGCCGAGATTCTCGGTCACCGCCGCGAGATTACCGAGCAGCACCAGCGGGTCGATTCCGGTGCCGGGAGCCTCCTCGATCTCCCCGCGCAGCGCGGGTCCGTCGCCGAGGAAGACCGCGTCGATCTTCGCGGCCTCGGCGATCTTCGCCAAACGCTGGAAATAGTCGATATCGAGGTAGGCGAGCGGATCGGCGTGATCCAATCGCCACGCGTGGCGAAAGTGGCCCGGCGTCATCAGCGACAGGTTCAAGTGAAATCCGGTCATCTACGCTCCTGTGATTCGGCGGCCCGTTGGCCGCGAACGGGTCGCTCGGGTCAGAGCTTCAGGCCGGTCCCGTGCACGCCGTGCTCCTCGATGAGAGCCAGTTCGTCGTCGGTGAGCGCCGGGAAATTCAGCGCGGCGATATTGTGGTCGAGTTGCGCGGTGGAACTCGCGCCGATCAGCGCCGAGGTGACTTCCGGCCGCCGCAGCACCCACTGCAATGCCAGCTGCGCGAGCGACTGGCCCCTGGCCGCGGCGATCTTGTCGAGCTCGGAGGTGCGCTGGCGGTAGGTCTCATCGATCACGTCCGGCGACAGGAAGGTGCTGTTCTGCGCTCGCGCGCCCTCCGGAATCGTCTCCAGGTACTTGTCGGTGAGCAGGCCCTGCGCCAGCGGCGAGTACACGATCACGCCGAAGCCGTCCTCGGACGCGGTGTCCAGCAGACCTTCGCGCTCGGGACGCCGGTCGTAGATCGAGTAGCGGGCCTGGTGGATGAGCAACGGGACACCGGCCCGGCGCAGCAGTTCGGCGGCTTCGTGGGTCCGGTCGGCCTGATAGTTGGAGATGCCGACGTAGAGCGCTTTACCCTGTTCCACGGCGCTGACGAGCGCGCCGACCGACTCCTCCAGCGGGGTGGTGAGGTCGGGGCTGTGGTGATAGAAGATGTCGACGTAATCGGTGCCGAGATCGCGCAGGCTGTGGTCGAGCGAGGTGAGGATCGATTTGCGCGATCCGCCCCGCAGATAGGGGCTCGGACCGATCGGGTTACCCGCCTTGGTCGACAGGATCAGCTCGTCGCGGTAGGGAGCGAGATCCTTGGACAACACCGTGCCGAAATTCTTCTGGGCGCCGCGATGCGGAGGTCCGTAGCGGTCGGCATTGTCGAAATGGGTGATGCCGAGATCGAATGCGTGCAGAATGATTTCGCGCTGTGTCGCGAACGGGTAATCGGTGCCGAACTTCTGCCACAACCCGAACGAGAAGGCCGGGAGATCCAGGCCGGATTTGCCGGTGCGGCGGTACGGGACTTTCTCGTAGCGGTCCGCGGCGGCGGCGTAGGTCAGGTCGAAGGGGCTCGAGCTCATCGGTGTCGTCTTTCCGTTCTGTGGGTTATCGGGTGGACTCAGAAGAGGCCGGTGGTCGGCGGTTCTTCGCCGGTCAGGTGATACGCGCCGGCGACCGCGTACTTCCACTGCCGCGGATTGTGATTGGCGGCGGTGCGGGAGTTGCGCCAGTGCCGGTCGAATCCGAGATCGCGGTTGGTGATGGAGCCTCCTCCGACGTCGAAGAGCAGCTCCGCCGCCTTCAGCGCGGATTCGATGGCGATCGCTCCCGCCTGGGCGACGTGCACGGCGGCGCCGGCGCCGGCCTCGCGCGCGGCGGTCCCGGTGAGACCGCTGACCTCGCCCAGCGCCTCGGCCGCCAGCAGGACGACCGCGCGGGATGCCTGCGCGCGGGCGGCGATCTCACCGACCGTCTGCCGGACGTAGGGATCTTCGGCGCTCGTCGCCGCGGAACTGTGCTTGATCGGCCGCGCCTTCTCCCGGACGTACCAGACCGCGTCGTCGAACGCTCGCGCGGCGACCCCCGCCTGTACCGCCGCGAGATAGAGCTGGGCGAAGGAACCCGTCCAGGGATTGTCCAACGGGTTGTCGCCGAGCGTGGTCACCTCGTCGTCGCGGACGCGCACCTCGGTCAGGCGCGTGGTGCCGCTGGCGGTGAGCCGCTGACCGACAGCGTCGAAATCGTCGAGCCGCTCGACTCCCGTGCGGTCGAAGGGCACGGTGAACCGGACCACCGTGCCGTCCTCGGCCAGCGCCTGGGTGGAGAGCCAGGACGCGTAGAGACCGCCCGTCGAGTAGTACTTCTCGCCGTTGACCACCCAGCCGGAGCCGTCGCGGCGGGCCGTCGCGTTGGTCTGTCCGCTCGCTCCGCCGGTGCGCTCGTTCGCGGTACCGGCGAACAGCGCGCGGTCGCGCAGCCGGTCCAGGACCACGGCGCGCTGCGGTAGGTCGGGCCGACCCGCTACCTGGTTCGCGATCAGGAAGGTGCTGCGCAACGCCTGCGCCACACTGGAATCGGCGCGCGCCACGTCGATGACCACCTCGGTCACCGCACGCGGCGAACCGCCTGCGCCGCCGTCCTCCTTCGCGATGCCGACGAGTCCGATCCCCGCGTCGGCGAGCGCGCGAACCTCCGCGAACGCGTAGTCGCGGGTCTGCTCGCGCGGCCCGGCCGTTTCGCCGAGACGTCGCAGAATCGGGCAGATCGCGGCTCGGACGCCATCAACGGTGAGATCGGAATCCGTTGTCGCCGAGCGCGGTTCGGGTTCGGCCAGGGTGGTCATCGCCGCACCTGCGCTGCGGGCCGCTCGATCGCGTCGGTGACCGACGCCCGGTTGCGGTAGTAGCCGGGAACCGGCGCGACGCCGTTGACCAGAAAGTCCCCGATCACCCTCGGCTTGTAGACCACCGGGTTGTGCGAGGCCAGCGTCCTGGCATTGCGCCAGTGCCGGTCCAGGTGCACGCTATTGCGCGCCAAGGACGAACCGCCCGCGTCGAACGCCCGCGTCGCGGCGTCGAGCACGGCTTCGATCACGGCGACCTGGGCCGCCGAGGTATCGAGGTAGGCGCGGGTGAAATCGGCTTCCTCGCCGGTCGATTGCGCGGCCTCCAGGCGTTCGGCGGCCAGACGCAGCAGCGTCTCCGCGGTCAGCCTGCGGACCTCGAGCGTGCCGACGACTCCGAGCACCTCGGGGTCCTCGGTCGCGTTCTGCGTCACCGCGTGCAGACTCGTCCTGGTTCGCGCGCGGACGATATCCACGGTTTCGGCGACGACGCTGCGCGCGATCCCGGTCAGATTCGCCAGATGCACGATCTGCACGAACGAGTCCAAACCGCGCAGGGATTCCTTGAAAGCGCCGATATCGCCGTGCGACTCGACCGGAACATTTTCGAAAAGCGTGGTGCCGCTGCCTGTCTGTCGCTGCCCGACCCCGTCCCAGTCGTCGACGTGGGTGACGCCGGGGTGTCGAGCGGGGATGACGACGAAGCCGCGCGTGCCGTCGTCGTCGGCCACGGCCGCGCGAATGAAATCCGCGAATCTCGCTCCGGTCGAATAGAACTTCGTGCCCGAGACGAAGCGGTCGCCGTTCTCGTCCGTGCGCACCCGCGTGGTCGTCGCGCCCCACTCGGGCGCCGCCGAACCCGCGGCGACCGCTTCGGCCACGACAGCCGACGGTTCGGACTGCGCGTTGCCGAATACCGCGCCTTCGCCGATGCGCCGCAGCCAGTACCGCCTGACGTCCTCGTCGATTTCGGCGCGCAAGATCTCGACGGTGGTGAAATGCCCACGCCAGATCTGCGGAATATTCGAATCCGCCTGCCCCGCTTCGGCCAGCAGGTCGAACAGGGTCGGCAGATCGACGTCGAAGCCGCCGAATTCGGCGGGCACCCGCAATCGGCCGAAACCGGCGGCGGCCAACGCCCGCACATATTCGTCGGGATGTTCGAAGGCGAGGTCGCGCTCGCCGACGCCATCGGCCAGTTCGGCGAGAACCGACCGGATGCGGACCAGCGCCGCATCGAGCGAACTCGGTTGTGCTGTCGCGGTCATGACAAACCTCCTACGGTGAGTTCGCGACCGGCGATCGCGTCGATCAGTCGCACGGTGTACTCGTTGACGGGATCGGAGAAGACCTGATCCACCGCGCCCTGCTCGATGATGTGTCCGTGCCGCATCACCGCGACCCGATCCGAGATGGCTCTGACTACGGCGAGATCGTGGGAGATGAACAGGTAGGTCAGGCCGCGTTCCTCCTGCAGGGTGCGCAGCAATTCCAGAATCTGCGCGGCGACCGACACGTCCAGTGCCGAAATCGGCTCGTCCAGCACCAGCACCTTCGGTTCGAGGACGAGCGCACGCGCTATCGCGACACGTTGACGCTGCCCACCGGACAGCTCCCTGGGGTGGCGATCGACGAAATCGGCAGGCAGGGCCGCGGCCCGCAACGCGGCGACGACCCGGTCCAGGTCCGGACGTCGCCCACGCGGCCTTCGTCCAGACCGGTACGACCGCAATGGTTCGTCGATGACGTCGTACACGTCGAAACGGGGGTCGAACGAGGCGTACGGGTTCTGGTAGACGATCTGCACCTCGCGCCGCAGCGGCCGGAAACCACGCCGCCCGAGCCGAGTGATGTCGTTGCCGAGCAACGAGACTCGTCCCGAACTCGCCTCGGTGAGTCCGGTGAGCACGCGGGCGGTGGTCGATTTGCCGCTGCCCGACTCACCGACGATGGAGAATGTCTCACCCCGGCGCACCTGGAACGAGATGCCGTCCACGGCCGCGACGTCGCCGTATTCCTTGCGCAGCTCGGAAACCTCGATGACGGTGGCCCGGACCGCGTTCGGCGCGACCCTGGCACGTGGCCGCGTGCGCCGGGCGGGCACGCTGTCCAGCAGCCGCCGGGTGTAGTCGTGCCGCGGGTTCGCGACGACCTGCGCGGTCGGGCCCGCTTCGACGAGCCTGCCCTGTCGCATCACGCCGATGATGTCGGAGCGATCGGAGGCCACGCCGAGATCGTGGGTCACCAGCACCATGGCGGTGCCGCTGCGCCCGCGGATGTCATCGATGAGGTCGAGCACCTGTTTCTGCACCGTCGCGTCCAACGCGGAGGTCGGCTCGTCGGCGATGATCAGTTCGGGCTCGGCCGCGACCGCCGCCGCGATGAGCACGCGCTGGCGCATACCGCCCGAGAGTTCGTGCGGGTACTGCCGGTAGCGACGCTCCACATCGTCGAAGCCGACCAGTTCGAATAATTCGTGGACGCGCTCGCGTCGCGCCCGCGTGCCGAGGTCGGTGTGCAGCAGCAGTACATCCTCGACCTGGTGGCCGACCCGGCGGACCGGGTCGAGCGAGACGGTCGGATCCTGCGGAACGAGACTCACCGCCCGGCCGCGGATCCCGCGCCAGCTCTGCGCCGACAGGTCGGTGAGAACCTGGCCGCGGAAAGTGATCCGGCCGCCGATCACCTCGCCGTTATCGGGAAGCAGTCCGAGAATGGCATGCGCGGTGGTCGTCTTGCCTGACCCCGACTCCCCCACCAGTGCCAATACCTGGCCGGGCCGCACCTCGAAGGACACGTCGTCGACGACGGGTTCGATATGCCGCCGAACCCGGTAGCCGACGCTGAGATGCTCGACGGCAAGCACCGGAGTGGTCGCCGGGTCCTGAGGCTTCGCCGTCGGGTGTTCGTGGACGACGCTCATGAGGACGTCCTTCTGACGAGGTGATGGGAGATGTGATTGGTCGCCAGTACGACGACAACGACGGTGAGTCCCGGCCACAGCGTCAACCAGCCCCTGGTCGCGATGTAGTTGCGACCGTCGGAGACGAGTCGGCCCCATTCCGGATCGGGCGGCTGCGCGCCGAGTCCGAGGAAGCTGAGCGAGGCGATCCAGATGATCGCGATGCCGAACTGCACGGTGATCAGCGACAGCGTCGGACCGAGGGAATTGGGGATCACGTGCCGGCGCAGAATGTCGAAAGTGGATGCGCCACTGGTGATCGCGGCCTCGACGTAGTTACTGGTGCGCGCCTCGAGCACTTTCGAGCGGATCAGTCGCGCGAAGGTCGCCGACGCCGTGAGACCGACCGCGATACCCGCTTGGAAGACGCCGAAGCCGAGCAGGACGACGATGGTGATCGCGAGCAGGAAACCCGGAATCGACAACACCACGTCGATGATCCGCATCAGGACGCTGTCGGTGAATCCGGCGAACCATCCCGCCAGCACGCCGAGCAGCGTGCCCACCGCGACGCCGACCGCAACCGCGACCGCCGACCCGGACAGCGACGCACGCGCCCCGTAGACGACCCGCGTGTAGAGATCCCGGCCGAGCTGGTCGGTGCCGAACCAGTGTTGCCCCGAGGGCGCTTTCAGCTTGTTCGCCGGATCGACCGCGAGCGGGTCGTAGTCGACGAACAGGCCGGGCACGACGGCCCACAGCACCACCACGGCGACCACGGCCACCGCGAGCAGCAGACTCCAGTGCCCGCCGAACCAGCGCGCTGCCGCGACAGCGCGACCCGGCGCGACCGGCGGTGCGGCATCGGGTTTTTCGATGACCACCGTCATGGCATCGCCATTTCCGTCGGCAACCGGTGCGGAGCGGGCACGGCGGCAGGGGCGATCGCCGCGCGCCCGATGCTCTCGCTCACCCGGCCCTCGCTCACAGGGCCCGCGCTCACCCGGCTCTCGCGCACTCGGCTCTTCGTCACCCGCTGCGATTTCCCGTCGACGAGAACGCGCGGGTCGACGAACGGATAGACCAGGTCCACCGCGAGGTTGACGAGTACGTAGGCCACCGTGGAGAGCAGCACAACGCCCTGCACCACCGGCAGGTCCTGGGTGTCGACGGCCCCGACGGTGAGCTGACCGATTCCGTCCCTGGCGTACACCGATTCGGTGACGACCGAGCCCGCGATCAATTCGCCGAGGGCAAGCCCCAGCAGCGTCAGCACGGGCAGCGAGGAATTGCGCAGCACATCCTTGCGGAAGATATAGCCCTCACCCGCGCCTTTCGCACGCAGCACATGGACGAAGGGCGCGCGGCGGGTGGAATGGACCGACCCGGCGAATACCTGCGATATCGGCGCGGCGATCAGGAGGCCGATCGTCGCGGCGGGCGCGAGCAGTGCCAGGAAGGTGCCGTCGTCGACGGAGGGAATGAGGTGGAACCGGAACGACAGGAACTGCAAGGCGAGAATGCCGACCACGAATGTGGGCACCGAGGCGAACAGCGCGGGCGCCGCCCCGAAGAGGCCGCGCAGCCACGCCCGCGGCGCGTAATTGCTCGCCAGCGCGACGACCGCCGCGAAGAGCAGCCCGAATGCCAATCCGAGCCCGGTGAGCCGCAGGGTGCTCGGCAGCACCTCGGCGAGCAGCTGCGTGACGGGTTTGCCGTTCGACAGCGAATAGCCGAATTCTCCGGTCAGCACCCCGCGCAGCCCGTGCAGATATTGTTCGACAATCGGCCGGTCGAGGCCGTAGTACTCCAGCATGATGCGTCCCGCCTCCGGCGAGATCTGCGCGTCCGGATTCTGGATCTTGTTGTTGACCGAATCCCCCGGCAGCGCACTCAGCAGGACGAAGGACAGGGTGTAGGCGGCCCACAGGACCAACACCGCCTGCCCCAGTCGTTTCACGACATAGCCGCGCATTTCGTCACCTTCCGCTACTACTCGGCGAGCCAGGTGTCATAGAGCCAGGTGCGCGCGGTGGACTCCGTGGCGAAGCCGTGCACGCCAGGCGCGAGGCCGAATACCTGGGTCTCGTCGTAGAGCGGGATCACATAGCCCTCAGAGAAGAGGTGATCCTCGATCGCTTGCACGGCCTTGGCCCGCGCGGCCGGATCGAACGCGAACGCCTGCGCCCGGACCAGTTCGTTCAACCTCTCGTCCGGGGTCGTCGCGTGCAATTCGTTCGTGCCGGCGGTATCGAACGCGGTCCGCAGCACATCGGGTTCGGCACGCGAGGTCTGGCCCTGAACCAGCGCCCATTCGTCCGGTCGAGCGGTCTGGGTGGCCTCGTACTCCGTCAGCGAAGTGCTGTGGATATTCAGCTCCACTCCGGCCTTCTTCCACTGCGACTGCAGCAATTCCAGTACCGGCTGGGAGACCTGGTAGTACGGCGCGACCCAGATCTCGATCCGCAGGCGCTTGCCGTCCTTCACCCGGATTCCATCGGGCCCCTTCTTCCAACCCGACTGTTCGAGAAGGGAATCGGCCTTGTTCGGGTCGTAGCCGAGGTACTTCGTCGCGTCACCGCGACTGGGCGTACCCTGCACCAGAACGCTGGTCGGAATCGGGTAGCTCGGCGAGAGCACCGTCGCGTTGATCTCCTCGCGATTCGTGGCCGCCTGCAGCGCGAGCCGCACGTTCTTCTCGAGAATCGGTGCGGTGGAATCCAACTGCGCGGAGAGCTTATTGGTCTGTCCCTGCACGGGGAAGGCCAGGATCCGGCCGCCGGCCGCGGTCACCGACTCCTCGTCGTACGGGGCGATATTGCGCGCGATATGGGCCTCACCCGACTGCAACGCACCGACGCGAGTGCCCGCTTCGGGAACGGTCTTGAACACGACGCGCTCCAGGTATGCCTTGCCCTGGTGGGCCGAACCCTCCGGGGCCCAGTTGTAGTCCTCGCGCCGCTTCAGCGTGATACCCGTTGTGCCGTCGACCGATTCGACCACGAACGGACCGGAGCCGATCCAGTTCGTCGCCAGCCCCTGACCGTTGAGGTCTTTGTCCAGAAAGGGTTTCGCCAGAATGGAACCCGCGCGATAGAAGGAGGCGACCTGGAGGAATCCGGCGTTCGGCTTGGTGAAGGTGATCTCGACCGTGAGCGGGTCGATGACCTCGGCGCCCTGGTAATCGGAGAAGAAGCGGTCCGGCGGGATGCCGAGTTTCGCGTCGCCGATGCCGTGCTGGTCGTAGTTCGCCTTCACGATGGCGGCGTCGAGGGGATCGCCGTTGCTGAAGGTGACGCCCTCGCGCAGGTGGAACCGATATTTCAGCTTGTCGTCACTGATCTCCCATGACTTCGCCAACCACGGCCTGATCGCGCCGCTCTCGGTATCCTGCCAGGTCAACCGCTCCGCCAGATTATTGGCGACCTGGCTGTTGGACCAGATGGAATTGGTGGGAAGCCAGGCCGTGTACTGGACCGGGTCGTAGAACTGGAGCGTGCCGCCGAAGACGGGGTCGCCCCCCGAATCGCCCGACGAGGACGACGGGCCACCGCAGGCGGCGAGCGCCGACGCGAGGGCGGCGGCCACTGCGGCCGTGGCCAAGAGTGTGCGGAATCGTATGTTCCTCATTGCGGTGGCGGGTCTTTCATCCGGATCGGACGCCGAACGCATCGGTCGGGCGTTAGTCCAGTGAGTGGACCATTGACCGCCACCGCGGTGCGATGGGTCAGCTCACGGTGATTGAAATCCCGCGGCGGCGCGGCGGCGGATCAGTTCGGACGAGGGCAGATCACCCCACGCGGTCTACGAGTTGCTAAGATTAGAAATCAACCCTATAGCCGTCGCGATGCGGAGAGTGGAGGACGTCATGGCGGATTCGCGTCAGCCGCTCTATCGGATGAAGGCCGACTTCTTCAAGACGCTCGGTCATCCGGCGCGGATACGGGTGCTGGAGCTGCTCAGCGAACGCGATTACGCGGTCTCGGAGATGCTGCCGGAGGTCGGCATCGAACCGGCCAACCTGTCGCAGCAGTTGTCGATCCTGCGACGCACCGGACTGGTGACCGCGCGCCGTGAAGGATTGTCGGTGTCCTACGCCCTGACCTCGCCGCGTGTCGCGGAGTTGTTGACGGTGGCCAGAGCCATTCTCACCGGGGTCGTCGCCGGGCAAGCCGAACTGCTCGAAGAGCTGCCCGAGCCCGCGCTCGTCACCGAGTCCACCGGCTGATCCCGATACCCCGGCGAAGCCGGTAACCCATTCCCACTGATTGCAGGATTTCTAAAGTGCAAACCTTACACAGATCGGATCTGCGCCTACGGTGACCAACGATGCCGCGGCCGAGGACGACGCACCCCTGTACGGCGGCCCACGTTCGACCGGAGTCGACGTGGCCGTCGCGGCCGTGCGGGAACCATCCGGACGCGGTCAGCACGATCGGACGGTCCGGTCGTGTTGGACGGCGATGGAGGACTACACCGCGCTGATCGGTGATCGCACCGCGCTGCGCGCGTTGGCGCTGCCACTGACCGATGGCGCCGTGCCGGAAGTGGTCGCGCGGGTGCTGGATCTCCCGGACACCGTCGCGGCCGTGTTCGTCATCGGGTTGGGGCCCGCGGAAGCGACGGCCGTGCAAGCGGAGACGACCTCGGCCGGAGGTCCGCTGGTCCTCACCCAACTCGACGTGGTCAGTGCCGCGCTGGCCGCCGCGACGGCCACGGTCCTGCATGCTCGCGGCGTCGCGCCCGGGCGGGGCCGGGTGGTGGTGGCGGGTGCGGACAGCGCGCCGCGGCTGGAGCCGGTGCTGCGCGGGTCGGGCACGGGCAGCGTCACCACCTTCTTCCACCGCGACGCGTCGACGATTCCGCTGCGCCCGTTGATGACCCATCACGATGTCCTGATCGATCTGACGGGCACCGTATCGCCGTCGACGGCCCCCGGTCGCACCATTTCGGTCCCGATCGATCTGTTCGACATGACTTCCATCGCGCTCCCAGGACTGCTCAGCGCGTTGTGCGGTCACGGCTGTTCGGTGTTGACCGCCGATGCGCTTGCCGCGGCGGCCCGCGCGATCGCGTTGGTCACCCCGGCGGGCCGAACGCTGCCCGACCTGAACAACCGGGTGCTTGTCTCAGCGGTCGCCCGCCACGTCAGCAGAACCCTCGACGCGCGGCAGACGCCGTATCCGCACCGTCACTCCTGACCCGAACCCCTCTGTAACTAAGGAACACCGTGACCTCGACCATCAGCGAAATGGCCCCCGTTCCATTCCGTCATCCAGGAATCTCCGACTGGGTCGAGGGCGTCGCCGATATCACCACACCCGACCGGGTCGTATGGTGCGACGGATCCGACGACGAATGGCGCACGCTGACCACGCGTCTGGTGGACAAGGGCACCCTCGTCCGGTTGTCGAGCAAGCCGAACTCGTTCTGGTGTGCTTCGGATCCCGACGACGTCGCACGGGTCGAGGACCGCACATTCATCTGTTCGGAGGTCGAAGCCGACGCGGGGCCGACGAACAACTGGATGGACCCGGTCGACATGAAGACCCTGATGACCGAGGAATACCGCGGTGCGATGGCCGGGCGCACGATGTATGTGATCGCGTTCTGCATGGGCCCACTCGATGCCGCCGAGCCGAAATACGGTGTGCAGATCACCGATTCGGAATATGTGGCGGTGTCCATGCGGATCATGACCCGCTCCGGCACCCCGGTGTGGGCACAACTCACGCCGGATACCGAGTTCGTCCGCTGCCTGCACTCGGTCGGCGCACCACTGAAACCGGGACAGGCCGATGTGGCGTGGCCGTGCGACCGCACCAAATACATCTCCCACTTCCCCGAGGAGCGCATGATCTGGAGCTACGGCTCCGGCTACGGCGGCAACGCGTTGCTCGGCAAGAAGTGCTATTCGCTGCGCATCGCCTCCACCATGGCCCGCGATGAAGGCTGGCTCGCCGAGCACATGCTCATCCTCAAACTCACCTCACCCGAGCAGCAGGTGCACTACATCGCCGCGGCGTTCCCGTCCTCGTGCGGCAAGACCAACCTCGCCATGCTCGAACCCACCCTCGAAGGATGGACCGCGCAAACCATCGGCGACGACATCGCCTGGATGCGATTCGGCGACGACGGCCGCCTCTACGCGGTCAATCCCGAAGCCGGGTTCTTCGGCGTCGCCCCCGGCACCGGCGCCCACACCAACCCCCATGCCATGGCGACCATCGCAGGCGGCAACTCGATCTTCACCAATACCGCGCTCACCGACGACGGCGACGTCTGGTGGGAGGGCATGACCGACACACCGCCAGCCCATCTCACCGACTGGCTGCGCCAGGACTGGACACCGGAGTCGGGCACGCCTGCGGCACACCCGAATTCGCGGTACTGCACCCCGATCGCGCAGTGCCCCACCGTCGCTCCCGAGTGGAACGACCCCCGTGGAGTGCCGATTTCGGCGATCTTCTTCGGCGGTCGCCGGGCAACAACCATCCCGCTGGTCACCGAATCATTCACCTGGCAGCACGGGGTGTTCCTCGCCTCGACCCTGTCCTCGGAGACCACCGCCGCCGCCACCGGCAAAGTCGGTGTCGTGCGCCGTGACCCGATGGCGATGCTGCCGTTCCTCGGCTACCACGTCGGGGACTACTTCCAACACTGGCTCGACATCGGCGCCAGGGCCGACCCCGACAAGCTACCGAAGATCTTCTACGTCAACTGGTTCCGGCGCGACGACGACGGCACCTTCCTGTGGCCCGGCTTCGGGGAGAATTCCCGCGTCCTGAAATGGGCCGTGCAACGGGTCACCGGCACCGCCCACGCACAATCGACCCCCATCGGTTACGTGCCCGCCCCCGAGGATCTCGACCTGGATGGCGCGGATCTCGACGAGGCGAAAGTCCGTGCGGCACTGACGGTCGACACCGACGAATGGATCACCGAGACCTGGTCGATCCGGGACTGGTACGCCACCATCCGCGCCAACAAACTCCCCTTCCCCCTGCGCGAGGAACACGCCGCCCTCGAGCGTCGCCTCACCACAGCGGCAGCCACCGAGACAGAAAGCGACTCATGAACACCATTACCCAGCTGGAGAACACCATCTGCCACCTCGAGCTCGCCGAGCTCGCCCACACCACAGTCTCCGCGCACGCCGTGGTCCAGACCATCGACCCGAACACCCTGGCCGTCGTCGTGTTCTGCGGCCACAACACCCAGATCATCGAAGACGCGATTCGAAGCCAGCACTACAACACCAAGGAAATCACCACGACCAGCGACATCATCACCGTCACCATCTGAGCGCGATCGCGGACAGCACGCTCGGCTACAGATCGTTGCCCGCGTAGGAAAGATCGAAGCTCTTGTTCACCAAAGGGAAGTCCGGGACGATCGTATCGGCCATCGCGACGGGTAGAGCGGGCCAGTTGAACCAGGACGGATCGACGATCTTGGCGCGGGTGATCCTCCCGTCGTCGCCGAGTTCCACCCGGTGCACGATGGTGCCGCGCCAGCCTTCGACGATGCCGACGCCGCTGCCCGCCCGATGAACATTCGTGCGGTCCTCGCTGAATCGCAGCGGCCCGGTGTGGTTTTCGACAAGTCCGACCACGAGCGCGGTCGAGGCGGCGAACTCGTCGCGGCGCACGAGGTAGCGGGCCAACACGTCACCGCCGGTGGCGCCGACCTCGGTCACCGGCAGTTCGACGGTGGGGTGCTCGACGCGGGCGTCGGTCGCGACGCCGCTGGCACGGGCGGGGTAGCCGAGGCAACCGAGCGCGCGGGCATCGTCGGCGGCGAGCACCCCCGTGCCGGCGAATCGGTCGTAGATCCCCGCGTTCCCCAATGTCAGCTGAGCTATCTCGGCGAGATCGGCGGCAATCGCATCCAGTTGTCGAGGATCGGGAAGCGCTCGCAGGACAACCCCGCCGGGGCGAATCGCGCCGCGCAGCAGCCGGTGCCCGGTGACAGCGGCATTCGTTCGCAGCAATTGTTCGCGGATCCGCTGGGCGTGGGAGTTCGCGAGGCCGAAGCCGACATCGTTGGCGAGCGCGCCGAGATCGGCGGCGTGGTTGTAGAGACGTTCCAGCTCGACGAGCATCGCCCGCATCCGGTGCACCTCGTCGGGGAGGCCGATGCCGCAGGCTTCCTCGACGGCGAGGCTGTGTGCGAGCGCGTGCGCTGCCGAGGTGTCACCGCTGATCCGTTCGGCGAGTTCCACCGCACCGGCGGCCGGTCGGCCGTGGAACAACCGCTCGATCCCGCGGTGCACGTACCACAGTCGCGCTTTGAGTCGAACGATCGTCTCCCCGACCACCGAGAACCGGAAGTGGCCCGGTTCGATCAGCCCGGCGTGCACGGGCCCGACCGGGATCTCGTAGACCCCGGTGCCAGCGACGGTCAGGAATCGCAGCTCACCGGAGCCGCCGAAGTCGGGCATATCACCCGCGTCGGCGCGCATGGGGTGCCAGTCCTGCGGCCAGTGCGCGTGCCGCACCAGCCTGCGTGGCCGCGGATGCCCGATCAGCCGGATCCCGTACAGGTCCGCCATCTCCCGTTCGAAACGACCGGCGGGGAACGACAAGTAGGCCAGTGACCGCAGGGCCGGATCGGCGGCGGGCATCGAGCATTCCAGCTCGATGCGGCGGTCTGGCCGACCGGCCAGGAACAGGTACACCACCCGCAATACCGGCCCGTCGTCGTGCGCGGCGGTCAGCGCCAGCCGGAAGCCCGCGTCGAGGAGTTCCTCTGCGGCATCGGCCAATTCGTCGCCGGAGATAACGCGGCGGGTCCGTTCGTGGTCGGTCATCGTCCGCTCACCTGGTTCGCGGCGGTGGTGAACAGATCGGTGAAAGGTCCAGCGGTGACACCGAGGACGGTCGAGGCGACGACGCCGACGATCAATGCGGCCGCCGTGGTCGCCGGGACGGTGATCGCGGGCGCGGCGGCGGGTGGGGAGCCGAGCAGAATCGTTGTCGCGTTGCCGACCAGCGCGGCGAACGCGATCGCGATCAGCACAAGGGCGATACCGAGCGCCCAGGCCAGTCGCGCGTCGGTGAGTGCGCGGGCGAGCGCGAGTTCGCTGGCGAACAGCGCGAACGGCGGCAGGCCGAGCAGTCCGACCATTCCCACGGTGAACGCGGTGCCGATCAGCCGCGAGCGCGCCGCCACACCCGTGATCGCGGCGATCGCGGTGGACTCGTGCGCGGCTTGCACCGGCCCGGTGGCCAGGAACAGCACGGTCTTGCCGATGCCGTGGGCAAGCACGTGCAACAGCAACGCGGCGATGGCGAGTTCGGTCCCAGCGGCGGCGGCGAGCGCGATCAGCCCCATGTTCTCCATGGAGGAGTACGCCAACATCCGTTTGACGTCCCCCGTCACGGTGAGCATCAGCGCGGCGACGAGCAGGGTGAGTAGTCCGACGATCAGCAATCCCGCGCGAAGGTAACCGGGACCGGCCGCGATGTCCACGATCGATTTCACTCGCAGCAGCACAGAGAAGGCCACCGCCAGCAACACACCGCTCATCAACGCCGACACCGGGGCGGGCGCTTGGCTGTGCGCGTCGGCGAGCCAGGTGTGAAACGGCACCAGCCCGACCTTGGCGCCGTATCCGATCAGCAGGAGCGCACCGGCCAGGCGGGTGACAGCCGGATCGAGATCACCCGCGTGGGCGAGCAGGACATCGAGCTCGAGGGCATGTTCGGCGGGCGCGCCCGCGTGGCGCGCCGCGAAATAGAGCAGCACCGTGCCCAGGAAGGCGACCACGATCCCGACCGAGCAGATCACGACGTACTTCCAGGTCGCCTCGAGCGCGGATGTGGTGCGTCGGTGCCCGACGAGGAACGCGGTGGCGATCGTGGTCGCCTCCACCGCGACCCAGACGACACCGATGTTGTTGGCGCACACCGCGAGCACCATCGCGGCCAGGAACGCCGGAACCAGCCCCGCGTAGATTCTCGCGCCGTGCCGGTCGGTGTGAGCGTGCGCGAGTTCGGCGTCGATGTAGCCGATGCCCGCCCAGGTCGCCAGGGTGCCGACGACACCGATAACGGTCAGCATCGTCACCGACAGGGCGTCGGCCCGCAACAACCCACCGAGCAGCAGGTGTTCGGCGCCTGCGAGGTCCGCGCCGAGCGCGGCGGCGCAGCCGAGCACGGTGAGCGCGGCGAGCACGGTGACCAGTGCGGTGGCGCGGCGCCATCCGGCGATGGCGCCGGTCACCGAGGCGGTGACGGGCGCGAGGATCGCGATCAGTACCAGTGCGGTCATCAGTCGTGCAACTCCCGCAACTGGTCGAGGTCGGCCCCACCGAAAGCGCGCCGCAGTCGTCCGGTCAGTACGCCGATGACCGCGACCGCGAAGAACACATCAAGGGAGACACCGAGTTCGACGATCAGCGGAACCCCGGCGGTGAGCAGGAACGCCGTCGCCGCGACCCCGTTGTCGAGCATGAGGAATCCGGCGGCCTGGGAGATCGCGTGACGGCGCGTGGCCATCACGAACAACGCGATCAGCACGACAGCGAACGCGGCGGGCGCCGCGTCGGTCCCCGGTCCCGGTTCCAGCTCGGCGAGCGGGCGCGTCACCGCGAACGCGACAACGGTCAGCCCGGCCGCGACGAGCAGGGAGGAGGCGGTGTTCACCAGCGGGGTGGCCTCGCGGTACTCGCGGCGCTCGGCCCCCGCGGCGCGCGCCAACAACGCGGGGAGCACGCCCGCCCGCAACACCAGCACCACGACACCGACGATCAGCAGGGCGACGTCCCCGTCGTACACCCCCTGGGTGATCGGAATCGCCGCCAGCGCGACGCCTTGCGCGGCGAGCAGGCGGGCGATGGCGCCGAGGTCACGGCGCCACACCACCAATACCGCGGCCAGCAGCAGTCCGCCCGCGGCGAAGTCGAGCACGCTCACGTAGCCGGTATGGGTCACAGCGCTCCCTCCATCCGCATCAACACGCTCACCCACGCGGGGTGAAGAAGTTCGCGGCCGTGACCGCCAGCAAAGCCAGCAGGAACGACCCGGCCAGGAGTTCGGGTACCCGGAACAGCCGCAGCTTCGCGAGGAACACCTCAGCGC
This sequence comes from Nocardia sp. NPDC005366, assembly GCF_040606855.1. Taxonomy (NCBI): domain Bacteria; kingdom Bacillati; phylum Actinomycetota; class Actinomycetes; order Mycobacteriales; family Nocardiaceae; genus Nocardia; species Nocardia sp. NPDC005366. Next base: position 44,008 of record NZ_JBEXFQ010000006.1, read on the forward strand.
CCGCCAGCAGCACCGCCAGCACCGCGACCTTCACCACGAGCGCGGCGAGGCCGACACCGACACCGAGCGCGGTCGGGGCCGCCCCCGCGATCCCCCACGGCAGGAACAGATTCGACAGCAACGCCAACAGGACGGTCAGCCGCATCGCACCGGCCCATTCCACCAACGCCAACCGCGGACCGGCGTATTCGAGCACCATCGCCTCGTGCACCATCGTCAACTCCAGATGGGTCGACGGATTGTCGACCGGCAGCCGACCGGTCTCGGCGATGATCACGATCACCAGCGCCGCCGCGGCCAACACTCCGGCCAGCGACGCGACCCGGTCCGGGTGGTCGAGCGTATTCGCCACCAGCGCACCGAGATTCGACGACCCCGCTGGAATGGACAGCGCGAACACCGACAGCAGGATGGTCGGCTCAACCAGCGCCGCGATCACGGTCTCCCGGCTCGCGCCCATTCCGCCGAACGCGGTGCCGGTGTCGAGGCCCGCCAACGTCGACGCGACGGTGCCGAGGAACAGCAGACCGACCACCGCGAACAGATCGGCTGCCCCGTCGAGGGGCGACCCGGTGGCGACCAGTGGCGCGATCGCGGCGATCAGCAATGACGTGCCCGCGAGAACCGCGGGGGCGGCGGCGAATACGACCGTGGTCCCTTCCGGGGTGATCGACTGTTTGCTCAGTTGCTTGCGCAGATCTCGCCACGGTTGGGTGATCCCCGCCCCCTCGCGGCCTTCCATGCGCGCGCGTACCCGGCGCATCGCCCCGAGTACCAGCGGGGCGCCGACCATCACACCGCCGATCTGGACGGCCCCGGCCGCACAGGACATGACGTTCATCGCGCCACCACCAACGCGATCAGCACACCGACCGCGCCATAGGCCAGATACAGGTGCACACTGCCGGTATGCGCGCGGGCCACCATCGACGCCGCCCGCCGGACCGTGCGAATCACGGGACGATACAGCCGCTCCTCGATGGTGTCGGTGACGCGGGCGCGGTAGGCGACCGAGTCCACCAGATACCGGGATTCGGCGTGCGGGGTGATCTCGATATCGGTGTCCGGGCGCAGCACGTCGTCGAAGACGCGCTGCATCGGCTCGGCGAAGGAGGTCGCCGTGTACTGCATGCGCGCGTTCGGCTGCTCCGCGCCGCACGCCCACAACGGCAGCACCCGCGGCGCGGGCCGGCGCCGGGCCCGCCATCTGGTCACCCCGAGTGCGGTGACAATCGCCACGATCAGCGCGACCGCGATCACCGTCGGCGCGATCGACCCCGACAGTCCGGGCAGCCGCACCGTCAGAGCCAGACCGGTGAAATCGACACCGCGCGAGGGCGCCAGGACGGCGAGGACCCGCCGCAGGAGCGGACCGAACATCAGCGGGGCGAGCCCGAGCGCCAGACACGCGCTCGCCGCGAGCGTCATCGCGGCGAGCATCGACGCGGGAGCCTCGCTGGCGTCGGCGGCGTCGCGGGACCGGGGACGGGCCAGGAACCCGACCCCGAAAGCCTTGACCATCGCCGCGACACCGAGACCGGTGGTCAACGCGACCGCGCCGACCGCCAGCGGCGCGGCCAGCGCCACCACCGGATCCGCATGGCGGCCGGAGTGAATCAGCGACTGCACGATCAGCCATTCGCTGACGAACCCCGCTCCCAGCGGCAATCCGGACGCGCCCAATGCCGCGATACCGAACATCGCCGTGGTCACCGGCATTCGCCGCGCCAGCCCGCCGAGGCGATCGAGATCGCGCAGTCCGGTCGCGGCGAGCACCGATCCCGCCGCCAGAAATCCGAGACACTTGAACGCCGCGTGCGCCACCAGATGCAGCAACGCCGCCGCCATCGCCACGGTGGCCGCCGCGGCAGCGCCGACATCGGCGAGCAGGATAGCCGCGCCGAGCGCCAGCACGATCAAGCCCATGTTCTCGGTAGTCGAAAAGGCCAGCAGCCGTTTGAGATCCGTTGCCACCGACGCCTGCAGGACACCGTAGAGCGCGGTTATCCCGCCGAGCACGAGCAGCGCCGAACCCCACCAGCCCGGCGCGGGCCCGAAAAGCTGCAGGTCGAATCGGATGATGCCGTAGATGCCGAGGTTCACCATCGCCGCGCTCATGAGCGCCGACACCGGGCTCGGCGCCTCCGGATGCGCGCGCGGCAGCCACGCGTGCAACGGCACCAGCCCGGCCTTGGATCCGAACCCGGCGACCGTGAGCACGAACACGACATCGCGTGTTCCCTGCGGCAGCTCCGTGAACTCGCCGAACCGGTCCGCGCCACCGGCGGCCGCGGCGGCGATCAGCAGCCCGATCAGAATGGCGACGAACCCGAGCTGGGTCATCACCGCGTAGAACACTCCCGCCGACCGCACTTCCGGTCGCCGATGCTCGGCCAGCACCAGGATCAGCGAGGCGGTGGCCATCAATTCCCACATCAGCAGAAACGTCGTCACCGATCCGGAGGCGGGCACCAGCAGCATCGCCGCCACGAACGCGGGCAACACCGACAGCGGCAATCGGCCCAGATGCGCGTGCCGCGCATAGCCGACCGCATAACCACCGACCGGCACCGCCACCGCGCCGATCAATGCCATGAAGAACCCGCCGACCCGGTCGAGGTCGAAATACACCCCCGACAGCGGCAGCAGCCAGCCGACCGACACCGACCCCACGGCGCCGAACACCGCGGCCAACCCCGCCACCACGCCCGCAACACCCAGTGCCGCGGTCGCGATTCCAGCGATGACCGCGTGAACAGCGTTGCGGCGCACCGGGATTTCCGCGGCCGGTGCGATGGCGGCGGTGGTGGTGGTCACCGTCCGGTCACCGAACGCAATGCGGCGACGATGCGGTCCGGCGACGGCGGGCAACCGGGGATCTCGACATCGACATCAACTACGTCACCGACCGCGCCGACCACACCGTAGGCGTCGGCGAACACGCCACGATTCAGGGCGCAGTCACCACAGGCGATCACCAGCCGCGGCTGCGGTGTCGCGCCGAGAGTCCGCCGCAGCGGTTCGGCCATATTCCTGGTGACCACGCCGGTCACCAGCAGCGCGTCGGCGTGACGCGGGGAAGCCACCAACCGCGCACCATAGCGTTCCACGTCGTATACCGGCCCGAACGCGCCCGATATCTCGACCTCGCAGCCGTTACACGAGCCCGCGTCGACATGGCGGATCTGCAGCGAACCACGAACGGCGGCGGGAACATCGGCGGTCGTGGGCGCCGCCGGTCGCGGTTCGGCCACCCGGCCGACCCGCAGAATCTTGCGCACCCAACCCATCGGCTCTACCGGCTGCCGGGTCGAGTATCCACATCGCCCACGACTAGAGGTCTACCAGAGAATGCCCCAGTAATCTCTTTGATTGCGAAGATAAGCAACCATGCATTGGGTGTCGCCGCGTGCCACCCTGCACGCGCCCCGGACTCAGCCCGGAATCTGGGTGAGCGCTTGCTCTCGAACCTCGGTGATCGCGGGAGTGTCGGTTTCGGCCGTGAGCGGCCTGCGGGTGATGGGAGGGCCGCTCAGCGGCAGGTAACGGCGGGCGTGGTCGATCGCCTCGCGAGTATTCGCGAACACGCTTTCGCTGCCGCCCGCCGGTAGCGCGCCGATGGCGGTGAGGCGTCGCTGATGGTCGGCCCGCAGTCCGGACAGCAGCACGGTGATGTGACGGTGCTCCAGCTTGCTGATGGCGTCCTTGAGGACCAGTGCGCCGGTGGTGTCCAATGCGGTGATCTTGGACATGCGCAGAATGACGACCTTCACATCGGCGACCTCGGCCAGCTCGAGCAGGAACCGGTGCGCGGCGGCGAAGAACAGCGGTCCGTCGATGCGGTAGGCGACGATGTGGTCACGCAGTAGGTCGTGTTCCTCTGCGAGATGGTCGCTTTCGTCGAGGGGAACCTGTTCGAGCCTGGCCTCGCGAGCCACCGATCGCAAGGCGAGCGCGACAGCGATGCCGACACCGACCGCGACGGCGGTGACCAGGTCGAGCGCGACGGTGACGGCGAAGGTGACGAGCATGATGATCGCGTCGGCGCGGGACGCCCTGGCGATCGCGATCAGCGCGGCGGTTTCCACCATGCGCACCGTGGTCGCCAGCAGCACGCCCGCGAGAGCGGCCAGCGGAATGTCCGCGACGAGCGGCGCGGCCAGATAGATGATCGCGGCGAGCAGCACCGCGTGGGTGAGCGCGGCCAACCGGGTGCGCGCACCGGAACGGACATTGACCGCGGTGCGGGCGATCGCACCGGTGGCGGGCACGCCACCGAACAGCGGTGCCGCGATATTGGCCAGGCCCTGGCCGAGTAGCTCCCGGTCCGGGTTGTGCCGAGTGCCGACGCACATCGAATCCGCGGCGGTGGCCGAGAGCAGCGATTCGAGCGCGGCCAACGCGGCCACCGCGAGCGCGGGTCCGATCAGCGAACCCAGCTCGTTCGGATGCAGGAAACTCAGCGACGGCGCCGCCAGCCCCGATGGGATGGTGCCGATGCGCGTGAGGTCCATGTCGAACAGCGCCGCGGCACCCGTGGCGACGGCAACCGCGATCAGCGCGAACGGCAGCTTCGGCAGATAGCGTCCGCCGATCAGGATGACCACGGCCACCACCAGCGCGGTAACCGGTGTCGCGACGCTCGGCGCGTCGATGAAGCGACGCACGGCATCGAACGCCGACTGCCACACCTTCTCGCCCTCGGCATGGGCGATGCCGAGCGCGGACGGGAACTGTTGCAGCGCGATCACGACCGCGATCCCCGCGGTGAACCCCTCGATCACCGGGGCGGGCATATAACGCACCGCACGTCCGACACCGGCGAACGCGAGCGCCACCAGCACGATTCCCGCCATCAGCCCGACCGCGAGTACCCCGGTCGCGCCGTGCGCGGCCACGATCGGCACGAGCACCACGGTCATCGCGCCGGTCGGTCCCGACACCTGGAACCGCGACCCGCCGAAGATCGCGGCCACGACACCGGCGATGATCGCGGTGGCCAGACCCGCGGCCGCGCCGAGCCCCGAACTGATGCCGAAGCCGAGTGCAAGCGGCAGCGCCACCAACGCGACGACCAGACCGGCCATCAGGTCCGCGCCGGGAGCGCGGAACGCGGGCTTCCATTCCGACCAGGTCGGCAGCAACGTCCGCATGATCAGCGTTTGCCGATGAGGCGGAGTTTGAGCGCGGCGAGCTGCTCACGCAGCTCTTCGGGCAGCCGGTTGCCGCCGATGGTGGCGTACCACTCGTCGATGGATCGGGTTTCGGCCACCCACTCCTGCACATCGACCGCCAGCGCCGCCTCGACCAGCGAGCGCTCGTCGTCGCCGAGACCGGTGAGATCGAGCGCATCGACACTCGGGACGCGTCCGACCGGAGTCCACTCGGACGGCGCGGTGCCCTCGATACGGTCCAGCGCCCACTTCAGTACGCGCACGTTATCCCCGAAGCCGGGCCACAGGAACTTCCCGTCCGCACCGCGACGGAACCAGTTCACCTGGAAGATCTTCGGCAGCTTCGCCGCATCGGCGCCCGCGCCGAGTGACAGCCAATGCGCGAAGTAGTCCCCGACGTGGTAGCCGAGGAAAGGCAGCATCGCCATCGGGTCACGGCGCACCACGCCGACCTTGCCCGCCGCCGCGGCGGTGGTCTCCGAGGACAGCGTCGATGCCACGAAGACACCGTGTTTCCAGTCGAAGGATTCCGAGATCAGCGGCACCGTCGTGGCGCGGCGACCGCCGAAGAAGATCGCCGAGATCGGCACTCCGGCCGGATCGTTCCATTCCGGGGCCACCGACGGGCACTGCTCGATCGGCGTGCAGTAACGCGAATTCGGGTGTGCCGCTGGTGTGTCCGACGCCGGGGTCCAGCTCTGACCGCGCCAGTCGGTGAGGTGGGCGGGCGGTTGATCGGTGAGGCCCTCCCACCACACGTCACCGTCGTCGGTGAGCGCGGTATTGGTGAAGATCGAGTTGCCGCGTTCGATGGTCGCGATCGCGTTCGGATTGGTCTCGGCGCCGGTACCCGGTGCGACACCGAAGAAACCGGCTTCCGGATTCACCGCGTAGAGGCGACCATCCGCGCCGAAACGCATCCAGGCGATATCGTCGCCGACCGTCTCGGCTTTCCATCCGGCGAGTGCCGGTTCGAGCATCGCGAGGTTGGTCTTGCCGCACGAGGACGGGAACGCCGCGGCGATGTAGTGCACCTTCTGTTGCGGAGAGGTGAGTTTGAGGATGAGCATGTGCTCGGCCAGCCAGCCTTCGTCGCGGCCGAGCACCGAGGCGATCCGCAGCGCGAAGCACTTCTTGCCGAGCAGCGCGTTGCCGCCGTAGCCGGAGCCGTAGCTCCAGACGGTGCGCGACTCCGGGAAATGCGCGATGTACTTCGTCTTGTCGCACGGCCACGGCAGGTCGGCGGCGCCCGGGGCAAGCGGCGAGCCCACCGAGTGCAGGCACTGCACGAAATCGGCACCGGCGGTCAGCTTCTCCCACACCGGGGCGCCGGAGCGGGTCATGATCTGCATCGATGCCGCGACATACTCCGAATCGGTGATCTGCACACCGAATTTCGGCTCGGCGGCATCCAACGGGCCCATGCAGAACGCGATCACATACATGGTCCGGCCCGCCATGGCCCCGCGGTAGTGCTCGGTCATCACCGTGCGCATATCGACCGGGTCGACCCAGTTGTTCGTCGGACCGGCATCGAGCCGGGATTCCGAGCAGATGAAGGTCCGGTCCTCCACCCGAGCCACATCATCGGGATCGGAGACACACCAGAACGAATTCGGTTTACCGGCGAGCGGAACGAAGGTGCCCTTCGCGACGAGCTCCGCGGTGAGCCGGTCCCACTCCGGCCGGGATCCGTCGCACCAGACGATGCGATCCGGCGCGGTCAGCTCGGCGACGTCCTCGACCCACGCGGTGATGCCCGCGTGATCGGTCGGGGCCGAGGGGGCCAGGGTGGACGCGGAGCGGTCGGTCACAAGCGTTCTCCTTCTAACTCGCTACGTATTTAGTTTAGAAATTATGCAATCAGTTGACCAGGGGCAAGCCGGGTGATCATGCCCACTGCGGTCACGCGGCCACGCCACCCGATATATTGATTGCGAAGTTTAGCAACCAGGGAGGACATCGTTGATCGCGCCATTCCACACCACCCCGGCACGGCAGCCGCGCAGGTCCACGCGCTCAGCCGGAATGTCGCACCGATGACCGAACGCGCGACCCCGACCCTGGCTCAGCGGATCGGCTACGCCTGCGGGCGCACGCTGCCCGCGTCGCTGACGCAGTGGGTGCGCGAGGACCTCACCGGACCCGGCGCAACCCGCCGATATCTGATGCGGATCCTGATCCCCATCATCCCGGTACTCATGTTGTTCCTGCTGGTACCGGGGCCGATCTGGATGGGTCTGGCGATGATGGCCCTGCTCTATCTGCCGCTGATCTATTTCACGGTGGCGCTGACCAACGTCTACCGGCGCAACCGGCTGATCACACACGGACTCGACCCCGAACTCGCCGACGCCCGCGCCAAGAGCCGCGCCGAGGCCGAACGCCTCGCCTACGAACGCCGACACGGCCGCGCCTGAGCCGAACTGCCCCTATGCTACGTGCTTGCTAAGATTAGCAACTAAATAAGGAGGTGGACCGATGCGTGTGACCCCGATCAGCAAGTTTCGCGGGCGGATCCTGCGGTGCCCGGACTGCGGCCTCCTCTGCAGGACCTCAGCACTGACGCCGGGGACCGCGGCCTGCCCCCGCTGCGATGCGCGCACGTTGACCGTCGTCGGCACCGGCAAGCCCTTCGACGCCACTGGCGCCGACTGACAACGGTCCCGTATCGTGCTGCGACTACCCGGCCGCCGGTAAACGCCGGTTCCGGCCGCATGCACCGGATCGATCCGTCGACGCGCACCCGACGCCGTCGACTCACCCAGCTCCACACCACCATTCGTCACACAGCGCGCGCTGATCCACGGAAGAAGGACCATGCCCATCGCCACCCTCAACGGGATCCGACTCAACTACGAGGTCACCGGGACAGGTCCGCTCGTCGTGCTGGTCATGGGAACCGGCAGCCCGGGTCGGATCTGGCGCACCTATCAGGTGCCCGCCCTGGTCGCGGCCGGATTCCGGGTGGCGACCATGGACAATCGAGGGATCGCGCCGTCGGACGAATGCGCCGGCGGCTTCGGCATCGACGACCTGGTCGCCGACACCGCCGCGCTGATCGAACACCTCGGTGGTGGCCGCGCCCACGTGGTCGGCCATTCGATGGGCGCGAGAGTCGTGCAGGAATTGGCGCTGGCCCGCCCCGACCTCGTCGGCAAGGCCATCATGCTCGGCGCCGCCGGACGCCCCCATCCGATGGCGCGCACCCTCAACCTCGGCGAACAAGCCCTCTACGACCAAGGAATTCAGCTGCCCCCGCAGTACGCGGCGGCCATCAAGGCGATGCTGAACCTCTCGCCGCACACCCTGAAAGACGAAGCCAAGGCCCAGGAATGGCTCGACATCTTCGAGTTCACCACGGGCAAACCGACACCGGGTGTCCGGGCCCAGATCGGCATGGACCGCTCCCGCGACCGCCTGCCCGACTACGCGCGAATCACCGCACCCAGCCTGGTCATCGGATTCGCCGACGACCAGATGACGCCCACCTTCTTCGGCCGCGAGGTCGCCGCCGCCATACCCCGCGCCCGATACGTCGAGATCGAACGCTGCGGGCACTACGGCTACCTGGAACGACCGGACGAAGTCAACCGCGTCATCATCGAATTCCTCACCGCCGCATAACAACCGCCCCCCGAAAGGACGTTCCAGTGGCCGCCACCCTGCCGCCCTGTCCCGCCTGCTCCAGCCAGTACACCTACGAGATGGGCGCGCTGCTGGTCTGCCCGGAGTGCGCCCACGAATGGGAACCGGCCGCCGAGGAAACCGGCGAGATCGTGATCAAGGACGCCGTCGGCAACGTCCTCGCCGACGGCGACACCGTCACCGTCATCAAGAGCCTCAAGGTCAAGGGCAGCCCCACCGGCATCAAGGCGGGCACCAAGGTCAGGAATATCCGCCTCGTCGACGGTGTCGGCGACCACGATATCGACTGCAAGGTCGACGGCATCGGCCCCATGCAACTCAAGTCGAGCGTGGTCAAGAAAGTCTGACCGCGGGCACCGGCGGTCCGACGAAGCGCGGATGATTCTGGACGGTTGGACGGCCTCCCCAGGACACGGACCGAAAGTGTGCGCAGGCCAGTCGATCGCGCGGTGCCACGATTCGTGCGCGTTCCGACCAGCTCGAAATATGGTTCGGTGCTGCAGAACTCGTGACAGACTGGTCGCGGTGACCGATCGGGTGGGACCGGAACCCCAATACGATGTGTTCGCCGACGAATTCCTCGCGCACGCGCGCGACGGCTTCTACAACGCCCACTACGACCGGCCCGCGTGCCTGGAATTGCTGGGAGATGTGGCGGGCCGCACCGTGCTGGACGCAGCCTGCGGGCCGGGGCTGTACGCGCAGGAACTCCTCGCGCGCGGGGCGCGGGTGGTCGGGCTGGACCAGAGCCCGCGGATGGTGGAGCTGAGCCGGGATCGGTTGCCGGAAGGGGATTTCCGGGTCCATGATCTGGCCGAGCCGCTGCATTGGGTACCGGATGCCTCGGTGGATCTGGTGCTGTTCGCGCTTGCGCTGGAGTATGTGGACGACAGAGTGGCGGCGCTGCGGGAGATGCGGCGGGCGCTGCGGCCGGATGGGGCGCTGGTGCTGTCGCGGCTGCACCCTGCGCTCACGGGACGGGCGACCGATCTCGCGCCGCCGATACGACACACTCTCGACGCGCTTTCGTACTCATCTGCCATGGGCCGACGCACTAGGGGTCAGCGCGCACTGGATCCGCCACACCACCCTGACCTGGGTCGAGCGGGAGTTCGGGCTGGCGATCGCGCGCGCCTACGTCGGACACAGCATCGGGAACCCCGGTCACGGCTCGGCCACCTTCACCTACGTTCGTGCGTCGTTGGTCGAGTTGGCCGAGGCGGTCTCGGTACTCACCGGCGAGACCCATCCCCTCGCACCCGCACAGCGCCACCCGCTGGCACGACGAGTGCCGACTGGACAATCCACCTCGGAAACGAGCCATGGTTGACGCTATGAACACATCGAAGTTGCGAATCTGCCGCGATTTGTGTGTTGTTGAGGTGTGACCAACACTTCCGGAGACGCGTATCCCCTCGCGGACACGATGAGCACCTCCGTCGCGACGCACGACGGTGCGACGGTGCTGACGGTGTCCGGCGAGGTCGACCTGGCGACGGCGTCCGCGCTGGAGACGGCGATCGAGGGCATTCTCGCCGCTAAACCCACCGCCCTGATCATCGACCTGTCCGGGGTCAGCTTCCTCGCCTCGGCGGGGATGGCGGCCTTGGTCGCCGCCCATCAGCGGGCCGGGGAGGCGACCACCATCGCGGTCGTCGCGGAGGGGCCCGCTACCAGTCGGCAGCTCAAGATGACCAGCTTGGATCAGGTCTTCGCGCTGCATTCCACGCTGGCGGCGGCGTTGGAGGGTGTGCGAGGCAGCTGACCGGGCGTCGCGCCCGACTCCTGATCCACCGGATATACCGAGGCCGGTCCCGCGATGGCGGAACCGGCCTCGTTTTTCGCGCGTGGCTCAGACGAGTGCGCGCAGTTGTTCGATCAGGCTCACCCGTTCGGCGGCGGTGGCGGCCATCGGCACCACGTTCAGCACGGTGACACCGGCCTCGCGGAACGCGGCGATGCGCTCCTTGACGTAACCCGCGGGGCCGACCAGCGAGATATCGCGCACCAACTGGTCGGGCACGACCTTGACGGCTTCTTCCTTCTTACCTGCCAGGTACAGCTCCTGGATACGGTCGGCTTCCGCGCCGTATCCGTATCTGGTGGCAAGGTCGTGGTAGAAGTTCTTGCCCTTCGCGCCCATACCGCCGATGTAGAGGGCGAGATGCGGTTTGACGAATTCCAGCAGCGGCGTCACGTTCTCACCGATGGCCAGTGCGGGGCCCGCGTAGACGTCAAGGTCACCGAGGATCGGATCGCGTTTGGCCTTGCCTTTGGCGATGGACTCGCCCCAGATCTCCGCCGCCTTCTCGGGCAGGAAGAAGATCGGCTGCCAGCCTTCGGCGATTTCGGCGGCCAGTTCCACGTTCTTGGGGCCGAGGGCGGCGAGCAGCACCGGGATGCGCTCGCGAACCGGGTGGTTGATGAGTTTGAGTGGTTTGCCCAGGCCGGTGCCGCGCTCGGCGGGCAGCGGGATCTGGTAGTACTTGCCCTGGTATTCGAGCTTTTCCCGGCGCCACACCTTGCGGCAGATCTCCACGAGTTCTCTGGTGCGCCCGATCGGCGCGTCGTAGGGCACGCCGTGGAAGCCCTCGATCACCTGTGGTCCGGAAGCGCCGAGGCCGAGCAGGAAACGACCGTCGGAGACGAAGTCCAGACCCGCCGCCGTCATCGCGGTCAGGCTCGGCGTACGGGTGTAGATCTGCAGGATGCCCGAGGCCAGTTGCAGGCGCTCGGTCTTGGCCGCGAGGTAGCCGAGCGCGCTGACCGCGTCGAAGGAGTACGCCTCGGGAACGAACACGATGTCCAGTCCGGCGCGCTCCAAATCGGCCACTTCGGCCGCGGCCTCCTTGAAGCCCCCCGAATAGTTGATGCTCAATCCGATCCGCATGGCAATCAACATAACCGCAGCTACGGACCGAGCCCGCATCGGCACGACTCGAACCTCCTGGCGTGGGCCGCTCGGAGGGTGACCCGGTAGGTTGAAGCGGTACGTCCGCGTCCGCGTCGCAGAACGAAAGGCAACACCCCCGTGTCGCAGCCAAGCACGTCGTCCCAGGACACTGCGTCCTCCTTCGGCGGGGTCTCCCTCGCGCAGTACCTGTCCGAGCTGGCCGCGAAGGTGCCAGCGCCCGGCGGCGGCGCGGTCGCCGCACTGCACGCGGCACAGGGCGCGGCGCTGGTCGCGATGGTCGCGCGCTACACCACCAGGGCCAAGGACGCCGAGCACCGGCCCGTCGTCGACCGCATCATCGATGCCGCCGACGCCGCCCGTGAACGCGCCCTCGCCCTGGTCGACGCCGACGCCGCCGCCTTCACCGCGGTCGGCGACGCCTACAAACTGCCGAAGACCACCGACGACGAGGCCGCCGCCCGCGCCGCCGCCATCACCGTGGCGCTGATCGAGGCCGCTCGCGTCCCCGCCGCCGTGGTCGACGAAGCCGACGAGGTGCTGTCGCTGGCCGCCGAACTGCTGCCGATCGGCAATCCGAACGTGGTGACCGATATCGGCGCCGCCGCCGACGCGGCCCGCGCCGCCGCCACCAGTTCCCAGCTCAATATCGAGATCAACGTGGCCTCGCTGTCCGCCGAGGACGGCGACCGTTTCGCGCCGACGCTGCTGCGCGTGGAGGAGATCTCCGCCCGCGCCGACGCCCTGCACGCGGACGTGCTGCACGCGGTGCGCGGCTGAACCGGATCACACCGGTCGGTGCGGTGACCGTTCGAGGCGGGCCGCACGCAACGTCCAACTATCTGAAACAGGACTGTCACGCCCGGCTCGACGCTGTTGATCATGAAGGCGTAGACTGGCTTTCCCCTACCACACCCGCTCGAAAGGGGTGGAAATATGAGGGGTGCATTTCGCCAGATGTTCCTCGCTTTCGTGGTCATCGCCTTGGCCACCTTCGGGTCCGGCGCGGCGGCGGCGACACTGATCGGAAAACCTCCTGCGGACACGGTCGCGGCGATATCGCCCGCCGCCGGTCAGACAGTAGGCATCGCACATCCTGTGACCGTACGTTTCGCCGCTCCCGTCGCCGACAAGTCCCGCGCCGAGCGCATGCTCGACATCAGTTCGACGCAACCACTGCGCGGCACCTATTCCTGGACCGGCGACAAGGAATTGACGTGGACGCCCACCGGATTCCTGCCCGCGCGTTCCCCGATCGCCGTGCAATTCGGCGACGCGCGAAGCGAATTCCGCACCAATGAAGGCGTGGTAGCCGAGGGCGATATGTCCGCGCACACCTTCACCGTCAGTATGGGCGGTCAGGTTATCTGGGTCATGCCCGCGTCGTTCGGCAAGCCGGGCTGGGAGACGCCGGTCGGCACCTACCCGGTGCTGGAGAAGTTCCGCTCGGTGGTTTTCGATTCCCGCACCATAGGCATCCCGCTCAATTCCGCCGAGGGCTATTACATCAACGGCGAGTATGCCGAAAGGCTCACGTGGGGCGGCGTTTTCGTGCACTCCGCGCCCTGGTCGGTGGATTCGCAGGGCTATGCCAACGTCAGCCACGGCTGCGTCAACCTTTCCCCGGAGGACGCCGCCTGGTATTACCAGAACGTCAATGTCGGCGACCCGGTGACGCTGCACTGGTGACGGCGAAGGTCCAGGATCGGCGAACGTTCACCTGACGCCGATCCTCTTCGCGCGCAGGGTCGTTCGACGACTCAGGCGGCCGTGAGCGCCGACTGGTCGCGTGCGGTCAGTTCGGCGTAGCGCCCACCGGCCCGCATCAATTCCTCGTGCGTGCCGCGTTCGGCGATCCGCCCCCGATCGAGTACCACGATCTGGTCCGCGCCGCGAATGGTGGACAGGCGGTGGGCGATGGTGATCGTGGTCCGCCCCCGCGAGAGCGCGTCGATGGCAGCCTGCACCTCGCGTTCGGTGTGGGTGTCCAATGCGCTGGTCGCCTCGTCCAGGATCAGGATCGGCGGATCGCGCAGGATCGCCCGCGCCACCGCGAGCCGCTGCTTCTCACCGCCGGAGAAACGGTAGCCCCTTTCACCGACCATGGTGTCGTAGCCGGCGGGCAGGGCGGCGATATGGTCGTGGATCTGCGCGGCGCGCGCGGCGGAGTGCAATTCGGCATCGGTGGCGTCGGGTTTCGCGAACCGCAGATTGTCGGCAACCGAGGCGTGGAACAGGTAGGTCTCCTGCGAGACGACGCCGACGGCGGCGGCGAGATCCGCGAACGACAGTTCCCGCACGTCGATCCCGTCGATCGCGACCCGGCCCGACGTGGCGTCGTACAACCGGGCGACCAGATAGCCGAGCGTCGTCTTACCCGATCCGGTCTCCCCGACGACGGCGAGGCTCGATCCGGCTTCGACGGTGATATCGATATCGTGGAGTACCGCGCGATCACCGGGAGCGTAGGAGAAATCGACATTCTCCAATCGCACCTCGCCGCGCGAATCGGCCAGCGGCGTCGGGTGCGACGGCTCCTCGATATCCGGCTTCAGATCCAGGTATTCGAAGATCCGCCCGAACAGCGCCAGCGAACTCTGCACCTCCACACCGGTGTAGAGCAGTTGCACCATCGGCCGCAGCAGGCCGGCCTGCAAGGTGGTGAAGGCGACCAGGGTGCCGATCGAGACCAGCGGATGACCGGTGGCGCTCGTCAGCCCTGCCACCCAGTAGATGATCGCAGGCATCGCCGCGAGCACGATCTGAATGGTCGACTGCCGCCAGCGGCCCGCCATACTCGCGCGGATCTCCAGATCGACCAGTCCGCGCGATTCCCGCGAGAAATCCTCGACAAGCGCGGGCGATCGGCCCATGGTGCGGCCGAGCAGGATGCCGCTCACCGAGAGCGATTCCTCCACGATCGCCGACATGGACGCGAGCTGACGCTGACGTTGCCCGGTGATCTTGCGGCGTTCGTCGCCGACGCGGCGGCTGATCCAGACGAACAGCGGCAGCATCATCAGCGAGACCAGGGTGAGCCGCCAGTCCAGCGCGACCATGGCGACGACCGAGGCGAGCACGGTGGTGAAATTGGAGACGAGCGAGGTCGCGGTGGAGGTGACGGTGGATTGCATGCCGCCGATATCGTTGGCGATCCTGGACTGCACCTCTCCCGTTCGGGTCGAGGTGAAGAAGGCCAGCGGCATCCGTTGCAGTTGGGCGTAGACCGCGGATCGCAGATCGTGCATGACGTCCTGGCCGACCGCGGTGGAGATATAGGTCTGTAGCACACCGAACACGCTGGTCAGCGCCGCGACCGCGACCATGCCCGCGGCCAGGAGGGTCAGCAGGCCGGTACGGCCGTGCGGTAGTGCGTCATCGAGGACCGCGCGCAACATGAACGGCGACGCGAGGGCGACGACGGACGACAGACCGACAAGGGCGGCGACCGTCGCCAGCCTGGCGCGATACGGACCGAAGAGCCGGAGTATCCGGCGAAGTTGGGAGGGGGGCTGCACAGGCGGCTCCTTTCGAATGTCAACTCATGAAACCGAGTATGACTCATAATTGTTCCACTGAACAATGAGTTAAGCTCAGTATATGGACAGCGGCCCCGAACCCGACCTTCCCGAACTCTTCCTGCGCGCCGCCAAACGCATCCGCCGCAATCAGATGACCCGCCTCACGCCGCTCGGCCTCACCCCCGCGCAAGCACGCGCGTTGCGCACCATCGGCCACGCGAGCCAACCGCTGCATATGGCCGCGCTGGCCGAACGTCTCGATATCGTCCCCCGCTCGGCCACCACGGTGGTGGACGCGCTGGAGGCCGCTGGACTGGTGAGCAGGACGCCCGATCCCGGCAACCGGCGTTCCACCCTGGTCACGCCCACCGACGCGGGTACCGCCGTCCTCGACCGGATGGTACGGGCCAGGCGCGAGGCCGCCGCGGAACTGTTCACCACCCTCAGCCCCGGCCAGCGCGAAACCCTGCGCGAACTGCTCGCGGCACTGGACGCCGAATCCGCCTGATCGACGACATCAGCGCGTCGCCACGCCATGACGGCGGGCCGCTGGCTAGAATCGGCTGCGATAGAACGGTTTCGAGGAGCCGATCAATACGAGTGTGGCTGAGATACGTCGAGGACAGCCCACTGGCAGTATCGTTCCGGGGGCGGCATCGGATGCGGGAACGAACTCGACGATGGGACCTGATGGAGGCGGGGAAATGGATCGACCGGATATGGGCGTGCGACCGGGACTACGCGGGCGGCGCCCCGGTTTCCCACCATCGCCGGACCGGCAATTCGACGGCGAATGGTCGGATTGGATGGCAGACGCGCCGACCGTGCCGATGTACCTGCCGAATTTCGATTTCGCTCCGAAACCCGAACCCGAACGTGAGCGGCTGCCCGACGACGCCTTCGCCCGCCTCATCGATCGATCCACTCGCAGACCGCCGCGTCAGCAGGCGATACCGCGCTGGCTGATGCCCTTGGCCGGGTCGGTCGCGGCGGCCGCGGTACTCGGGGTGGCATTCTTCCAGCTGCGTGGCGCCCCCGCGCCGCACTCGGTCAGCCATGCGACCGAAATCGTTGTCGTACCGGCCTCTTCGGGAGGTACGGCGGTGGCGCAGTGCCCCGCCGAACGAGTCGGCAACCGCATCCAGGGCAACGGCGCCGGCGGCGTCGATTCCGGTCCCGCCGCCATCTTCGCCTTCCAGCACGCCTACTACGTCGCCCGCTCGGGCACGGTGGCGCGCTCGGTCGTCGCCCCGAACGCGTCGGTGTCCACCGCGACCGCGATCCAGCAGGGTATCGACTCCATCCCGGCCGGAACCAGCCACTGCGTGAGCATCACCCCCGGCGCGTTCGCCGGTCAGTACCTGGTCGTGGTCACCGAATACCGGCCTGGCGCAGCGGCGTTCACCTACCACGCGCAGGCCGTCGGCACCGCGCGCATCGACGGCAAGACACTCATCACCGGTATCGCGCCAGCGCCGTAACCGTGCCCTGGGCGAAGGTCAGTGGGCGCGCGCCTTTTCCGCGGACACCACGACATGACGCATCAGCAGCGCCGTCGTCACCGGACCGACGCCTCCGGGGACGGGACTGAGAGCGGAAGCCTTGCCCCGCACCGACTCCGCCTCGACATCGCCCACGATGGCGCCGTCGGCGGATTCATTGGTGCCGACATCGACGACGACCGCGCCGTCGGCGATATGTTTGCCGGTGACGAGTCCGATGCGTCCGGCCGCGGCGACGACGATATCTGCCGCCGAGGTCACGGCGGCCAGGTCGCCGGTCCGGGAGTGGGCGATGGTGACGGTCGCGTTCTCGGCGAGCAGCAGTTGCCCGAGCGGTTTGCCGACCACATTGGAACGGCCGACCACGGCGACGTGCCGACCGGCGAGCGGAATGTCGTGATGCTTCAGTAGTTCCACCACCGCCTCGGAAGTGGCGGGCACGAATCCGTCGAGACCGGCGGCGAGCAGACCCAGGGACAGTGGACTGACGCCGTCGACGTCCTTGGTCGCGACGATGGACGAGCTCACGTCGTCCAGGGTGACGCCCGCGGGCAGCGGGGTCTGCAACATGATGGCGTCGACCGCGGCGTCGGCGCTGCGGGCGGCGAGTTCGGCGCGGATGGCGTCGGCGCTCGCCTCGGCACCGAGATCGATGCGGTCGCAGTCGATTCCGAGTCGCTCGGCGGCCTTGCGCAGCGAGTTCACGTACCAGGCGCTGGCCGGGTCGTCATTGGCGACGATGAGAGCCAGGCGCGGGGCGGTCCCCGCCGCGGTCAGCGTGGCGGCGCGCGCCTTGGTGTCGGCGTTGATGGCGGCGGCGAGTTCCTTGCCGGTCAGCGAAACGGTATCCACGGTGTTCCACCCTATCGGGGAGGCCGGAGAACCGATCGCGCCGCACCGCCCGAGTGCCGCCGCGGGCCGACACAGTTCGCGCGACCCCCCCTCGCAATTGCGGCCCGATCGCGTTGACCGGCCGTATCGTAAGGACAGCTTGCCCCGGCTAACTGCCAGCTGACGTGCCGAGAACCCCCGTTTCACGCGTGGAAAGGTGTCAACTGTCGTGAAGATCTCGAGGCATTGGAAAACCCTGGTCGCGTCCTCGTTCGCGGCCGTCGCCCTCACCGGCTTGGTCGGCGTCCCCGCGCACGCGGCCGATACCGACGATCTCTACAACTCCGCCCAGCGCCATTTCACCAACGGCGACGACGCCGCGGGCCGCGCGGATCTGCGTGCCCTCATCGGCGCCGATCCCGCCGACGCCGAGGCGTTGTCCCTGCAGGCAATCTGGTCCCAATACGCCAACGATCTACCCGCACTGGCGGATTCGATGGCCAGGCTGAACGCGGTCGATCCGGGAATGGCCGCGGGCACCACCAATGTGCTCAACGCCATCGCCGCCGCGGTGGGCACCCTGCCCAATCCGCTGCCCGCCCTGGTCGGCCCGCAAACCGGCATCGTCGTACTCGGGTACGGGCTTTTACCCGGCGGCGTGCTGCGCCCGGAGTTGGTGAACCGGCTGGCCTGGGCCTGGTTGCAGGCGATCGCCTCGCCGTTCTCCCCCGTGGTGGTCACCGGCGGTAATCCGGTGGACGGTATCGCCGAGGCCGACGCCATGTTCCACTGGCTGGTCGGCCAAGGTCTGCCGCCCAACCGGGTCTTCATCGAGAACCAGGCCGGGTCCACCGTGCAGAACGCGCTGTTCAGCACCCAGCTGCTGCGCGATATCGGCGCGACGAGCGCGGTCGTCGTCACCTCCCCCAACCACATCCGGCGCGCCGTCGCCGACTTCATCGTCGCGGGCACCCGTGTCGTCGGCGCCACCACCTCCATGGATGAGATCATCTCGCAGCTTCCGCCGCCTTCTCGCCCGAACCAGCGCGGGATCTACCTGGACGCCACCCGCACCTTCCAGCTCGCCACCGCGCGCTGACTCACCCGCCGCCGCGTCCGGCCGCTCGCGAACGGACACGGCGGTCCGTTGCGCTCCGAAATCCACTGGCATCCAGCGGGTGCGACGGGGCAGGATGACGCCGTGACATCGACGGGTGGTATCGAGGTGGTCGCGCGGTTGCGCGCGGCCGGATGCGTTTTCGCCGAGGAGGAGGCGGCGCTGCTGGCCGAGGCCGCCGAGGTGACGGGCGCGGATCTGGACGAGTTGGTATCGCGGCGGGTTTCCGGAACGCCGGTGGAGCATCTGCTGGGGTGGGCCGAATTCCATGGGATTCGGGTGGGTGTGACGTCAGGGGTTTTCGTGCCGCGGCAGCGCACCGGATTCCTGGTCGACGAGGCCGCGCTCGCGGTGCGGGCGCTCGGCGTCCGCCGTCCCGTCGTGCTCGATCTGTGTTGCGGCTCGGGCGCTCTTGGTCTGGCGCTGGCCACCGCGCTCGCCGACGAACGGATATCCGTCGAACTGGTCGCCGCCGATATCGAGCCCGCCGCGGTCGCATGCGCCCGCCGTAATCTGGCGGCATGGGACGCATCGGTCTACGAGGGTGATCTCTTCGAACCGCTACCCGCCGACCTTCGCGGGCGGATCGATATCCTGCTGTGCAATACCCCGTACGTCCCGACCGGCATGATCGCGCGGATGCCGCCGGAGGCGCGCGATCACGAACCGCGCCGAGCCCTCGACGGCGGCGCCGACGGTCTGGACATCCTGCGCCGCGTCGCCGCCGCGGCTCCGGTCTGGTTGGCTCCCGGCGGTCATCTCCTGGTCGAGGAGAGCGAGGCCCAGGCCCCGGTCGCCGCCGATATTCTGCGCGCGCACGGATTGGATGCCCATATCCGCTCGAGTGAGGAGTACGAGGAGTACGAGGAGTACGAGGCCACCGCGGTCATCGCACGCAAGCCCGGGCGGCCGACGTCGACCCGAGGCCCCGTCGCTTCGAGATGAGATCTAGGCCGATGGCCGCAGATTCGACAGCACCCGGATGGCGTCGGAGAGCGGGATCATTCGTTCGGGCTGTTCGGCCGCGAGACCCATCTCGATGTACTGGCGGATCAGCATGGATTGGGTGACGCAGTGGGCGGCGGCGGCCTCTTTCACCCGGCGGTCCATCTCCGGTGACATCTTCAGTGATCTGACCACCGTCATGGCGTGTTCGATCTCGGCGGTCGTCGGCGGCAGCGGGGGTGCCGACACCGTGTCGTCGTAGGTCAGCGAGTCCAGGATCGCGTCCGGATCCTCGCCTGCGCGTAGATCTTTCACCGCTCGACCTCCCATGCCTCGTACTCATGCACTTGGTGTGGTCGCATGGGCGCGGCCATGACGACCTCCCAGATTCCCGGCGCGGAGGAGGGCTGTCGCAACAGCACAACGACCGGACGTCCCTGTTCGGTCCGGCCCCACACCGTCAGTACCGGCAGGCCCTCCGGTGTGCGCGCGGGCCGAGGCCAGCGCCTCGGCGAGTACAGGACCTCCATGACTTCCCAGGGCTCGACCCCGGCTCGCCGCAGATGATCCCGGGCTCCATACCACCACTCGTATTGCATTGTGTGTCGATAATACCAAGGTATTACCGCAGCTGGGAGTGGCGATTCACTTGTCGCGGCCGGTGAACTGATCCATCGAGTGGTAGACGCCGACGGTGTCGAGGAACAGATCGCGCATCTTGATGGGAAGCAGACCCGACAGCGCCTTGTTCAGACGCGAGGTCCACGGCAGGATGACCAGCGGATTACCCGCCTTCATCTGCTTCCACGACGTGTCGACCACCGCGTCCTGCTGCAGAATCGGGGTGAACAGGAACCCCTTCGCGCCGTCGAACATGCCGGTGTCGATATAGGTCGGGCAGACGGTGGTCACCTTCACGTGGTCGTGCCCGGCCTGCTCCAATTCGATGCGCACCGAATCCGACCAGCCGAGCGCGGCCCATTTGGACGCCGCGTAGACGCTCATGCGCGGATTGGACACCAGCCCCGCGGAGGACGCGATATTCAGCACCCTGGCCTCGCCCGCACCGCGCACCATCGCGGGCAGGAATTCCAGCGTGATGTACATGGGCGCGAGTGAATTGATCGCCATGGTCTTCTCGATATCGGCGCGGTTCTCGGTTTCCCAGAAGTAGCTGTTACCGCGCACGATGCCGGCGTTGTTCACCAGGATGTCGATATCGCCGACCTCGGCGCGCACCGAGGCGGCGGCCTCGGCGATGGCGTCGCGGTCGGCGACGTCGACCACGTAGTGGTGCACCCGCCCGCCGAGGGCGGTGAATTCGGCGGCGGTGTCCTTCAGGGCGGCTTCGTCGATATCCCACAGCACGACCGATGCCGCGCCCTCGCGCACGGCGCGCTCGGCGAATAGTTTGCCCAAGCCCATGGCCGCGCCCGTGACCAAGACCTTCTTACCGGCTACGGTGTCGAGCTTCATCGATTTCCCATTCGTTCGGCGGTGCGTGCGGGCTATTTCTGGCGCAGTGTCTTCATGACCGAGAAGTACAGCGTCATCGTCTTGGCCCACAGTTCCTCGGACATACCGGGCAGCGGCGCGATCGGCAGCACGCGCTGCACCGCGATCGTCTGGGTGTCGATGTACTTCAGCAGGCCCTCTGGACCGTGCCGACGCCCGGTTCCGGAGATGCCGAGGCCTCCCGACGGCGCGTCGGAACTGCCCCAGGCCGCGATGAAACCTTCGTTCACATTCACCGATCCGGCGTTGATCCGCGCCGCGACCGCACGCCCCCGGCTCGTATCCTTCGTCCACACACTGGCATTGAGTCCATAGGCCGTGTCGTTGGCCGCCGCGATCGCCTCGTCGTCGCTGCCGACGCGGTAGATCGAGACGACGGGACCGAAGGTCTCTTCCCGGTACACCGTCATCCCCGGGCGCACATCGGCCAGTACCGTCGGCTCGTAGAAATAGGGGCCGAGATCGGGTCGGGCCCGCCCGCCGGCCAGCACGGTCGCGCCCTTCGCGACCGCGTCATCGACGTGCGAACGCACCGTGTCGAGTTGACGCTGGAAGGTCAGCGAACCCATATCGCTGCCGTAATCCAGTGCGCCGCCGAGTTTTATCGCCTTCACATGCTTGACGAACTCGCCGACGAATCGGTCGTACGCGCTGTCGTGCACGTAGATCCGCTCCATCGATTCGCACAGTTGGCCCGCCGAGGCGAAGCAGGCGCGGATGGCGATCTTGGCGGCCCGCGAGATATCGGCGTCGGCCAGCACGAGCAGTGGATTCTTTCCGCCGAGTTCCAGCGAGTAGCCGATCAGCCGTTCCCCGGCCTGCTGGGCGATGGTGCGGCCGGTGGCGCTCGACCCGGTGTAGTCGACGTAATCGGCGCGCGCGATGACCTCGCCACCGATCACCGATCCCCGCCCGAGTACCGCCTGCCACAGCCCGCGCGGGAGTCCGGCGCGCTCGGCGGCGGCGATGGCCCACAGCGCGGTGAGCGCGGTCTGGTTGTCCGGACGCGAGATCACGGCATTACCCGCGACCAGTGCGGGCAGCGCGTCCGAGACCGCCAGTGCGAGGGGGTAATTCCACGGCGAGATGACCGCGACCACGCCCTTGGGACGGTGCCGCACATCGACGCGGGTGAGCACGGGCAGCACACCGCGCGGCTTGCGGTCGGCGAGGAGTTTGCCCGCGACCGAGGCGTAGTACCTGGCGTTCACCGCGACATCGCCGACCTCGTCGAAGGCGTGCGCGCGGGATTTCCCGGTCTCGACCTGCACGATGTCGAGGATGGTCTGCTGCTCGTCGAGGACGATGTCGTGGAAACGGCGCAGCACCGCGATCCGCTCGTGGACCGGGCGCTGCGCCCAGGCGCGCTGGGCCTCGCGCGCCGTGGCGAAGGCGCGTTCGATATCGGCGGTCGACGACTGCGGCAGGTCGGCGATCTTCGCGCCGGTGACGGGGGCGAGCACCTCGACGGCGGGCGCGCCGCCCGCGACGGCGAGGTCGAGCAGGGGCTGCACCAGGGTGGAGGGCAGCGCGGTGGGTTCTGTGGCGAGCCTGCGGGCGGTCGTCATCGGTCGGCCCTCTCATGAAACGGATACGGCTCGGTGGGTCCAGCGGAGTCGCCGAACTGTGCACCTATTTAATGAACACTAGTGTTAGATTAATCCTCGTGTGGCCTCCCGTGTCAAGCTCTCCGGTGTGCACCACAGCCCCGCTGAGCAGGTACCTGTGAGGAATCACCATGTCGCCTAGGGGTTCGGACCCGGCCGAGACCCGTAGCGCACGACGCGGCAGGCCACCGCAGACGCGGCAGCAGGCCGAAGAAGTCCGCGCCAGAATCGTGCGCGCCACCGCCGAGGTGTTCACCCGCACCGGGTCACGGGGACTGAACGTCGCGCAGATCATCGAACAGGCCGGGCTGGCCCGCCCCACCTTCTATCGCTACTTCGGCAATGCGGTGGAACCGCTGCACGTGCTGCTCACCGCCTCCAACGCCGGGCTGGTCGGCGGCATCAGAACCGCGCTGTCCGGCACCGACGAACCCGTCGAACTCGGTATCCGGCTCATCGACGCGTATCTGGACTGGGCGCGCGGCCACGGGGCCATGCTGCGTCCGCTCTTCGCCGAACTACACGATCCGGCATCGCCGGTGTCGGAATATCGGGAACGGGCCTTCGATGATATCCGGGCCTCCGTCCACGACACCTTCGCCGCATTGGGCCGCCCCGCGCCGAGCCAGCTCGATCTCGACGCGGCGCTGCACGTCTGCGAATACGTCGTCTACCGGATCTCCGCCGAGGCGGGCCCCGGAGCCGAGCCCGCACCCGATATCGTCGCCGAGGCCAGGTTGACGATGATTCGCGTGCTGCTGAGCACCCTGGGTACACGAGCCGATCTGGAATACGCGCTCGAACTGCCCGGATTGTTCCCCGACGCGACCGACTGACCGCCCCGTGCGGTCGCGAGACATACGGGGATTCCGGGTTCGGGCGCTTCCGGGGATTCGGCGTCGGAAGACCGCGCGCCGACCGGATTCCCCCGCGCTGGTTCGCTGTCGACGGCGTCGTTCGATCGAGCGGCGCGGGCGTGGTCGACGTACCCTGAGTTCGACGCGGAAACCGTCGTCGCGATCGTCGAAAAGGGTAGAGATGGCAGGACCGACGTACAACATCCTGGCCGCGCTGACCGGACGACCGGTCGTCGAAGGCGAGGTTGTCACCGTGGATGTCTCCCGCGTCATGGCGCACGACGGCTCCGGGCCGGTGGTGGCGCAGGCGCTGAACCGCCACGGCATCACCGAGTTGGCCGCGGCCGATCGGACCGTGTTCGTCTTCGATCATCACTACCCGCCGATCACCGAGCGAGAGGCCGACCTCCAAGCCCAGGCTCGTCGGTTCGCCGAGAGCAACGGCATCCCCGTATACGCCGGAGCGGGTATAGCGCATCAACTCTTACCGGAACTCGGCCTGATCGCGCCGGGTACCGTCATGGTCGGTGGCGACTCGCACACCTGCACCGGCGGCGCGTTCGGCGCGCTCGCGATCGGATTCGGCGCCACCGACGTCGCGGCGGTACTCGCGACCGGACGGTTGTGGTTGGAAGTGCCGGGAGTGCTACGGGTCGGTTTGACCGGATCCCTCGGAAACGGCACCACCGCACAAGATTTAGCGTTGGCCATCACCACCGAGGTCGGGATGGGCGGGGCCATCGGCATGGTGGTGGAATTCGTAGGCCCGGCGATCGCCGAACTGTCGGTGGCCGACCGGATGAAACTGTCCAATCACGCGGTGGAAATGGGCGCCGTGACCGGGGTGTTCCCAGTGGACGCCACGGTCCTCGCCTGGCTCGCGGAGCGCGGCGCCGACCTCACCCACGCCGATCGCGCGGTGGACGGCGACGACCCGTGGGATCTGACCGTCGACCTCGGCGATGTCGTCCCGACGCTGGCTCGGCCGTCCCGCCCCGATCGCACCGTGGCGGCGAGCGATCTCGAACCGATCGAGGTGAACCAGGTGTTCATCGGTTCTTGTGCGGGCGGGCGACTCGAGGATCTGCACGAGGCCGTACAGGTACTCGGCGGGCAGAAGGTGCACCCCGATGTGCGACTGCTGGTCGGCCCGGCCTCCGCCGAGGTCTATCAGCGTGCCGTCGAGGACGGGTCGATCGCCCGACTGACGGCGGCCGGGGCCACCGTCCTGCCGCCCGGCTGCGGGGCGTGTCTGGGCCGCCTCGGCACGCTCGCGGCCGGGGAGGTCGCGGTGTCGACGCAGAATCGCAATTTCGTCGGACGCTGCGGAAGCGCCGAATCGGAGGTCTATCTCGGTTCGCCGACCACAGCGGCCAACGCGGCACTGAGCGGCCGGGTCGGCAGCGCTATCGACGCGAGCAGTCGATGATGGATTCGATCGCTGGACGCGTCTTCCGTATGCCGGACAACCTGACCGACAACGTCGACACCGACCTGATCCTGCCCGGTGCCTACCTCCGGATTCCGGAGCACGAACTGGGCGATTACGCCTTCCACGGGGTTCTCCCCGGGTTCCGGGATCGCCTCGCCGGACGCACGGTTCTGGTGAGCGGGCGCAACTTCGGATGCGGCTCCAGCCGGGAGCAGGCCCCGAAAGCCCTGCTGGGCTGCGGGGTTCGGCTCATCATCGCCGAAAGTTTCGGCAATATCTTCTACCGGAACTGCTTCAACCTCGGCATCGTACTGGTGCGAGTACCCGGCGCCGCGAGCCATCCGCTGTTCGCCGACGATGTCGAGGTGCGCGCTGATCTCGCGTCGGGAGCCCTGCACGGCCCCAACGGAAGCCTGAGCACCGAGCCGCTACCGAACCATCTGCGGTCGATCGTCGGCGCGGGCGGAATCTTGACGTTGCTGAGTCGGGATCCCGCCGCGTTGCGGCGATGACGGCTGAGCGGTGTCGCGGCCCGACACCCCTCCCATGCGCGGGCCCGACGTCTGATCAATCGCGAGGAGCGACTGCGTATTACACGACAGCCGACGGCGAAACATGCTACTGCTGGTCGCGTTGCTCGCGCAGCCGCGCGAGCTGCTCACGCAGCCGCGCATACCCCTCGTCCAGTTCACGACTCCGAGCGGCGCGTTCCTCCGGTGAGAAGGTTTCCGGCGGCGTGGCCGGCGGCCGCGCCAGCCACGCGTCCCAGGCTTCGACTACCAGCCCCGCGACTATCCCTACGATCCCTGCAACAGCCAGAACCCATCCTGGCCAGACCAGCCAAGGCTCCGCGGACCATTTGTCAGCCCACCTCAGCATCGAGGTCCCGATAAACACCGACACAAACGCCGCCCCAAACAATCGCGCGTCCATCAATCACCACGTACTGCCAGTTCGAAACATCAGCCTGTATCGAGGGTAAGTCCGATCACCAGGGCGGGCTACCAAGGAACGAGCCGGCTAGGCAGATCCGGGTGGCTGTCTACGTCCCCACGCGGGGGGGAATTCCCAAGGGGGCTGGATTGAATGAAGTGCCGATGCCGACGGCGGTGAGGCATGAGACGACGACCGTGACCGCCACACTGATCGCGGCCTCCATGATGAATCGGTGCGCGACCCGAAGCATTCGACGGCAAACGCGTCGCGGATCTCGACGCGTACTACCACCGAAGCGAGGCGATCAACCGCCCCCAGGGTACCGGCACGATCGAACAGGGCACGAATCAGTCGCTTGACCCGGTGACTCCCGCACGCTGTGCGAGGACTCGCTTCTCCACCCGCTGGATCAGATCCTTCACCCGCGCGTCGCGAGTCAGGCGATCATCGAGCACCACGTTGATCGCCCCGCGCAGTAGGGCGTAGGGCTCCCACTGGATCGGCGCGATGGTGCGCGGGGCGCGGCGCACGATGCCATCGGCCACCGAGGCGGCGGCCTCGCGCGCGGAGATGCGGCGGTTCAGCGGCCACGGCAGCAATTCGCCCACCGCGCGGCCCAATTCGTCGTCGTCGAGGGTTCCGTGCGTCATCGCGGTGTCGACGATGCCGAAGTACGCGACGCCCGCGGTCGCGCCCGCCGCCGCGAGTTCCACCCGCAGCGCGCGGCCGAATTGTTCGACGGCGGCCTTGGTCGTCATATAGGGGGATCCGGCCATTCCCGGCGCGAAGGCGGCGGCCGAGGATACGACGACGACGTGTCCGCCCACGTCGATGACATGCGGCAGCGCCGGATGCACCGTGTTGAAGACGCCGACCAGATTGATGGCGACGACGCGATCGAAGACGGCCGGGTCCATGGTCGCGATCGTCGCGGGTTCGGGCACCACCCCGGCATTGGCGACGACCACATCGATCCGCCCGAACGCCGCGTACACCTGGTCGACGGCCGCGCGCATGGCCGCCCGGTCGGCGACATCGGCGGTGACGGCCAGCGCGCGGTCACCCAATTGCGACGCGGCGAGCGAGGCTGCGGCGCCGTCGATATCGAGTATCGCCACGCGCGCGCCCCTGTCGTACAGATCCTCGGCCAGCGCCCGCCCGATCCCGGTGGCGGCGCCGGTGATCAGCGCGACCTTCCCGCGCGGGTCGAGCGTGCCCGCGCCCTGCGACACCGACGGCACCGCCGCGAGTAGTTTGCGCGCGGACAACAGGTCCGTCAGGTTCATCGCACGCTCAATTCATAGGATTCGGCGTCGAAACGCCTGGTGCGGCGGCGATATTCGAAACTCCAGTTCGGGTACAGCCCGGAATTGTGGCCGTCGGCCGTCTGGTAGTAACTGCGGCAGCCGCCGGTCAGCCATGCGGTCTCGCGGCTGCGTTCGGCGACCTCGTCCAGGAAGGCGCTCTGCACGTCGCGCCTGACTTCGACACGGCCGAATCCCTTGTCGCGCATGGTCCGCAACGCGTCGACGATGTAGTGCAACTGTGCCTCGATCATATAGATCGCGGACTGATTCCCCGCTGCCCCGAAGGGGCCGAGCGTGCAGAAGAAGTTCGGGAAGCCCGCGATGGCCGCGCCGAGGTAACTGCTTGGCCGCCGGTGATAGTGGTCGGCGATGGACTGTCCGTCCGCGCCGTGGATCCGCGCGAAAGCCCCTGCGGGCATGCTGAATCCGGTCCCCCAGATGAGGGTGTCCACCGGATGCTCGACGCCGTCGGCGGTGACGATCGAATGCGGCCGGATCTCTCGGATACCCTCGGTGACCACCTCGACATTGGGCTGGGTGAGGGCGGGGAAATAGGTATCGGAGAAGATCGCGCGCTTACAACCGATGACGTAGTCGGGGGTGAGTTTGCGACGGAGTTCCGGATCGCGCACCTGGCGCAGCAATTGCAATTTCGACAAGGTCTCGTAGGGGTGCCTGAACCGTTTGTCGACGAAGCCGACCAGCCCGAATCCCTCGATACCCGCGTAGAACGCGCCGCGAATCGCCTTGCCGAGCAAGGGTATCCGGCGCAACGCGGCCCGCTCCACACCGGTGGTGGTTCGGTCGAGTCTCGAGACGATCCACGGCGCGGAACGCTGGAAGACCGTCAACGAGCCGACCACCGGCTGGATCTCCGGAATGAACTGCACCGCCGACGCACCGGTGCCGATGACGGCTACCCGTTCGCCGGTCAGATCATGTCCGTGATCCCAGTGCAGGGAGTGGAACTGTGTGCCCGCGAAGGTGTCGCGCCCAGGCAACGCCGGTATCTGCGCCTCACTGAAGGGCCCGACGGCCGAGATCAGGATATCGGCGGTGAGTTCACCGCGACCGGTGCGCAACTGCCAACGATTCTCCGATTCCCGCCACCGCGCCTCCTCGAGGTCGGCGCCGAAACGGATATACCGCTGGACGTCGTGTTCGTCGGCGACACCGCGCAGGTAGGCGAGGATTTCCGGTTGGGTGCCGTAGGTGCGCGACCAGTCGGGATTCGGCGCGAACGAGTACGAATACAGATGCGAGGGAACGTCGCAGGCCGCACCGGGATAGGTGTTCGCCCGCCAGGTGCCGCCGAGATCGTCGGCGCGTTCGAGTATGAGGAAATCCTCGAATCCGGCTTCGCGCAATTTCACCGCGAGCCCGATCCCAGCGATGCCGGCCCCGATGACGGCGATCGAGACGTGTTCGGGAATATCAACGGCCATGGCAGCCAAGTCCTTTCCGGCGCGAGCATCATCGCTCGCCGAGCAACTACAGGTCGAGCGTGAGTTCGCCACCGCGTGAGCGTGATACGCAAATGAGCATCGAGTCGGGCCGATCGGCGTCGGAGAGCAGCCGGTCTCGGTGCTCGACCGTGCCGTCGAGCACCCCGACCTTGCAGGTTCCGCAGAAGCCCTGCTGACAGGAGTAGGCGACCCCCGGCACGACCCGCCGAATGGCGTTGAGCGCGGACTCCTCCGCGCCGACCCGCACGGTGCGGCCGGTGCGGGTCAGCGCGACATCGAATTCGACCCCGTCGCGCACGGGAAGCGCGGAGAAACGCTCGGTATGCAGCGCGACGGCCGGGTCGAGGGCGGCCACCCGCGCGCACGCCGCGTCCATCAGGGCCGGCGGACCGCAGACATACACCGAGGTATCCGCCCGCACCGACTCGACGAGATCCGCGGGTGCCGCGACGCCGAATTCGTCGTCGGGTCGCACCACCAGTTCCCCGCCGCGCAGCCGCGACAGTTCGGCGAGAAACGGCATACTCGCCCGCGAGCGACCCACGTACACCAGCCGCCACGGGATGCCGGCGCGCGCGGCCTCGGCCACCATCGGCAGGATCGGCGTGATACCGATTCCGCCCGCGACGAACAGATACGATCCGGCGGCGATGAACGGGAAAGCGTTGCGGGGTCCGCGAATTCGTAGCGGGTCACCCGCACGCAGCGTGTCGTGCACCTCCACCGATCCGCCGCCGCCGTCCGCGATGCGACGCACCGCGATCCGGTAGCTCGCGCGATCGGCCGGGTCTCCGTTGAGCGAATACTGCCGCTGCCTGCCCGAAGGCAGGAATACGTCGAGGTGCGCGCCCGGGGTCCACGCGGGAAGCAACTCGCGCCGCGGATCGCGCAGCGTCAGGCGGACCACATCGTCGGCCACGGTCTCGACGCGGTCGATCACCACGGTGCGGTCGTATCCGCTGCGGCGTACCGGACTCGGACGCGAAAGCACTCGCGCCGCCGGGGCTTCCACGAAAACCGTCTTGTAGGCGTCCATCGCGGACGCCAGCAGGCGCACCCCGGTGCCAGGCCGGAACCCCTCGCTCACGACACTCCGCCTCGCGCGGCGGGCGACTGCGCGAGGTAGCGCAGCGCGTTATCCATCGGCCCCAGCTGGGAGGGATGGAAACCGGGGCGCAGATAGCGCGGGATCTCGGTGAAGAAGGTCGTCAGACTCGGGACGACACCGCGCACCGACGCGCTCGCCAACTGCAACGGCCACCACCGGCCCTTGCTCGGCTCCGGATCACGATGGAACAGGTAGCCGCCGGAGGCGACGAACAGGGCGACCAGACCCACACTCGCGATCATGGCCTGCCGCGCCTTCCTGGCGTAGCCGCCGTCGACGTACATGTAGGCGTCGTAGACCACACTGCGGTGTTCGACCTCTTCGGCGCCGTGCCAGCGGATCAGGTCGAGCATCGCCGGATGCATGCCGGCCGATTCGAGTTTGTCGTTGGTGAGCAGCCATTCGCCGATCACCGCGGTGTAATGCTCCATCCCCGCGAACAGCGCGAGCCGCTCGCACAGCCACGCGTGCTTGGCGCGACCGGTGAGCCCGTGATCGCCGAGCATCCGGTCGGTCATCCAGGACATCAGCTCGACCATCGGGCCGACGTCGAGCCCGAGCCGTTCCAGCTGCTTGCGCGCCTGCTCGTGCGAACTCGCGTGCATGGATTCCTGGCCGATGAACCCGCGCACCTCCTCGGCGAGGCGCTCGTCGGAGATCAGCGGCAGCGCCTCGGCCAGCGCCTGCGCCATGGCACGCTCCCCCTCGGGAAGTACCAGGTGCATCACGTTGATCATGTGCGTCGCCATGACCTCGCCCGGTATGTAGTGCATGGGCACCGAGTCGAAATCGAAGCTGACATCACGGGCGTGGATGGCATGCGCCTGATCGGTATATGCAGCGGAACCCATCGGATGGTCCTCACGTCTCGTCGATGAAACCGGACTCTCGAAATGTATTTCTGAAATCACGTGATGTCAACATCAGATGATGTCAACTTCCGGATATGAGAAGATCAGCAGTATGGTCGCCGAATCGGACGCAACCCAGCCCGGCACCCGACGCTGGCGCGGGCTGGCCCCCGCCGAGCGAGTCACCGCGCGCCGCGAACAGCTGATCACCGCGGGCATCGAGCTGATGGGCACCGTCGGCGCGGGCGAAACCTCCATGCGCGGCGTCTGCCGCCAAGCCGGACTCACCGAGCGCTACTTCTACGAGAGTTTCCCCAACCTCGACGCCCTGATGACCACCGTGCTGGAGACCGTGGTGCTCGCGGCGCGCGACAGCCTCCTCGACGCCCTCACCACCGCGCCCATCGATCGTGACGCCATGTTCCAGTACTGCGTCGCGGCGTTCACCGATTTCCTCACCGAGGATCGCCGCCGCGGCCGGATCATGTTCGTGGAATCGCAGGCCACCCCGGCGCTCACCGCACGCGCCGACGAACTCATCGAATTGTTCACCGCGCCCATCGCATTGACGATCGGCGCGGGCGATTACCGCAACCGCGCACCGGACCACACCGACAGCGTCCTCAACGCCAACGCGATCTTCGGATCGCTGGCCTACCTGTACCGGCCCTGGCTGACCGGATCGATCGCGGTATCGCGGGAACGGTTCGACGAACACGCCGCACGGCTGCTGACCAGTATCGCGCTCGTCCGTTCCTCGCCGCCCGAACCCCCGTCCCGGAAACCGGGGGTGCGGGAATCGGAGTTCTAGCGGTCCGCGGGTCGAATCCGAATCGCACGATACGACCGGCCGGATCTGTGTTTCGATGGAACCGTTCTCCGGGCGCGTGCGTCTCTATGGGCAAACGCGACTAGTGGAAGGGGCGACCTGATGGCCGTGGAGAGCCCGTTCGGGGCATTCATCGAGGACGCGAAGTCGGGGGCGTTGACAGTGCGGATGGAACCGCAGGCCTTCCTCGATCTCGACAAGGCCTGCGAGGATCTGATTCTCGATCTGTCCCTGGCCCAGAACGACGCGCGCGCCCTCGGCGAACGCGCGACCTGGGGGCTCGGCGAGGATGTCGCACGGCTGTCGTCGGCGCGCGAATTGGTCACCCTGTTCAAGGAGAAGGCGTTCGGCGGTCCCAACAACGCCTATGACACCCTGGCCGACTACATCGCCGTCGCCCGCGATATCCAGTCGCTGCTCACGACGATTCGCGAGACCTACGAGCGCACCGACGAGGATTTCGCGCGCAGGCTCAGGGAGATTCGGTAGTGACCCGTCGAGACCGTCGGCGGTGGGCAGCCGGGCTCGGCGTGCTCGCCCTCTCGCTTGCCCTCACCTCGTGCGGCGAGGCCGGCACAGCCATGCCGACCACGCCCCCGCCGGTCACGACCACCACCGCGGTGGGGGCATCATCGAGCGCGGGTTCGGGCTCCATCGGTTTCGACCCGTGCGCCGCGTTGACGCCCCAGTTCCTGGCACAGCACCGCTGGGATGCTCGCGCACCGCAGCCACGGCTGGACAATTCCGGCGGCTCCACCTGGAAAGGGTGCCTCTACGTCGCCGCGAGTTCCTACACCTTCCGCGTGCAGACCACCGACACGACCCTCGCCGCGGTGCGCGAGAAATTCCCCTCGGCCACCGCGACCACCATCAGCGGGCGAAAGGCGCTGCGGTACGAGGCGCGTCCCGATGTCCCCGGCGGCTGCACCGTCAATATCGAGATGAAATCCGGTTCGCTCTTCATCCTGGTGGACGACCCGCGCGGCACGCATCCACGCGGACTGTCGCCCTGTGACAACGTCACCGAAATAGCCGAAGCGGTGGGGCCGCTGCTTCCCACGGGCAGTTGACGACGACACCCGCTGATACCCCGACTCAGGAACCGTCGAACGCGTCCAGGATCTGCTGTGCGGCAAGAGCCGCGGTGAGGGTGCCTTCGCGAACCTGCTTTTCGACCTGGGCGCGAAGGGATTTCACCCGCGGATTGTCGGCGAGACGGCGCAGCAACTGGTCGTGCACCATGGTCCAGGTCCAGTCGACCTGCTGACGGCGGCGCTTCTCGTCGAATTCGCCCGCGTCGGTGAGGACCCGGCGATGCTCGAGGACGGTGTCCCAGAACTTGTCCAGGCCGACACCTTCCAGCCCGCTCATGGTGAGAACCGGTGGGCGCCACAGCGCGTCGTGCGGGTGGATCAGCCGCAGCGCGCCCGCGAGTTCGCGGGCCGCGGCCTTCGCCTCGATCTCGTGTTTGCCGTCGGCCTTGTTCACCGCGACCAGGTCGGCGAGTTCGAGCACGCCTTTCTTGATGCCCTGCAACTGATCCCCGGTGCGGGCCAGGGTCAGGAAGCAGAAGACGTCGACCATATCGGCGACGGTGACCTCGGACTGCCCGACGCCGACCGTCTCCACCAGGATCACGTCGTAACCCGCGGCCTCGAGCAGCACGATGGTTTCGCGGGTGGCCTTGGCCACGCCGCCCAGCGTGCCCGCGGTCGGCGAGGGCCGGATGAAGGCGTCGCGTTCCACCGACAGCCGCGCCATCCGGGTCTTGTCGCCGAGGATGGATCCGCCGGTGCGGGTGGAGGACGGGTCGACGGCCAGTACCGCCACCCGATGTCCCTTGGCGATCAGGTACATGCCGAGCGCGTCGATGAACGTCGACTTGCCGACACCGGGAACACCGGTGATGCCGACACGATTGGACACCACGGTGCTCGCCGAACCCTGCACCTCCGGGGTGAGTTTCAGCAGCAGCCGCTGCGCCAACTCCCGGTGGTCGGCCCTGGTCGACTCCACCAGGGTGATGGCCCGCGCCAGGGCGGCCCGCTCGTTGTCGCGGACCGCCTCGGCGAGTGCGTCGACATCGATCGCACGGCGCGTGGCCGCCCGCTGCGGGGCGGCCGAACCCGCTTCGCTCATTCGGCTGTGGCGGAGTCCGCGCCGTGGCTGTCGCTGTGGCCGAGCGCGACGCTGAGCTTCTTCAGCAGGTCGATCGCCGCGTCGGCGATGACGGTGCCGGGTGGGAAGATCGCGGCCGCGCCCGCCTCGTAGAGCTCCTCGAAATCGCCGGGCGGGATGACGCCGCCGACGACGATCATGATGTCGGGACGACCGACATCGGCCAGTGCCTGCCGCAAGGCGGGCACCAGCGTGAGGTGGCCTGCCGCGAGCGAGTTGACACCGACGACGTGCACGTCGTTATCGGCCGCCTGCTGCGCCACCTCTTCGGGAGTCTGGAACAGCGGGCCCACGTCGACGTCGAAGCCGAGGTCGGCGAAGGCGGTGGCGATCACCTTCTGTCCTCGATCGTGCCCGTCCTGACCCATTTTCGCGACGAGGATACGCGGGCGGCGACCTTCGGCCTCCGCGAATTCCTCGATGAGCGCACTGGCCGTGGTGATGTTGGTGACCTTCCCTGCCGCGTCGCGGTACACACCGGACAGAGTACGGATCTCGGCCTGATGCCTGCCGTAGACCTTCTCCAGCGCGTCGGAGATCTCGCCGACGGTGGCCTTGGCGCGCGCGGCGTCGATCGCGAGGGCGAGCAGATTGTTCCGCATACCGCCCTCCGAAGAGGCCGCCGCACGGGTCAATTCGCTCAGCGCCCGCTCGACGGCGGCCGAATCCCGCTCCGCGCGCAGCCGCCGCAACTTCTCGATCTGCTCGGCACGCACGCGGGAGTTCTCGACCTTGAGTACCTCGACCTGCTGATCCTGTTCGACCTGGTACTTGTTCACGCCGATCACCGGCTGCTGCCCGGTGTCGATGCGGGCCTGGGTGCGCGCGGCGGCTTCTTCGATGCGCAGCTTGGGGATGCCCTCGCCGATGGCCTGGGCCATACCGCCGTGCGCCTCCACCTCGGCGATATGCGCCCGAGCCCGGTCGGCCAGCTGGTGGGTGAGCCATTCGACGTAGTACGAACCGCCCCACGGGTCGATCGGCCGAGTGGTGTTGGACTCCTGCTGGATCAACAGCTGGGTATTGCGGGCGATGCGCGCGGAGAAATCCGTCGGCAGCGCGAGCGCCTCGTCGAGGGCGTTGGTGTGCAGCGACTGGGTGTGGCCCTGGGTCGCGGCCATCGCCTCGATGCAGGTGCGCGCCACATTGTTGTAGGCGTCCTGGGCGGTCAGGGACCAGCCGGAAGTCTGCGAATGGGTGCGCAGCGACAGCGATTTCGCGCTCTTGGGGTTGAACTTCGCGACCAGCTCACTCCAGAGCAGCCGTCCCGCACGGAGTTTGGCGACCTCCATGAAGAAGTTCATGCCGATGGCCCAGAAGAAGGACAGCCGCGGCGCGAACTTGTCCACCTCCATACCCGCCTCGATACCGGCCCGGATGTATTCCACGCCGTCGGCGAGGGTGTAGGCCAATTCCAGGTCGGCGGTCGCGCCCGCCTCCTGAATGTGGTAGCCGGAGATGGAGATCGAGTTGAACTTCGGCATCTTCGTGCTGGTGTAGGCGAAGATGTCGGAGATGATCCGCATCGATGGCTTGGGCGGGTAGATGTAGGTGTTGCGGACCATGAACTCCTTCAGAATGTCGTTCTGAATGGTTCCGGCCAGTTGTTCGGGCGTGACGCCCTGCTCCTCGGCGGCCACGACGTAGAGGGCGAGAATCGGCAGCACCGCGCCGTTCATCGTCATCGACACCGAAACCTGGTCCAGCGGAATGTGATCGAAGAGCTGACGCATATCGAGGATCGAATCGATGGCGACACCGGCCATGCCCACGTCGCCCTGCACCCGCGGGTGGTCGGAGTCGTAACCGCGGTGCGTCGCCAGGTCGAAGGCCACCGAGAGACCCTTCTGGCCCGCCTGCAGATTGCGGCGGTAGAAGGCATTGGAATCGGCGGCGGTGGAGAAGCCCGCGTACTGGCGGATCGTCCACGGCTGGTTCACGTACATGGTCGGGTACGGACCGCGCAGGAACGGCGCGACACCGGGCACGCTGTCGAGCGGATAGCCCTCGGCCGCGATGGCGTCCCGATCGGCCTTGGTGAACACCGGCGGCACGTCGATGCCCTCGGGGGTCGCCCAGACCAACTGATCGGGGGTGTAGTGATTGGCTTCGGCCGCCTCGGCGACGAATTCCTTCACCTGCGCGGCATCCACCGCGGCGGGTTCCGGGGCGCGCTCGTGCAGCGGCACCTCCGCGAAACTGCCGATCACATGTTCGACTTCGCGCGTAGTCATCAGGCTCCCACCTTCTCCAGCAGGCCGGACAGTGCCGCGACCGCGTCGATCTTCGCGGCGAGGTATCCGTCCGGGCGCTGTGTCTCACTCAGTTCGGCGACCGCCTTCGCCGCACCGGCCAGCAGTACCGTGTCGACACCGGCCGCGCGCAGGGCCTCGACGGCCGCGCCCGCGTCGGTGCCGTAACGCTTGTCCGAGCCGCACAGCACCGCGATCGTGGCGCCCGATTCGGTTGCCGCGGCGCCGATTCCGTCCGCCTCGAGCGGTCCGGGGTTGATCGATTCGATACCGCCGGAGGCCAGCAGGTTCGCGATGAAGGTGACCCGCACATTGTGTTCGGCCACCGTGCCGAGCGGCACCAGCAGCGCCGTCGGCCGCGCACCGGTAGCCGCCAGGTAGGCATCGGAACGGTTGCGCAGTTGCTCGAACGCCGCGCCGTAGCGGGTGGCGAGGCCACTCTCGCGGGCCGCTTCCGAGAGCGGCTTCTCGGCCAGATTCGGGAATTCGTTCACTCCCGTGACCGCGGTCTTGCGGTGTGCGACATCGGCATCGCGCGCCGCCCTGGTCTCGGCGATCCGCTCGGCGAGCAGACCCGAGTCCAATGCGGCCAGATAGCCGCCCGCGGCCTCGAGTTCGCGCATGAACTCCCACGCCTTCTCCGCGAGAGCGGCGGTGAGATCCTCGACATACCAGGAGCCCGCGCCGGGATCCTGGACATGTCCGAGACGCGATTCCTCGAGCAGCAGTAGCTGGGTATTGCGCGCCATGCGGTCGGAGAACGCTTTCGAGACGCCCAGCTCACCGGCGGGTAGCGCGGAATCGAAGGGCAGCACCGTCACGGTGTCCGCGCCGCCGACTCCAGCACCGAAGGCCGCCAGCGTGGTGCGCAGCAGATTCACCCACGGGTCACGCTGGGTCATCATGGCCGCCGAGGTCACCGCGTGCTGGGGCGCGGCACCGAACGCGGGCGCGCCGCACACGTGCGCCACCCGAGCCCAGAGCTGGCGCGCGGCACGGAATTTCGCGATGGTCGCGAACTGGTCGTCGGTCGCGGCGTAGCGGAATTCCAACTGGCCGAGCACATCCGCGATATCGCGGCCGGGACTGAGCGCCCGCAGGTATTCCAGGCCCGCGGCCACCGCCGCGCCCAGTTCCTGGGCATCGGAAGCGCCGGCGTCGTGGAAGACGGTGCCGTCCACCGTGATCGCGCGCACCGTCTCCGGTCGTGCGATCGCCTGGTCGGCGAGGGTCAGCGTCTCCGGCAGTCCGGCGTCGTCGATTCCGGCGTAGCGGCTCGTCAGCGGGGCCGCGCCGAGGGCGACCGTGATCGCCTGCCGGTCCGGCGTCTTGTACTCGTCGAGCACCGCGAAAACCCGCGTGGCGGCCTCGCTGACAGCAGCGCCCGCGCTCAGGGTGAGCGGCGCGAGTTCGAAGAGCAGTCCGGCGAGCGCGGTCGGCAACTGCGCCACCGGCACCCC
This sequence comes from Nocardia sp. NPDC005366, assembly GCF_040606855.1. Lineage (NCBI taxonomy): Bacteria > Bacillati > Actinomycetota > Actinomycetes > Mycobacteriales > Nocardiaceae > Nocardia > Nocardia sp. NPDC005366. Next base: position 81,455 of record NZ_JBEXFQ010000006.1, read on the forward strand.
GCGCTCCCCCGCGACGATCCACGCCGCGCTGTGACCGTTCTCCAAACCGAACAGGAGTTCCCTGTTGGCCGCGCTCGCATCGGCCTCGGTGACAGGCGCGGTCACATACCAGCCGCGATGCACGTCACGGGTCGCGTCGCGACCGCGCACGTAGGGGAACGCTCCGGGCAGCGGCTGCTCCGGCAACTCGTCTCGACGGGTGTACAAAGGGGCGACGGTGAGTCCGTCGTAGGTGGTCTCCGCGAGCAGGCGCTCGGGCTCCTCCGGCAATTCGGCGACCTCGACCCGACGGGCCTTCGCCAGCACACCGGCCACTCCCTTACGCCATGCGGCGTACTCCGGCACCGGCTCCGCGGCCGGCTCTGAAGCAATCGGCACTGCTTTCCCTCTTCCACTCGAGATGGCGCACCCACTGTGCGCACCCATTACCGAAGCATTCGCCCAGCTCAGCAAGCACTTCGGTTAACGAGCATTCGTCCCGTTTCCTTTGATGCTAGCGGCAGCGGCGTCGACGGTTGATCCTGGCCGCCACTACCAACCGGTAACCTCGCTCGAGTGACCTGGCTCATCCGCAACCGGCGTATCGTCGCGCTACTTCTCGGCGTCGGCCTCCTGTTCGTCGCGGCGGTGCTGATTCCGCTACCTGGTCCGCGACGCATCCAGGAGTGGGCGGAATCGGTCGGGCCCTGGTTCCCCCTGGTCTTCTTCACCATCTACGCCGTGGCTGCCACCGCGCCGATTCCGCGCACCGTGCTCACGGTGACGTGCGGCCTCCTGTTCGGTCCGCTACTCGGCAGCATCGTCGCCCTGACCGCGACCACCGTCGCCGCCGCACTCGCGCTGCTGTCGGTTCGCGCACTGGACCGCGATCATGTCGTCTCGCGACTCACCCATCCCGCCCTCCAGGCGATCGATGCGCGGCTACAGCGACGAGGCTGGCTCGCGGTCGGATCGCTGCGCCTTGTCTCCTTCGCCCCGTTCTCGGTGGTGAACTACTGTTGCGCGCTCTCCTCGGTCCGCTTCTGGCCCTATCTCAGCGCCTCGCTCGTCGGATCGACGCCCGGCACGGTGGCGACGGTCGTCCTCGCCGCCGCCCTGGTCGGCGGAACCCATCCCGCCATGCTCGCCGTCTCGGCCGCGTGTATCGCCGTCGGCCTGACCGGACTCGTCATCGACAGCCGCTGGAATCCGCGAGTCGCCGACCGTTCCCCTACCGGCGCGTGCGCGCGGTGAGGTCGTCGAGCAGGATCATGACCTCACCCGCCCGCTTGACGACCTCGGTCAACCGAATTCGTAACCCGAGCACGTCCACGGCGTCGACGGGCTCGGGTAACTCGTGTCCGGCCCGCTGCCATTCACCGTTGGCGGCGATGCGCCCGAGAGACAGCTCCTGTTCCTCGGCGCCACCGCCGACCCGCGCGAAAACCCGGATCGAGGCGTGCGGCGAACGAACCCACAGGTTCAGTTCCTCGAGTCGCCCGGGGATGGCGAACGCCGCACCCGGTTTGGGAAGCAACTCGATATCGAGGCCGTCCGCGGCCGACCGGACCAGCAGCGCGACAGCGCGGTAGTCGGCGCCCGCCGCACCGTTGGCGTACACCCCCGGCTCCTTACTCGGCGCGCCCTCCGCGAATGTGGTGATATGTGTCTGCCCGGCCCCCGAACCTCCGAGATCCCAGTTGTCCTTATTCTCGAAGTCCTCCAGGAGAACCTCGATCGACGCATCCGACATCCGGCATCCCTTCATCCACACCAGCCGACCACTCCGGCTTTCCGAGCACACTACAAGTCGGCCAATCAACGACGCCCGATTATGATTCGACATCTCCGGGCGACTCGGCCGTTCATGCTCGCTCGTCGGCGATGCTCCGGTTGGACAGATCGAACGGCTCGGCGGCGCGGTTGTCCCCATGACCCCGAGTGAGCGCCCACGTTGCTCACGGAACTACCGGCTGGGGCGATCGAATGGCAAACCTATTCGCCGGTAAGATATTTCGAGCGAAGATCTCGAGTCGAGGGCTCCCGACGAGGAGTTCGGCACCGATCCACCTGCGCAGTCCCGGCGGCAATCCGTGTGTGGGCGAACACCGGCGGCGCACGGCGGTGTTCGCCCGACCGGATTCGACAACACGACCGGCATCGGTCCGGCGAACCTGCGCGAATCGAAAGTCGTTCGCGGGCAAGCACGATCGAGTACCACGAGATCCCGGCGACGGTCATGCGCGCGATGTGATCGAAACCTACCGGCACAGCGGTCGGCTGAGCAAGAATGGGGGTGCCGAGATCCGGCCGTCAGGGGAAAAGTCGGCGCACGACCGGCCGACGGAATATGGGGAAAGCAATGAGAGCCAACAAGTTCGCCGCCACTGCTCTACTCGCCATCGGCGCCACCGGCATCACCGCCGGCGCCGTCCAGGCACAGCCGGTACCGGATACCGGCGTCGGCGTGCACGGAGTCGAGCACGGCATCGGTTACGTCGCGGCGGCCACCGCCGACGGCACGGGGGTCGCGACCACCGTGGAGGCCGGTCGGTTCACACTGGCCTCCGACGCCGCGTCGGTGACGCTCGCCGACGGCGCGGGAAATGTCGTCACCACGATTCCGCTCGGCCTCAGTGCCGCCGGGCAGACCGTCGCGCTCACCGCGCGGATCGACGCCGAGGGCCGCACGCTCACGCTCACGCCGCAATCGGCGACCGCGCAGACCGCACAGACCATCGACGAAGCCTCCGACACACTGGCCCGCAAGCAGTACAACGCCGGTATCGGGGCGCTGGTCGGCGCGGGTATCGGCGCTGTTCTCGGGTTCTTCCTCGGCGGCGTCGGCGCCCTTGTCACCGTCCCGATCGGGGCGGGTATCGGCGCGCTGATCGGATACTCCACCCCGTAGCCGGGTGACCGACGCGGAATCGTTCGCGGCCCGCGCTCGATAGGGCGCGGGCCGCTTCCGCGCGGTCGGGGGGTTCCGTGCGCTCGGTCGGGCTGGCTACGATGACCAAGCGCTCGTTCGTGCCAGCCGCAGACCCGTGCCGTGGTGCGGGTGGAATATGTTCGAGCCGTCCATATCCGGAGGAAGGATCACTCTTGAAGCGAAATCTGAACTGCCCCTGCGGTGAAACCATCGTCGGCACCGACGAAGACGATCTGGTCGCCAAGACCAAGGCCCACCTCGCCGCGAATCATCCCGGCCACGACTACTCCCGCGAGGAGATCCTCTTCATCGCCTACTGACCCGCTCCTGCGCGATGGTCGCGCCGCCGGGCCGCACCCGACTGCCGAATCGCCGACGACTTCAGTCCGGTGTCGCGCGCGGACGCGGACGCGGACCGATCTGGTCGAGCAGCGCGTTGACCTCGTCGGGGAACCCGTTTGCCACCGGCTTCGGTGTCTTGTGCGGGAACCGGCGGGTGACATGTTCCTCGGCGGCCGACCCTGGCAGCACGTAGACCGGCTCCTCGGTGTTCTGCAACGGACGCACGACCTCGTCCAGGTGGGATTTCCGATCGTCGAGATACGCGCCGATCACGTCCTCCCCCGCCGGACATACCGCCATGCAGTAGCCGGCCTTGTAGTTGGGTTTGAACGACAGGCTCTGCCACATCGAGAACGATTCACCGGTACTGACGCGTTCGCGATAGTCCGCGCGGCTGTCGCTGTCGGCGATGGTTTCGGCCCAATCGGTGAATCCGCCCATGAATTCGCGATAGTTGTGGGTGTAGCAGGCCTGGAAATCGAAGCCGGCGTCCTGGGTGATCGCGCCGACCGGGCACGCCGAGACGCACAGTTTGCATTCCAGGCAGGGATTGAAATCCAGTGGCGCGCTCGGCTCGTCCACTACGGCGTCGGTGACGACCGTGCCGAGCAGGATGAAATTGCCGAATTTCGGGTGGATCACATTGCGGTGAATGCCCATCACGCCCAGTCCGGCGGCCTCGGCGACCACTTTGTGCGCGATCACCCAGATGCGACCGGGAAATCTGTCCACCTCCATCGGATATCCCGGCGCGGGATACACCGCGCGGTGACCCGCGTCCTGCAATGCCCTGGTGATCCGACGCGACACCTCGTTGGTCTCGTCGTCGGCGTGATTGAACTCGGTATTGGCGAGGCTGCGCCGCGGACTGCGGAGGTTGTCGCGGTTCATCCGCACACAGAAGGAAATGAAGGTGCGGGCCGAGGGCAGAATCGAGCGCGCGTGCTCCTGTTCCTCGGCGACGCGCGGATCGTCGATCGGGACGAAACCCACGTCGTCCGCACCCGCGTCGAGACAGAGTTCCCGCAGCCGCGACGCCGTCAGTACCGGATCGGGACGTTCTCTCGGCCGTTCGGCCATTCGCCTGACCGTCGGATGGTGCGCGAGCCGCCGCTGCGCCGACGATTCCTGGTCCATGTGTCGACCTCCCGGATGCCATGAGACCGGCGTGGCCTCATACAGTCAGACGCCGGTGGCGGCCGGAATTCATCGCTGCCCACCGGGACGACTCCGAAAGCACACCCCTCCAGGTCGACCACCCTTCGGCAAACTCGCGACTCAATCCGTGCCGAGTTCGACGGGCACCGCGACGACATCGAGCGTCGCGCCATGACGCACGACGGTCACCGGCGTCGAGCGGCCGATGGCCTCGGCGAAGAGTTGACGCTGAATCCCCTGTGCGTCATGTACTTCCGTGCGGGCGATGCTGAGTACCAGATCCCCGCGCCGCAGCCCGGCCTCGTCGGCCGGGCCGCCGCGCACGACCTCGACGACGCGTACGCCCGCGGATTGCCCTGTGCGCGCGGCGATATCGCTCGGCAGCGGTGCGGGCGACCCGACGACACCGAGGTACGCGCGACGAATCCGGCCCTCGGTGTGGAGGGTATCGATGATGCGACGGGTGGTGCTGTTGATCGGAATGGCGAGGCCGATGCCGATCCCCGCGACAGCGGTATTGACGCCGACGACCCGCCCGCTCGAATCCGCGAGCGCGCCACCGGAATTACCCGGATTCAGCGCCGCGTCGGTATGGATCACATCCTCGATCACCCGCCCGGCGCGACGGGAGGCGACCGGAACCGCGCGCCCGAGGGCCCCGACCACTCCCGCGGTGACCGAGCCCGCCAACCCCAGCGGGCTCCCCACCGCGACGACCAACTGTCCGACGACGAGGGTGTCGGCATCGCCGAGCGCCACCGCGCCGGGCGCGCCGCCCCTGGCGCGCAGCACCGCCAGGTCCGAGAGCGGATCGACGCCGACGACGTCGAATCGCGATTCCACACCGTCGGCGAAGACGATATCGCCGCCATCGGCCGAACCCACCACGCGCGCGTTGGTGAGCAGGTCGCCGTCATCGGTGAAAACCACGGCCGAACCGCCGCCGTGGCGGGTGCGGATACTGGCGACGTGGGCAGTCACCGCTGCCGCGACCGCGATCACCGTCCGCGAATAAGCATCCATCGCGGCATCGTCCACGTCGACCACCATCCTGCCCACCCAAAACAGCAAACCTCTCTCAGCATGCGCCCCGTCGCGCACCCTCGCACCGGGTTCGCCAGAGGCACAGATGAATTCGGCGCGACATCGCCGTGAACGAATGCCGCCGCGGTCCGTCATCGGAGCTGTGGCGCACCGTTCAGCACGTCGAGGAATACCGATCTCAGCGTTGCAGGCCCTTGCGGACGACGTAGACGAAGGGGATCACCGCCGCCGCGACGGTCACGAAGGTCGTGGCGAGGAACCCGAATTCCCATTCCGGCATGCCGATGACGTTCGCGAACGTGGAAATCAGGGTCGGCGGCAGACAGACGGCCGCGATGAGCGTGAGAATCTCGATGATCCGGTTGCGTTCGATATCGAGTCGCGATCGCACCGAATGCTGGAGATAGCGCAGGGTGTCGTATTCGGCGGCGGCGTACTTCTCCACGCTGTCCACATCGGCGACCAGTGCGGCCGCGCGGGTGTCGAGTTCCCTTCGACCGGCGATACCGGCGCGCAGCTGGCGGGCGGCGCCTGCCAGGTACCGTTGTGTTTCCCGGACCGGACCGACGATCTCCTCGGCATCATCCATACTGGTCAGAGCGCTGCGCAGCGCCGTGGAGGTCGCGGTGGCGAGATCGCGGCGCACGCCCGTCAGCGTATCGTCCACGGAACTGAGAATTCGGCGCGAACTGTCGTTCAGCGCCCACAGCAGCGCGTACATCACACCGTGCGACGACCCGGTCAGCAGCGGGTCACGGCCCAACTTCGCGATCGCCGCGTCGAAGGGCGCGAACGGTTCCGCTGGCTGCCAGGTGACCAGGAAGTCCTCGTTCAACGCGAACACGATCGTCTCGCGCGCGAGGGCTCCGTCACCGCGCCGGTAGTTCACCACCACCGGCAGGTACAGGAAATCGTCTGTCTCCCGATCGCGTTCCCCGGCGGCCGAGAAGTCGACCCCGAGCCGTTCACGCAGTACCGCGGCGGTGTCGGAATCGGTCATCGACAGCGGTATCCAATGTCTACCGAGCACTTCGGTATCGAAGCGTTCGGCGGCCAGGGTGGCGGTGGAGGTTCCCACCGCTATCGACCGCCGCGGTATCGGGCCGGGCGCGTGCACAGTTCTGCCATGGCTGAACTCCAGACTCGGATCGTCGTTGGTGATGGCGCGGGACCGGCATTCGATGGCACCGGCTCGCGCCGTGGGAAGACCGGACGGCACGGATACCGCTCACCGGCTTCGATTGTGGTGATCGCGCACGAAACGTGCAGTGCAACATTAGAAACCGCCGCGCGCCCACGTCAATCGGCGCACGGGGAAAGCGGCGTACACCACGTCGGCGACGGGATCGGTCGGGTGGGACTACGTCTCCAGGTCGGGATCGGCGACCGCGAGGGGCCAGCGTTCGACCGAGGTCAACGGCGCGGTGGGCGCCAACTCGGCGCTGACCCTGCCCCGATAGTCCTCTGCGGCCAGCGCACTCGCCGGATCCACCGGATTCCACCGGTCCGCCGCGGCCAGCCATCCACTGGCCTGGAGCAATACCTGCCCGCGATCCGGCGGCGGATCCGCGCCCAAGACGATGGCACCGTGTTCGGGCGCGACGACGAGCGCCGAACCCAGATGGCGCAGGCAGCGCCCCGTGCCCCGGCGGTCGGCCAGTGACCGGTAGCCGGTCAGCGCCGTCTGCCAACTGCGCAGTGCGCGAAACGGTTCCCCGCGCGCCCAGCACACAACGCCCATGATCTCGTGCGCGTGGCACCGGCCGCCCAGTTCGCGACCGTCCGCGGTGTGGGCGAACACCAGGTCGAGCCGATCCTGCGCGGCCTCCAGTCGGCCGCGCCGCAGGCCGACCACCGCCAGATTGATCAGCGCGCACACCTCCGCGCCCACATCGGCGCGCGGCAGCAACCACCAGGCTCGCTCCAGCCGGTCGGCGACGGCGGCCAGATCCGGCGACGGTTCGGCGAGCGCCCGCAACGCGACGTCGTGTTCCCACCGCACGGCGACCCCGGTGGCCCACCGCATCGGCCGATACCCGTGCGGCGCGCGCGTCCGGCGTCCCGCGCGCACTTCGAGCAGGTCGTGGTGCATCGCGAGATTACTCATCCTCGGCATATCGGCCGCGGCCGCGCACAGCGCGCGGAATCCGACCGCGTCGGCCGTACCGGTGCGGGTGTACCAGACCTCGAGCGCGTCGATGATGCCCACCAGTTCCGGGAGCGCCGACTCGGGCAAATTTTGGGCGTATTCCGTTGCCGAACAATCCATCACGAGTTGGTGAAGTATCGGCGCGCTCATCGTGAACCACCGATCGGCCGCCTCGGCGTGCCGGACGGATTCGGTCGCCGCGGCCCAGGCACCGGCGCGGTCGGCGTAATGGTGCAGCAAGGTCCACACCGCGGCGGGCCATGCGGGTCCGGCGACCACCTCGGCGAGGGGCGGCGTCGTCGGTTTCTTCGCCACGCAATACCGATGCGGATCGATATCGATCAGAATTCCCCGGGTCAACAGATGCGCGAGTAGGTCGTTGGCACTGTCGAATCGCGGCGGGGTCCCCGATTGCGGCAGCCGAGCGGGTGCCGCGACGATCGCGGCCAGCACCGCGAGCAACGCGGCGCTGCGGTAGTCGCGCACGGGCAGCTCGCGCAGCACGGCCGCCTCCGGGCTGACGAGTCCGGGTTCCTCGGTCGGGGTCGGTGCGGGGACCGGCGCGGGGAGGCCTGCCACGGTAGTTCCCGGCTCGTCCAGACCCGCGAGCACATCGAGTTCGGCTGCCGTGCGGGTGCTTTCGCGTCTCCTGGCGGACCACCGGATCGCGGCGAACAGGATCCCGCCGAGCACGACAAGTACGGCGAGGGATCTCAGTGCCGCCGCGAGCGCTTTGACCACTTCGGTATCGCCGAAGGAGCCGACGACGAGATCACGGCCCAACTCCAGGACCACGGCCGAGGACACCACCGGGGCCGCGCCGAGGATGCCGCGCCACAGTGAGGATCTGGGCGGGCCGGTGCCGCGCGCGAAGCCGAGGCCGGACTCGGGTCGCGCGTTCATCGCAGCACCCCTCCGGTGAGTCCTGGCACCAGCCAGCGACGCCAGGTGATCATCATCAGCAGCACCGGCCCGACCGCCGAAACCAGCGAACCCGCCGCCAGCCGCGCCGCGTTCTCCTCGAATTGCCGCGCCTCGCCCCACAGCAGCAGCGACCATGGACTGCCGCCGGCGCCGCTGATCATGAGTCCGACGCAGAAGTCGTTCCACACCTGGATCAATTCCAGTACCGCGACCGCGCCGAGCGCGGGCCACGCGGTGTCGAGCACCCGACGCGCGGTGGTGCTGTGACTCGCCAACCCGTGTAACGCGTCCGCCGCCGCGCTGCCCGGCGGCGCGAGCAGTGCCGCGCGCAGAATCAGTATCGCGATCGGCAGACCCGCGGCGGCGTGCACCAGAATGAGCGGGACTCGGGTACCGGACAGCCCCCAGTCATCGATGACGGCGTCGAGCGGACCGAGATAGCTCTGCACCGGCAGAACCGCGAGCACGACCAGGAATACCACCGCGATACGCGCGAACCATCCGTCCGACGCGACCGCCGCCAACCGGTGCGCCACCGGGACGGCGGCCGTCACCACCAGCAGTGTGGCCAGCGCCGCCACCCACGCGGTGGTGAGCATCGCCTGACCGAGCACCTGGTCGCTGACCAGTGACTTGATCGCGTCGAGCTGGAATCCGTACGGGCCGTAGACCGCGGCGACGACGAGCGTCACGATCGGCGCCCAGAAGACCGCGAAGACCAGCAGCCCGCCGCAGCAGCCCAGAAATCCGGGGCGTCGACGGATCTGTCTCGGCGAGGAGAAACCGTCGCTCGACGGCGCGGTGCGGTGTTTGCTGACATCGGTCTGCAACCACCACGCCACCACACCGACAAGAGCCGCCAACGGCAGCGCGTAGACCGCGGCTTCGTTCGAGGCGGCGTCGTGATCGCTCGCCAGCAGCCACCAGTGGACGGTGGCGCTCGCCGCCCTGTCCTGCAACGTCCAGGGCACGCCGATCAGGATCACGTCGAAAACCCGCGCCGCCGCGACGCCGACCACCAGTCCGACCACCAGGATCACCGGCCGCAACTGCTCGAGCAGGCGCCGCAGCCACGTCACGCCCCGCGCTCGGCGCAGATATCCGGCGCGCACCGGATCGGCTTCCACGGCGCGGATTCCGTCGCGCAGCAAGGCGGCGGCGAAGCCGAACCAGGTCCACACGAAGGCGACGAAAGGCAGGGCGAAGAACAGGTACCGGTGCGCGGACACCTCCCCGGATTCCAGCCAGTCGGCCAGACGCTGGAACATCAGGCGGAACGCGACGCCCGAGACCAATGCCGCGACCGCGCACGGGGCGATCAGCGGTAACCACAGCCACCACCTGTCGCGCGTGATCCACGCGATCCACAGCGCCACGGCCAGCAGCAGGACGGCGAGCACCACCATGCCCAACGTGTAGGCGTAGGCGCGCGCCCCCGCCGGTGTGAGCGCGTCGGCGAGCAGCAGCAGCGCCACCGCGGTCAGCACACCGAGCGCGATGGTGGCGAGCGCATCCGCTCGCGTCGCCATTCCCCGGCGACGTGTCACCGAGACCAGCGAGACGAACGCCGCCGCCCCCACCGCACACCACAGCGGCACCTCGGGCTGGGTTCGCACCGACTGCACCACCGTGATCGCCGAAGGAACCAGCAACAATGCCGCCAGCGCCACGGCCGGGATCAACCAGGTCCAACTCACCCACCTGCGTGGATGTCCACCCGGCACCGGTGCCCCGCGCATCGGCCTCGTCGCGAGTTCGACGCGCAGACCATTGATCTCGAAATCCGGTGTCGTGCTCACCGCGAGGTCCGCCCGAAATCGTTCAGCGCCAGTACCGCCCGGTCGATCGCGGGCTGTACCCCGCCGTCTCCGTCACCGACCTCGATGAGGAAATCGGTCAGCACCCGCCACAGCCCGTCCCGTCCGCCGACCCGACTGATCCGATCGGACAGATCGAAGGCGCAGTGCGACAGGTCGATCCCGGCGGGCAGGAAACTTTCCCGGTGTTCGTTCGAGGTACGCAGATTCGGCGAGAGGAAGCCGCCTTCCCTGATCCACGGGCCGGGCGCCTGCGGGGCCGCCAGCGCTTCCACCACGCCGACGGCGGCCGGTCCGGCCTGGCGGGTCAGGACGACGACATCGCCGCCGACGATGCGCGGTTTCGGCGAATGACGGCGAATCGAGGGAAACCACGTCGCGCCGACCACATCGCGGGAACGCCCGGTGTGACGCAGGCATCGCCGCACCACTGGTTCGGCGAAATCCGGCATCACGACCATGACCGCGGTCCTTCGATCGAACACTTCCCTCACGGCATCGGGGAACTGCCTGGTCAGCGCCCGGCCGAGGCCACCGGGCAGCGCCGAACGACCACCCCACAGCGCGCCGAGGCGTCCGAGCGCGGCCCGCACCGCGGCGCGGTCCCAGCGGCGGTCGCGATCGGAGGCCGCCGCGGCCAACTCGCCGTAGTCGCGCGGTGATTCGGCGAGCAGCATGTTCTCGAAGAGGTCGGTCAGCACCCAGCCGTCGGCGGCGGCGAGCGCGAGCAGACGAATCGGTGTACGCGCCAGCACTTCCGCTTTGTCGATCCAGTCCTCGACGGTCCAGTTCGACGGATCACCGAGCCTGTACTGGTCGACCGATTCCCTGTCGAACCACACCAGCGATTTGGCGGAGGCCTTGAACGGGATCCCATACGGTGTGCCGTCGTGGAAGAGCAACTGCCGCCAGTACGGCAGATACAGCGGCGACTCGCCGCTCGCCGACGAGGGCGCGCCCGGTTCCGCCCACAGTGGCGTCTTCTTGTCGAGCGGGGTGAGTTCGCCGGCGGCGGCCAGCCCGCGCACCTGCCCCGCCTGCGGCAGCATGACCAGATCCGGTGCGGCGCGACCGGACGCCGTGAACGCGGTGCCGATATCGTCGCCGAGCGGCACCACCTCGACCCGACTCACCCCCGCGAGTCCGTCGAGCACGGCGCGAAACGCCGCCAATTCGGTTCCGCTCCACGACACCCCGATCCGCACGACATCCGGATCGCCGAGCAGGTCCGGCGCGCACGCGGTCATCAACGGCAGCAGCGCTCCCGCCTGCAGCACCGACCTGCGCGTCCCCATACGCCCCCGATGTCGTTCCCTTACGGCCGGTTTCGATTATCCCCGCCGACGGCGAACCTCGGTAGCGGATCACCCGCGACCGGTCTGCCCCGAATTCCGATGGCTTGCCCCCGCGCGCCGAGACGGCGGAACTACCGACTGCCGCGGGCCGCCGCGTGCACGGCCACCAGCCGGGCCGCCCTGATCGCGTCCCACAGGGGACGCAGCAGGGTCTCCTGCGCACCGATGGCGCTGGCCGAGGTGGGCGAGGACGCCGGTTCCCGCTGCGCCACCGTGAGAATCGCCGCGACATGATCGGCGGTGTCGAGGATGCGCCTGGCGCGCAACGGAATCGATTCCGGATAGTCGTGACGCGAATAGTCGGCCAATTCGGCCTCGATCAGTTCGCGTGGATCGGAGTCCACGACGCCGACGGCGGTGGTGTGCAACCGCATCAGCGCGTCGGCGGCATCGCGGACCGCCTCCCGCATCGTGTACTCGGCCTCGCCGAGGCCCATATCCGGCCCCGGCTCCGGCGGTATCGGCGTGCTGTAGATCGTCCACTGCAACGTGCCCTCGTCGGCCCACAGCGGGATCAGGCCGGTGCCGTCCTGTCCGGGAACACCGATCAGCAGACCTTCCTCGGCCTCCACCGCGTCGGCGGCGAAGACGGTGCCGACGGGTAACCCCCGCACGTCACCCGGCACGGGAAGCACCAGCCGCAACTGCGCGCTCGGCTGCGCCATCGTCTCCCGAACGACCTTGAGCAGCGCCATAATTCCGCTGCCGGCGAGATTTCCGCGCGAGGACCAGGGCAGGTCGGATCGTCCGCCGGTGGCCGGATCACCCGCGGCGATGGTGTGCGTGGGCGCCCACTGGTGCAGGGCTTCCAGCACGTCGTCGGGCGCGCTGTTCCCGGCCAGCCAGGAGCCGGCCCACACCGTCAGCGTGGCACTAGGGGAGCACATAATCATCGAGCATAATATGTGCGCGGCGACGGCGGGTGGCTGTGGCACAACCCCGGTGAGCTGCGCATCGATCGGAACGGCTGGTGTCGGTGTCGCGAAATCCAGTCCTCTGGACGACCGCGGCGCCCGGTTACCCTGCCGGCTGATCGGGTTCGGTGACGAAGTCGATCAGCCGTTCCACCGCACCGATGAGCGGCGCTTCGAGGTCGCGGAAGCTCTCGACCGCGTCGTAGACCCGCCGCCACCCCTGCTGCGGGGTGCCCCACCCGAGTCGTCGGCAGATGCCGGTCTTCCAATCCTCGTCGCGCGGTATCCGCGGCCATTCCTCGATGCCGACGGCCGAGGGGCGAACGGCCTGCCAGATATCGATGAACGGATGCCCGGTCACCAGTACGTGCGGGCCGAGTCCCGTGGTCAGCTGGGTTTCCTTGGATCCGGTGACCAGATGGTCGACCAGCACCCCGACCCGGCAGCCAGGTCCGGGACCGAATTCGGTGAGACGCCGCGCCAGATTGTCCAGTCCCTCCAGATGTTCGACCACCACGCCCTCCACCCGCAGGTCGTGTCCCCACACCCGCTCGACCAGAGCCGCGTCGTGCACACCTTCCACCCAGATCCGGCTGGTCCTGGCGACACGAGCGCGCAACCCCGCCACCCGGGTCGAACCGGAGGCGGATCTGACCGGCTGTTTCGGAGCCGCCGCGGCCGGACGCACCAGCGTGACCGGACTGCCGTCGATCAGGAAGGCCGCCTCGCGCAGCGCGAACAACCGCACCGCGCCTCGCGCGTCCTCCAACTTCACGAACTCCCCGTCGTAGCTGCGGTCGAAACCGACTACGGCGCCGCAGAATCCGCTCGCGGCGTCCTCCACCACCAGATCCCGCTCCGCGGTGACCGTCGGCACCGCACGCCGCTTGGCCCGGGAATGCCCCGAGAAGATGTCGCTGTATTCATCGCGCCCGCTCACCGCCCGAAACTAACACCGCTGCTTGCGATCGCCGCGTAATCGGCGCGGGCGTGCCGGTCACAGGCTGTTGGCGAGCAACGCGTATTGCGCGGCCACCCGCTGGCGCACATCGGGTTCGCTGTCCCCCGCGACGACGGCGACATACCGCTTGTAGGAGACGTAGCACAGATACCGGTAGAACGTTTCGCTGTCGCCGCGATGATTCAGGTGCTGGCAGGTCGAGCCGGGTACGTCATGCGGTGCGTCGACCGGGTCGAACGCGTCGCCTGCCCCGGCACTGAGATCGGAGATGAGCGCGGGCGCCTTGGCGGCGTCGCGCACCCGGTAGACGACGCTGTTGTCTATTCCCGCCAGTGCCTCGATCCCGTCGGTCTCGAGCATGCGCTTGGCCGCCGCCTGATTGGACGCCGTATGCACGATCGCGGTCGGCGGATGCACGCTGAACGTATCCGGATCGAGTTGCCGATCGCGGTCCTGGACGACGACCCGGGCGAGCAGATCGTCCGGATCGACCCGCAGGGTGTCTAATTTGTCGATCGGCGTGGGCGAGAAGGCCTTCACCGCCGGGATTTCGGCCCGCAAGGTGGCGCCTGTCCAGTTCAGCAGATCCTTCTCGTCGGCGTTCTGGCGCTGGACGAAGACGAAGAGCACGTATTCGCCCACGGCGACGAACGTCCCCATATTGGGCACGCCGGGACGCCAATGGATCAGCGCGTCGGGATAATCGGGATGGCGCACGCGCCGGTCCTGGTCGGGCGCGACCTGGAAATCGGTCTCCTCGAGATCACGGGCGGCCTGCTGGGCGACCCCGGTGCTGCGGAAACGCATGAGCATCTGCAACACGATGGTGTCCGGCGTCGGCCCGGTCTGCTGCTCCGCGAACGGCTGGAACGGCCGATCCGCGCCGATCGTGCGGTAGGCGACGACCATCTGGTGACGCTCGAGCACCGGTTTCGCCACATCCGCGAGGAATCCGTAGACCGCGCTGTCGCTGTCGGACACCACGTCCGCGTGGACGCCCGCGGTCAGCGACGGATCGACGCTGACCGCGGGAGCGACCGCGTCGGCCATCCGAATACCTTCCAGCAGTGCGCCTTTACCGTGCGAATCCTGGTCGTACCGGTGGCGATCGACCGGATAGGGACCGACCTCGAGTGTGCGGACATCGGGCTCGCCCGCGACGGGCGTGCCGTTGACACCGCAGGCGGTCAGCAGGCTCGCCAGCGCCACCCCGGCGGCGAGCAGCGTGATGCGTGATCGTCGAACCATCTCGGCCATTCCTCGTGTGTGTCGGAAGCGGGGGCGATACGGCTCGCCTCCCTACTCCGTCATCGCGGTCCGCGACGCGGGCGCAACCGAGCCGTCGTGTTTCGCGGATCGCCGGGGGAATTCGTGATCCCGGCGAGATCAGCGGTTACCGCTGTTACGCCCACGATCACGGCGGGCGCACTAGAGTGAAATTCGTGGCCGCAATCATTTGGCTGGTCGCGGGAGTCCTACTCGCGGCGGCGGAGATGCTCACCGGGGACCTCACATTGTTGATGTTGGGCGCCGCGGCACTCGGCACGGCCGGTGTCAGCGCCGCCGCCGATACGTCACTGGTCGCCGACGCGGTGATCTTCGGGGTGATCTCCGCGGTCCTGTTCCTCGGGGTGCGTCCGATGCTGCGCAGGCGTTTCGGGACCCCGCCGCCGATTCCGACGAATGTCGATGCGCTGCCCGGTAAGTCGGCGCTGGTGCTCCAGGAGGTCGCCGCCCATTCGGGCCGGATCAAGCTGGGCGGCGAGGAGTGGACCGCCCGGCCGATGACCTCGGACGAGGTCTACGAGCCGGGTACGACCGTGTATGTCATGAGAATCGACGGCGCGACCGCCGTCGTCTGGAAAGGACCCTAATGGCAGTACTGATCGTGGCCGCCGTCCTCGTCCTCTTGGTCGTGGTGGTGGTCTTCAAGTCGATCGCACTGGTGCCGCAGGCGGAGGCGGCGGTGATCGAACGGCTGGGGAGGTATTCGCGCACCGTGTCCGGGCAGCTGACTTTCCTGGTGCCCTTCGCCGACCGCATCCGCGCCAAGGTGGACCTGCGTGAGCGGGTGGTCTCCTTTCCCCCGCAGCCGGTGATCACTCAGGACAACCTGACATTGCAGATCGACTCGGTGGTGTACTTCCAGGTCACCAGTCCGCAGTCGGCGGTCTACGAGATCAGCAACTATATCGCCGGTGTCGAACAGCTCACCGTGACGACATTGCGCAACGTCGTCGGCGGTATGACCCTGGAAGAGACGCTGACCTCCCGCGATCAGATCAACAGCCAACTGCGCGGCGTCCTCGACGAGGCGACCGGCCGCTGGGGCCTTCGGGTGGCCAGGGTGGAGCTCAAAGCCATCGATCCGCCGCCGTCGATCCAGGAATCGATGGAGAAGCAGATGAAGGCCGACCGCGAGAAGCGCGCCATGATCCTCACCGCCGAAGGTCAGCGCGAATCGCAGATCAAAACCGCCGAGGGCGCCAAACAGGCGCAGATCCTGTCCGCCGAAGGCGGGAAACAGTCATCGATTCTGGCCGCGGAAGGTGAACGACAGAGCCGCATCCTGCGCGCCCAGGGCGAACGCGCCGCCTCGTACCTGCAGGCCCAGGGCCAGGCCAAGGCCATCGAAAAGGTGTTCGCCGCGATCAAATCCGGTAAGCCGACCCCGGAACTGCTGGCCTATCAATACATGCAGACGCTGCCGATGGTCGCCCGCGGCGACGCGAACAAAGTGTGGCTGGTGCCAAGCGATTTCGGTAAGGCGCTGGAAGGTTTCGCCAAGAGTTTCGCGACGCAGGGCGAGGACGGAGTATTCCGGTACGAACCGCCGACGGATGAGCCTGCCGAGGCCAAGGTCGAGGACGATTCCGATGTCGCCGACTGGTTCGACACCGCGCCCGATCCGACCATCGAACGCGCGGTGCGCGCCGCCGAAGCGACGGCCCGCACCTCGGTCGAGGGACTCGGCGTCACGCCGGGACACAATCTCGTACCCTCGCCACACCAGCAGGTGATCCCGCCGCAGGGGCAATCCCAGCAGCCACAACAACTCCAGAAGCAGCAGCCGCAGGAACCACAGCAGCCGCAGCAATTCCAGCAGCCGCAGCAACCACAACATACCCAGGAACCGCACGACCCCGCCGACCCGCCGCAGCAGCGTCCCGACGACCCCTACGGTCGGCCGTGGCAACCGCCGGAGACCTACCGCCAGTAGTCCGCGCCGGTTACCAGGAGACGGGACATGACACGCGTTCGCCGTGCCGCCGTGCTCGCCGCCGCCGCTGTGCTCGCCGCTGTCGCTGGGCTCTCCGCACTACCGGGTCCGGCCGGGGCGATCGTCGGCGGCGGTGAGGTCGAGGTGGCGAGCTATCCGTGGCTGGCCGCGGTCGGCAGCCCGCTGTTCCTCACGCGTCCGTCCGGACAGTTCTGCGGCGGTGCGCTGATCGCAGCCGATCAGGTGCTCACCGCCGCGCACTGCGTGGATATCGCACGACTCGTACCGCGGGCGCTGTCGGTGACGTTCGGCCGCTCCGATCTGCACGCTGCCGACGGTGTCACGGTGGGCGTCACCGATATTCGCGTCCATCCCGGATTCCACGAGACCTCGTTCGGCGGCACCACCGTCTACCACGACGATCTCGCGCTACTGACGCTGGCGACGCCACGGCCGGAGCCCTTCGCGCGGGTCGGCGCGGGCGGCGCGTCGACGGGAACGATTCTCGGCTGGGGCGCAACCTCGGAAGGCGATTCATCGAATATCCGGCTGCTGTCCGCGACCGTCCCGATCGTCGCCGACAGCGAGTGCGCGGCGGCATACGGTTCCGCGTTCGACGCACGCGACATGTTGTGCGCGGGCTCGGCCTCGGCGGATACCGGCGAATTCGACAGCGGTGGACCACTTCTCATCGGCGGATACCTGGCCGGGATCACCTCGTGGGGTAACGGTGTCGCACGGCCGGGTTTCCCCGGCGTCTACTCCCGACTGCCCTGCGCGGCCTTCTAGTACCGGCAGGTCGACGCTATCGGAGGCACTCGCCGCGGCCCTCGGTCACGCACCGGCGGCAGGCGAGGACCGCGGTGACGAGAACCGCGATCACGAGAACAGCGATCACCCCGAATCATCGGTTGGCCCCGAACATCTCGGCGGCGATCGCCGCGAACTGATCGGCGACCGCGCAGGAACCGGCGAACACGCGCACGACCACCTGGCTGCGCGCGGTCCCGGTCCCGGACTGTGCGCTGGAGGCAACGGATTTGATGACCGGGCCCGCGGTCATGCTGATGAAACAGGAACCTGTTTGCGGGGATTCCTCGCGCAGCGCCGATCGCCCGGCGACAGCCACCGCCTGCCTGCCCTCCCCCGGATCGAGCACACCGTCCGCCGCCTGCAGCAGGAAGTCGACGGTCACCGTGGAGCCGTAGCGACCCGCCGAGGAGCCGTCCACCCGGAAGCTACAGGTGTAGGGCCGGGTTTGGGCATCGAAGCGGGAAATCGTGTACCCGGCGGGAACTCCGGACATCAGCTCGCACGGGCTGCGGTCGGCCAGAGTCATCTCGACGGCGGATTCGTCGCGACGGGGGATCCGGTTGTCTCGCAGCGCCGAGACCATTGCCGCGGCGGCCTCGGTGGCGGCCTGGCAGTCGAGTGCCGAGGTGTCGAACCCGGTGCCCTCCACGCGCGCCCACTGCACCGTGCCGACCTCGCCATCGTGTCGGCTCGTCGCGGCGGCCACCGATCCGGGCAACCGCAGCGGGACCTTGAACGCGCAACCGGCGTCGCCGGTGCCGGCTCGGTCGACCACCACCGTTTCGCCCGCGACCTGCCTGGTTTCGGTTTCGTCCGGTCCGGGTTGGTCAGCGGTCAGCGCGATCGTGGCCCGGCCCGCCGAACGGGTTCGCCCTTTCGGCGTCAACCCGACCGTGCAGTCGTCGAGCCCCCGATCCGGTCCCGAGGAAGTGACCTCGCCGTATGCCGCGAACTCGTCGCTGTCGAAGAAGCCGCACGGATCGATCTGCCGCACCTGATCGGCGACCTGCAATTTGTGCAGGTCGACGGCGGGAACCCGAACCCCGAACGTCGCCACCGCGGCCGACGGCGCGGCAGGCTCGGACATGTCCTGTTCCGCCGAGCAGCCCAGCAGGGTCGTCAACGCCAGGGACACCGCCAACAGCCCACGATGTCTTGCACGCATGCACTCCCCCTCGCCAACAGGACTGCGCCGGAGGGTACCAAACCGCGCACGCTATCCCGCGGCCCGCTCCTGTATCAGCTGTCGGCGAATCCCGGCCAGGGAACCGTAGCCTGCAATACCGCCGCACTGAGGGCCCGCGTCCGCAACGGCGTGATCTCCAGATAGCCGGGATCGGCGACCATGCGCGAGAACGCGTCCCGGCTCGGGTACCACACGATGAGAACGGCGTCCCAGTCCTGACCGGCCTCCGCGACCAGCGCGGTGGATCCTTGGCCCGCGTAGAGGACCCGTCCCCCGTACTGCCGCAGGAACGTCGCCGCCCGGCGAGAGTACTCGTGATAGGCGGCCTCACCGTCCGGCGCGAAACGCAGCAGATTGACCATGACGACCGGACCGCCGGGAGCCTCGGAAAGGAATCGGCTCAGATCCTCGCCTCGGGGGTCGACAGCCATCTGTTCATCCTCCTGTTCGCGCGCTCGCGGCGCCACCCCGCGAGCGATGCGGACTACCGTGTCGGCCTGCGCACCGCGCAGCAGCCGACCGCGCACGGTATCCCGTCCGCGGTACAGCCGTAGCCGGGTACCGTTCCGATTCGGCGCGCCTGCCCGCCGTCCAGATGCTCGCGAATCAGCTCGACCACGAGGCGGGCGAAACGTGGATCGGTACCGGGCGTCGCCGCTCGGGCGAAGGCCATGCCCAGTTCGGCGGCGCGCCCCTTCGCCTCGTTGTCCAGATCCCAGATCACCTCGAGGTGGTCGGAGACGAAACCGACGGGGCACACGACGACGGCGTCGACGCCCTTGGCGGACAGAGTCTCCACGTGGTCGACGATGTCGGGATCGAGCCACGGCACCTGCGGCGGGCCGGAACGCGACTGCCACACCAGATCGTATTCGCCGAATCCGGTTGCCGCCGCACATAATCGGGCGGCCTCGGCCACCTGGCGACTGTAGAGCCTGCCGCCGTCGGCGGGCGGGCCCGCCGCGATATCCGCCGACACCGGAATCGAATGCGCCGTGAAGACCAGTCGCGCGCGGTCGCGCTGTTCGGCGGGAATCTCCCGTAAGGCGGCACGGATCGCGTCGGCGAAGGCGTCGATCAACAGCGGGTGGTCGAAATATTGGCGCAGCTTCACCAATTCCGGTGCACCGGCGCCGAAAGCCGCACGCGCCCTGGCGATATCCTCGTGATACTGCAGGCAGCCGGAGTAACCGCCCCACGCGGAAGTCGGGAAGACCAGCGCGGACCCGACACCGTCGGCGGCCATCCGCGCGACGGTGTCCTCCACCATGGGGTGCCAATTCCGATTGCCGAAGTACACCGGCAATCGCAGGCCGGTCCCGGCCAGTTCACCCTCGACCGCGGCGATGATGTCGCGGTTGAGCCCGTTGATCGGCGACACCCCGCCGAAATGCAGGTAGTGCTGCGCGACTTCGTCCAGCCGTTCGCGCGGCACACCCCGCCCCCGAGTGACGTTCTCCAGGAACGGCATCACGTCCTCGGGGCGTTCCGGGCCGCCGAAGGACAGGACAAGCAGGGCCTGATAGGTCATCAGCAGGTCATCGGGCCGTCGACATATCCTCCGGCAGCCACGTGTTGTGGCTGGCTCCGCCGTCGACGTAGATGATCGAACCGGTGGTGCCTGGCAGCCAGTCCGAGAGGAGCGCGCAGATGGATTTGGCGACGACGGTCGGGTCGTCGACATCCCAGCCGATCGGCGACGCGCCGTCCCAGTAGGTGTTGAGCTGGTTCATCTTGGCCGCGTCATCGGTAGCGGTGCCGGCGATGGCCTTGGCGGCCAGCGTCTTGATCGGGCCCGCCGCGATCAGGTTGGAACGAATCCGCTTCGCCGCGCCGACCTCGCGGGCGACGTAACGGTTGACCGACTCCAGCGCGGCCTTGGCCACGCCCATCCAGTTGTAGTACGGCATCGAGGTGCGCGGATCGAAATCCATGCCGACGATGGAACCGCCCTCGTTCATCACGGGCAGCACGGCGCGGGCCAGCGAGGCGTAGCTCCACGCCGAGATCTCGAACGCCTTCGCCGCGTCGGGGCCGGGGCCCTCGAGGAACGGCTTCGCGTCGGGGCCCATCAGGGTGCGCGGAGCGAACGCGATGGAGTGCAGCACGCCGTCGATCCCCTCGGGCGCGACGGCGCGCACACGCTCGGCGAGGGTGCTCAGGTGCTCCTCGTTGGTGGCGTCGAGTTCGATGGCAGGCGGTACCTCCTTCGGCAGCCGTTGCGCGATCCGGTCGATCAACCGGAGCCGGTCGAAACCGGTGATGATGACGCGCGCGCCCTGTTCCTGCGCCACCGCCGCGGCGTGGAACGCGATCGAGGCATCGGTGATGATGCCGGTGATCAGGATGGTCTTGCCCTCGAGCAGTCCGCCCATGAGTGTGTGGTTCTCCTGTGTCAGGTGTGTCGGGTCGGGAAAGGCATGAAGCCTCAGTGGCCCATGCCCATGCCGCCGTCGACCGGGATGACCGCGCCACTGATGTATCCGGCGTCGTCGGAGGCCAGGAAGCTGATCGCCGCGGCGACCTCTTCGGGCTGGCCCATGCGCTGGGCCGGAATACCGTACTTCAGGACCAGATCCCGCATTTCCTCGGTGACGTCGCTGCGCGTCATGTCGGTATCGATGAATCCGGGCGCGACGACGTTGGCGGTGATGTTGCGTGAGCCGATCTCCATGGTGATCGCACGCGCCATGCCGACCAGTCCCGCCTTGGAGGCCGCGTAGTTGACCTGCCCGGGTCCGCCCTTGAGTCCCACCACCGAGCCGAGGAAGATGATGCGGCCGAATTTCGCGCGCAGCATCGCCCGGTTGGCGCGCTTGGCGCACCGGAACGCGCCGGTCAGGTTGGCGTCGATGACGCGGGTGAACTGCTCCTCGCTCATCCGCATGAGCAGGGTGTTGTCGGTGATGCCAGCGTTCGCGACCAGTACCTCGACCGGGCCCTGCTTCTGCTCGATCTCGGTGAATGCCTGGTCGACCGATTCGTTGTCGGTCACATCGCATTTCACGCCGAGCATGCCCGCGGGCGCTCCTGACCCGCGATGCGTGACGGCCACCTTGTGACCATCGGCCAGCAGGCGCTCGGCGACCGCGAGTCCGATACCGCGATTACCGCCGGTAACCAGGACCGACCGGGATGTGATGTTGGACATAAGCACAACCTATCTGTTCGGGTTCGCATGACGACGCGCGGGCACCACACCTTGTGTGATGCCACGAACGCACCGGTCTACGGCAGGCGTTGACGATAAAGCAAACCGGTGACGACTCCGGCGGCGACGAGCAGCATGCCGAGCAGCAGCCACGGTCTGCTCGCGTCGCCCCTGGTCGTCTCGTAGCCGATCTGCTCTTCCAGGGTGTCGTAGACCGCGGTGAGTTCCTCGAGACTGGACGCGGTGTAGAACTCGCCACCGGACAGTTTCGCGATCTCGCGCAGCGAATCGTTGTCGACGGGCACCTTGACCCGCTGGGCGCCCTGACCGTCTTGGTCGGGAATCTCGACCGACCCCCATTCGGTGCCGAAGGAGATCGTGGAGACCGGGATGTTCTTCTGCTTGGCCAAGCGCGCCGCCGTGAACCCGTGTCTCGGATTCTCGGTGTCCTTGTCGTCGGGCACGGTCTGTTTACCGTCCGACATCAGCACGACGCGAGCCGGGGGCGGGGTCTCCGCACCGCCGAGCACGCTGGCCAGGGTGTCGATGGCGTTCAGCGCGGTGAGAATGCCTTCGCCGGTCGCGGTGCGTTCGGCGAGTTTGATGTTGTCGATCGCGGCCTTGACCGCCTCGCGGTTCGTCGTCGGCGACACCATCACCGACGCGGTGCCCGCGAAGGTGACGAATCCGAGGTTGATACCCGGGGTCAATCCGTCGACGAATTCCTTACCGGCTTTCTGGGCTACCTTCAGCCGGCTCGGCGGCACGTCGGTCGCCTCCATGGACAGCGAGACGTCCATCACGAGAACGACTGTCGCGCGATTTCGCGGCACCTTCTGCACCGCCGTCGGGCCAGCCGCCGCGATGGTGAGGAACACCAGGCCCACCAGCATCAGCGTGACCGGCACGTGCCGCACCAGACTCGGCCGCGACGGGGCGACCTTCTCCAGCAGTTCCATATTGCTGAACCGCAGCATGTGCTTGTGCCTGCTGCGCTGCACCAGCACGTAGCCGAGCGCGATGAGGCCGACCACGATGAGGAAGGCAAGCCAGATCAGCGCGGTGAAATGCGAAATACTCACTGGCGCGGGGCCTGTCCGCTCGGGGCGCCGAAGCTGTGACGCCGGGTGGAGACGAACCGGACCACATCGGTGATCCAGTCCCGATCGGTCCGCAATGTCAGCACCGGCGCACCACAGCTGCGCAGCGCCTGCTCGACCTGTTGCCGATGCCGTTGCGCGGCGGCGGCGAAATCCGCGCGCAGTGTCGGCGTCACGCTGAATTCGCGGGTGCGTCCGGTCTCCGGATCGTGCAGCACCACATCACCCATATCCGGCAGTTCCAGATCACGCGGGTCGAGCACCTCGACGGCGAGCAGATCGTGGCGCGCCGAAATCGCGCGCAGTGACCGCTGCCAGTCGATGTCGCCGAGGAAATCGCTGATGATCACCGCGAGACCACGTTTACGCTGCGGTCGGCGCAGCGATTCGATCCCGCCGCGCAGATCGCCGCGCACGCCGTCGCGGGCGTGCGGGGTGGTGGCGATACCGCGCAGCAGCGATTGCGCGTGCACCCGGCCGCTGCGGGCGGGAATGCGGACCAACTGCTCGCCCGTGGCGACAACGGCGCCGATCCTGTTACCGCCGCCGCTTGTCAGATGGGTGATGGCCGCCGCGGCGGCGATCGCGAGATCACGTTTCTGACAGGCGGCGGTACCGAAATCGAGGCTGGCCGACAGGTCGACGACCATCCAGGTCTCCAGCTCACGGTCGGCGATCATCTGCCGCACGTGCGGGTGGGTGGTACGCGCGGTGACCGACCAATCCATCTGCCGCACATCGTCACCCGGCTGATAGGCGCGCGCCTCCCCCGGCTCCGAGCCGGGTCCGGGAATCAGGCCGAGGTGGTCGCCGTGCAGGACGCCGTCGAGGCGGCGGCGCACGGTCAGCTCCAGCGTTTTCAGCGCGGCGGTGAGCCGAGGATCGGTCAGCTCACCCGCTCGGAACGAGGGCGGTGCGTGCGGGGACATCGGCGCTCGGGCAGCGGGATCCGGTGCGGCCGTCACTTGGGCTGGCTGTTGCCGGCGACCGGTGCCATCTGGCCGACGGCCGGCTGCGGCACCGCCTGCGGCGGGGTGGGCGGCTGCGGGATCTGCGACTGCGGCGCGGCGGGCGCGGCGGCGGAATTCGGGGCGACCGCTTGCGGGGCGACCTGAGGCAGGCCGACGGTCTGGAGCACCCGTTTGATGACGTCCTCGGGGGACACCTCGTCGGCGAGCGCGTCGTAGGACAGCACCAGACGATGACGAAGCACGTCCGGGATCACCTCGACCACATCCTGCGGCACCACATAATCGCGTCCTCGGATCAGCGCGACGGCGCGGGCCGCGGCGATCACGCCGAGGCTGGCGCGCGGCGAAGCGCCGTAGGAGATCCAGTTCGCGACATCGGGCATACCGAAGTCGAGCGGTTTACGGGTCGCCACGATCACCCGGACCACGTAGTCCACCAGCGCGTGATGCACGAAGGTATTGGCGGCGACCTTCTGCAGTCGGATCAGTTCGGCCGGGTCCAGAATCGCCTTGGCCTCCGGCGGGGTGACACCCATCCGGTAGATGATCTCGCGCTCTTCCTCGACCGAGGGATAGTCGACGATGACCTTGAACAGGAACCGGTCGCGCTGCGCCTCGGGCAGCGGATACACGCCCTCGCTCTCGATCGGGTTCTGGGTCGCCATGACCAGGAACGGATCGGGCATCGGGTAGGTCTTGCCGCCGATCGACACGTGCCGTTCGGCCATCACCTCGAGCAGCGCCGACTGCACTTTGGCGGGCGCGCGGTTGATCTCGTCGGCCAGGACGAAGTTCGCGACCACCGGGCCGAGTTCGGTATCGAACTGCTCGCGGCCCTGACGGTAGATGCGGGTACCGATGAGGTCGGTCGGCACCAGGTCCGGGGTGAACTGGACGCGGGAGAACGAACCGCCCACCACCTTCGCGAACGTCTCGACCGCAAGGGTTTTGGCGATACCGGGCACACCCTCGAGCAGGACGTGGCCGCGTGCGAGCACCCCGACCAACAGCCGCTCGACCAGACGATCCTGGCCGACGATAACCCGCTTGACCTCGTAGATCGCCTTTTCCAGGGTCTGGACGTCTCGCTCCAGCGTGGACGCGGGCTCCGGCGCATCCTTCGCCAGGTTCGCCCCGCTCACACCATCCGTCGAAGTCACCAACATCCCCGCTTTCGCCTTGGTCTCGTGCGTGCTGCCCCAACTATTCCAGGTAATTGCCGCACATGCCGCAACCGGCTCCGGTAACGGGGGAATTCACGGTCGATTCGCAGGGTCGGGACGGGGATTCCTCAGGTGGCGATCCGCACCGCGAAGGGCATGATTCCGCCCTCGCGCACCGGGGAAACCTTCACCACGTCGCCGGATTCCGGCGCCTCGACCATGGTGCCGTTGCCCAGGTAGAGCGCCACGTGCTGGCTGCCGTTCGGCCCCCAGAACAGCATGTCGCCGCGTGCCCTGTCGTCGACGGGAACCCGGGTGCCCGCGTTGTACTGGTAGCCGCTGTAGTGCGGAAGCGAGACGCCGATTCCGGCGAAGGCGTAGAGCATGAGTCCGGAGCAGTCGAAACCGACCTTGTTGAAATCGCCGTAGCTGTCGGCCACTCCGCCGTCCCTGATGCCGAGCGTGGGGCCGTCCTCGTCACCGCCGCCCCAGGCGTAGACGACGCCGAGTTGCGACATCGCCCGGTCGACGACCGTCTCGACCGCCGCCGAACCATGCAGCGACGGCGTGGACGGGCGCGGGGTCGCTCGTCGCGGCGGCGTCGAACTCTCCAGGTCGGTGTGCGGGCGCCTGCCCGCGGCGAGTTCGGCGGCGCGGTCGCGGGCGGCCTGGTTCGCGGCGGCACGGGCGGCGGCGTCTCGCGCGGCGGCCAGGATCGCGGCTTCCTCGGCTCGGCGCTGCTGATCCCACGCCTGAAACGCCTCGCGTTGGTTCTGCAGGCCGTCGACGTTCGTGCGCGCGGCGTCCAGCCTGCTCTGAGCTGCCGCGCGCTGGCGTAATAGACCGTCGCGTTGCGCGGTCTGCGCTTGTAACGCCGCCGTCGCCGCCGCGACCGCGTTCTCGGCCTCGACCTTCTTCTGCTCGGCCGCGGCCTCGGCCGCGTCCGCCGCCGCCTTCGCCTGGCGGGCGTCGGAATTCCTGTTGCCCTGCTCGATCTGGGCGCGGCGCAGACCGTCCATCGCCTGCTGCTGATTCCTCGTGACCAGCCCGAGGATCTGCGAACGATCGATGGCGCCCGCCGGGCTGGTGGCGGACAGGTAGGTGACCATCGAACTGGAGGTCGGCCTGGTGTACGCCTGGGTGGCGAACTCGTCGAAAGCCTGCCTGGCCTGAGTGACCCGCGCGCCCGCGTCGTCGAGTTCGCGCGCGGTCGCGTCGACCCGGTCGGCGGCGGCGTCCACGGCGTCGCGGGCGTTCTGCAGGTCGACCAGCATCTTGTTGACCTGTTCCCGTCCCGACGACACCGCGTCGTCGAGTTGCCGCAACTGCTCGTCGACGACCGCGACCTGATTGATCAGCGCGCCGACTTCGCCGACTCGGGCGGCAACCTGTGCGCCCGCGTCGGCGATTTCACTGTCACTGGGATTGGCAGGCGCGGGGGGAACACCTGTCGCGGGGCTCGACGTGACGAGAACCGCCGTCGCAACCAGCAACCCGAGAGCGATCGAAAACGAGCGTTGTTTGCCGTTGCCGAAACTACGCATGGCACCTCCAAGGACCCGAATTCGGCGTAGCCACACGAGCCCCTGTCGCCCCATCTACCCCAGGGGTCGACTAATGGCCCTTGTCAACACATGTTCCCCATCGGCGATCAATCGAACCGTACGACACAAACATCACGAAAAGAACTCCAGTTACGGAATCACAGGCGAGTAATTTATGCATAGCTCAGAATTAGCCATGTGCGCCATAGGAAAGTCCCGGTCAAAACAAACCGACCGCTATAAAAAGAAATGCCGGGGATACCGCTCAGCGGTCGGCGTCTCGGGAACGCCCCGCAACCACCGCGGGGGCGGAATCGGCGGATGCGATCTCCGCACGTGCGCGCCGCGCCTTCACCCAGTACAGCCCGCCCGTGGCGAGTACGGTGAGCGCGAGCAGCACGATGGTGATCGCGGTCCACGAGATCGAATCCGGTTCCTCGAGTCGCCCGACGAAGGTCCGCGCCGCGTCGACCGAATTGCCCTGCGTGCCCTTGGACGCGTCCTCGGCCCATTCCAGGGTGACCCGGCTGATCGAATCGCTGTAGGTGCCGACCCAGTCGTCACTGAGCACGACGACGGTGCCGTGTTCCTGCTTGCCGACCTCGGTGGCCAGGTCCCGTAGATTGGAGTCGTGGCCGGGATTGCCGGGAATCACCACGATGCTCAGCGGGATCCCGTGGGATCGCGCCTCGGCGACGACTGCCTCGAGCCCCGACTGCCCCTTACCCGTCGGCGTCGCGACGTGGTTGTCCGCCACATCGACCAGAATCGCGTCCAGGCCGTCACCGGTGATGCTGGGCGGCAACTCCGCGGCCATGGGAGTGAAAACCGATGTGTGCGAGGGGGCCATCTTCCATCCGGTCTGTCGAGCCGCATCGGCGTGCGAGGCGACGGGCATCCAACACTGCAGGGTGAGCACCGCTCCCGTCCGACGCGAGCGGAGTGCGGCCGCCCCGGGAGCGCATCGCCGGATTCGGATCCGGCCACGCTGGCTCGCAAGCACAGTACGCGACGACGCCGACCGGCAGCCGGGCATGTCGCTCTGAGCGGCCCCCGTGCGTTTCATAGGACAAGCGTACTGTTAGAGTTACCGCGCGAGGAACCGGCGCTCGACGGCGCCGGAGCCCCTCCAAGGACGCCCGACAGGGACTGCGTGCAGGTCGCTGTCGAACAACCAGTCATCGGCGCAGCCCCGCCGGTGGCCGACCCTCACAGACGAGTGGAGCTGACGTGACGACGAGTACCGATACTTTCGGCGCCAAGGGCACCCTCGAGGTCGGAAGCAACTCCTACGAGATCTTCCGTCTCTCGGCCGTGCCCGGCACCGAAAAACTCCCCTATGCGCTGAAAATTCTTGCGGAGAACCTTCTCCGTACCGAGGACGGCGCGAATATCACCGCCGACCACATTCGCGCGATCGCGAGCTGGGATCCGAACGCCCAGCCCGACACCGAGATCCAGTTCACCCCGGCCCGCGTGATCATGCAGGACTTCACCGGCGTGCCCTGCATCGTCGACCTGGCAACCATGCGCGAGGCCGTCGCCACCCTCGGCGGCGACCCGGACAAGGTCAACCCGCTGGCTCCCGCCGAGATGGTCATCGACCACTCCGTCATCATCGACGTCTTCGGCCGCGCGGACGCCTTCGAGCGCAACGTCGACATCGAATACGGTCGCAACGGCGAGCGCTACCAGTTCCTGCGTTGGGGCCAAACGGCTTTCGACGATTTCAAGGTCGTCCCGCCGAGCACCGGCATCGTGCACCAGGTCAATATCGAACATCTGGCGCGCGTCGTCATGGTGCGGAACGGGCAGGCCTACCCCGACACCTGTGTCGGCACCGACTCGCACACCACCATGGTCAACGGCCTCGGCGTACTGGGCTGGGGCGTCGGCGGTATCGAGGCGGAGGCGGCCATGCTCGGCCAGCCGGTCTCGATGCTGATCCCGCGCGTGGTCGGCTTCAAGCTGACCGGTGAGATCAACCCCGGCGTCACCGCCACCGACGTGGTGCTGACGGTCACCGAGATGCTGCGCAAGCACGGCGTCGTCGGCAAATTCGTCGAGTTCTACGGCAAGGGCGTCTGCGAGGTGCCCCTGGCCAACCGCGCCACCCTGGGCAATATGAGCCCCGAATTCGGTTCCACCGCCGCGATCTTCCCGATCGACGAGGTCACCGTCGAATACCTGAAGCTCACCGGCCGCAGTGACGAGCAGGTCGCTCTCGTCGAGGCGTACGCCAAGGAGCAGGGCCTGTGGCACGACGCCGACAAGGAGCCCACCTACTCGGAGTACCTGGAGCTGGACCTGAGCACCGTGGTGCCGTCCATCGCCGGACCGAAGCGTCCGCAGGACCGAATCCTGTTGTCGGAGTCCAAGACCGCGTTCCGCAAGGATATCCACAACTACACCAGCGACACCGTCTCCGGCCCCGCCGCGGCGACCCCGCACACCCAGTTGGACGAGGCCGTCGAGGAATCCTTCCCGGCCAGCGATCCGGCCGTGCTGTCCTTCGCCGACGACGGCGCCGTCTCGCTGGCGTCCGCGGCCAACGGCTCGCAGGGCCGCCCGTCCAAGCCGGTCAAGGTCTCCACCGAGGAGTACGGCGACTTCGTGCTCGATCACGGCGCCGTTGTGGTCGCCTCGATCACCTCCTGCACCAACACCTCCAACCCGTCGGTCATGATCGGCGCGGCCCTGCTCGCCCGCAACGCGGTGGAGAAGGGCCTGACCCGCAAGCCGTGGGTGAAGACCTCGATGGCGCCGGGCTCGCAGGTCGTCGACGGCTACTACCAGAAGGCCGGCCTGTGGCCGTACCTGGACAAGCTGGGCTTCAACCTGGTCGCGTTCGGTTGCGCCACCTGCATCGGCAACACCGGTCCGCTGCCGGAGGAGATCTCCCAGGCGGTCAACGACAACGACCTGACCGTCACCGCGGTCCTCTCGGGTAACCGCAACTTCGAGGGGCGCATCTCCCCCGACGTGAAGATGAACTACCTGGCCTCCCCGCCGCTGGTCATCGCCTACGCGCTCGCGGGCACCATGGACTTCGACTTCGAGCACGACGCCCTCGGCAAGGACACCGAAGGCAACGACGTGTTCCTGAAGGACATCTGGCCCGCGCCGCAGGAGATCCAGGACACCATCGACCGGGTCATCTCCCGCGACATGTTCCTCGAGGATTACAAGGACGTCTTCAAGGGCGACGAGCGCTGGCGTTCGCTGCCCACCCCGGAGGGCAAGACCTTCGACTGGGCGCCGGAATCGACCTACGTCCGCAAGCCCCCGTACTTCGACGGGATGCCGCAGACCCCGAACCCGGTCACCGACATCACGGGCGCCCGTGTTCTCGCGCTGCTGGGCGATTCGGTCACCACCGACCACATCTCCCCCGCGGGCAATATCAAGCCCGGCACCCCCGCCGCGCAGTACCTGGAGAGCAACGGCGTCGAGCGCAAGGATTACAACTCCTACGGCTCGCGTCGCGGTAACCACGAGGTGATGATCCGCGGCACCTTCGCCAACATCCGGCTGCGTAACCAGCTGCTCGACGACGTCTCGGGCGGCTACACCCGCGACTTCACCCAGGACGGCGGCCCGCAGGCCTTCATCTACGACGCCTCGCAGAACTACCAGGCCGCGGGTATCCCGCTGGTCGTGCTCGGCGGCAAGGAGTACGGCTCGGGTTCCTCGCGCGACTGGGCCGCCAAGGGCACCAGCCTGCTGGGCGTGAAGGCCGTCATCACCGAATCCTTCGAGCGCATCCACCGCTCGAACCTCATCGGCATGGGCGTGATCCCGCTGCAGTTCCCGGCGGGCGAGTCGGCCGGATCGCTGAAGCTGGACGGCACCGAGACCTTCGATATCGAGGGCATCACCCAGCTGAACGAGGGCGTCACGCCGAAGACCCTGAAGGTCACGGCCACCAAGGAGAACGGTGACAAGATCACCTTCGACGCCGTGGTCCGCATCGACACCCCCGGTGAGGCCGACTACTACCGCAACGGCGGCATCCTGCAGTTCGTGCTGCGCAACATGATTCGCGGTTAGTTCGCTCCCCGCTCACGCGGGGACGATCAGTGATTCGCTGATCGACTGCACGGTCGTTGTACTGCACGGTCGTCGTTCGGAGGGTCCGCGCACCGCGTCTCGCGGTGCGCGGACCTTCTCACATTGCCTCGAGGAGTCCGCATGCCCAAGGTCAGTGAAGATCACCTCGCCGCCCGGCGCAGCCAGATTCTCGACGGTGCGCGGGCCTGCTTCGCCGAATTCGGTTACGAGGGTGCCACCGTGCGCCGTCTCGAAGAAGCGATCGGCCTGTCCCGCGGCGCGATCTTCCACCATTTCCGCGACAAGGACGCCCTCTTCCTCGCCCTGGCCCAAGAGGATGCCGAACGGATGGCCGATGTCGCGGCCAATCAGGGCATCGTGCAGGTCATGCGCGATATGCTCACCCATCCCGAGCAATTCAACTGGCTCGGAACACGGTTGGAGATCGCGCGGCGGCTGCGCACCGATCCCGAATTCCGTGCGGGATGGACCCAGCGTTCCGCGGAGCTCACCGCGGCCACCCTGGCCCGACTGGAACGCCGCAAGGCAGCGGGCGCACTGCGCGACGATGTCCCCACCGACGTGCTGCTCGGCTATCTCGACCTCGTCCTCGACGGCCTGATCGCCCGAATCGCATCCGGTCATACGAACGAAAACCTGTCCGCGGTATTGGATCTCGTGGAAGCCTCGGTCCGCCGCAGGGAATGACCACGCGTCAGGACGCCTATGGCCGCGGAGTAGACCAGCAGGTAGATCACCCACTCAGCAGGTGCGGAGGTCGCGGGTTCGATTCCCGCCTCCACGGCCCCCGGCCTGCCGCGTCGTTCAGAAATTCGCGTTGATGTACTCGGCGGCGTGCGTGGTCCACAGGACGCCGGTGCCCGGCATATTGTGGCCGGAATAGAGCACGTGCTCACCGTCGGGCCACGGGGTCAGGTAGCCGATGACGCCCTGCACTGCCAGGGCGTAGCGGTTCAGGTTCGACACCGGATCGTTCATGAGGAAGCGGAGCAGTTCGGCGAAGATCAGCGGCGTCAGATTGCCGATGCGCGCGCCCTCGATGAAGGAGAACGGTGAGATGCCGGCGTCGACTAAACGTAGCGGCGAGTCGGCCCGCACGGAGGTGATGATGTCGCCCGGGTTGGCGTATTCGCGCACAGCGACATTCGGGGGCCAGGGGCCACGCTGGCCGTGCAGACCGAAAGTCTGTGGCGGGCACAGATTTCCGACGGACTGGCCTGCTCTGCGGAGCGGATTGGCGATATTCACCGCGAAGGCGATCTCCAGGGGCGAGCCGTCGGTATTGGTGTACGCGCCGGAGCGCACACCCTCCAGGATCTTCGACGCGCAGATGCCGCCGAGCGAATAGCTCAGCAGCCCACAGATATTCGGCGAATCCTGAATCGCCCGCACCCCCGCGGCCACGCCTTCGCGCACCGAGGTTTCCAGCGACGGGCCCCACAGATCGGGGGAAGGCCCCACCGAGGCGGGCCAGTCCGGCTCGAAGACCGTGAACCGGTTCCGATCGAGTAGCGCGGTGACGTCGCCCAGCATGCCCACCGGCGTTCCGTCCGCGGTGCGAGGTTCCCCGGTTCCCCGCAGTGTGATGATGTCGATCATCGAGATCCTCCCTGACTCCTGCGCCGCCAGCGGCGGCGTGGAACATCAGGGTGAGGCTCGCGCGCGTGCGGAACCCGCGTAGCGAACTACTCGATTTCCGCCGCTCGGGCGGGTAAACCGGGCTCCATACTCTCCAGCAGTACCCGCACGATCCGGTCGAGTTCGCGGCGGTCCGCGGCATCGAGGACAGCCAGCATCCTCGTCTCGTTCTCGATGTGGTCGGTCACGACCGTGTCGACGAGTTCGCGCCCCGCGGCGGTGAGGGCGACTCGGATCGCGCGCCGATCGGCGGCATCGGCGCTCCGACGCACCAGGCCCGCGGATTCGAGCCGGTCCAGCCTGCCGGTCATCCCCGCCCGCGACAGCATCAGCGTATCGGCGAGGACCGAGGGGTTCAGCTCGAACGGCTGACCCGAACGCCGCAGGGCCGCAAGCACATCGAATTCGCCTCGGTTCAGGCCGTGCGCGGTGAAGACCGCCTCGATCTCCCCCTGGGCGACCATCATCAGCCTGCCGAGCCGCCCGAGGATCGCCATCGCCTCCAGATCCAGATCGGGCCGTTCCCGACGCCACTGCGCGGTGATGCGGTCGACCGGATCGGAGTTCCTCGGACCCGATTTCTTGGCAGCCATGGACAGCATTCTATTCGCCGGGATATAGTTCGGTACCGAATTATATTTCAGCGAACAATCAAGTACCGAACCATAGGAGTGAGCCATGAGCACCGCTGCCGAGCACCGCGACCTCGCCATCCGGCATCCGCGGCAGTCCGAGAT
This sequence comes from Nocardia sp. NPDC005366, assembly GCF_040606855.1. Classification (NCBI taxonomy): domain Bacteria; kingdom Bacillati; phylum Actinomycetota; class Actinomycetes; order Mycobacteriales; family Nocardiaceae; genus Nocardia; species Nocardia sp. NPDC005366. The sequence goes on from NZ_JBEXFQ010000006.1 coordinate 114,624, forward strand.
CGTCGGCACCGAGCAGGCACGGATCCGCCTGTTGATCGACGCGAACGAAACGGGCGGTTCCGTCAGCACCGTCGAGGTCACCCTGGCGCAGGGTGCGGACGGTGCGGCGCCGCACTACCACACGTTGTCCGACGAGCTGTTCTACATCGCGGACGGCGAACTGCAACTGCTGGCAGGCGATCGAATCGTCACCGTCGCGGCGGGCGGTTCCGTCGTCGTGCCGAAACTGATGCCTCACGCTTTCGGCGCGACGCCCGACAGCGGCGCCCGCATCCTGATCGCACTGATGCCAGGCGTGGAACGTTTCGACTACTTCCGACTGCTCGACCGCATCGCCAAGGGCGAGGCGACCCTCGCCGATCTGGCCGCCACCCAGGACGAATTCGACAATCACTTCGTCGACGCGCCTGCCTGGTGGGCCGAGCGCTCGGCGCAGCGGGGCTGAATTCACCGCGCCGAGCCGCGCATACTCCTATGCGCGCGCATCCGACGGGGAATCCGGTTGTGACGAAGGCATCGCGCGATTCGGGAACATCCGGCGACCCCGCCGGGGTTGCCTCGGCCATGACCTTCTCTGTCTCGGTAATGGTGCGCGGATACGAACTCGACACCCAGGGCCACCTGAATCAGGCCGTATACCTGCAATACGGGGAGCACGCCCGATGGGCGCTGCTGCGCGCGGCCGGGGTCGCGCAGGAGAAGTTGATCGCCGATGGCATCAGCCCCGTGACACTCGAGACGACCATCAAGTACAAGCGTGAACTTCGCGGCGGCGATGAGGTCACGATCGACTGCGCATTCGAATGGGCTGGCGGCAAGACCTTCCGGATCCGCCAGGAGATCCGCAAGATCGACGGCACCGTCGCCGCCGAGATCGCGGCGATCGGCGGACTGCTCGATCTCACCGCTCGTAAACTCGTGGCCGAGCCGGGTGCGCGCCTGCGCGCCATCGCCGAGCGTCCCGACCTGATCGGACTCTGATCCGGCCAGGGCCCGACGCCGCCGCCACCCTCCTGCTACACGGAACGACAAATCCCGCAACAAAATAGCTGCACGTTTGCGATAAGGCGGTTCCGCACCCGCCGAAAATCTTCCGGTGCAAGCCCATCCGACACCCGCGAACTGGTTTGCCACCGGGGTTTAAATCTTCCGAACCGGGTCGATCGAGCCTCGCCGCGCGTTATGATCCTGTTCACGCTCGGGGGTCCTGGCTAATCGCGAGCAGATCGGAGTTCACATCATGACCGACGCAATCCACCTCCCGGGCGGCGCGTCGGCCGCGCCGACGGGTGACCGCGTTCCCGCCTTGCACGGCCTACTCGTCGCCGAGTCGGAACGCGAAATCTCCGTCCGTGTCGCCGAGGGAACGTGGACCTTCCGTCGCGACGATGTGCTCCGGCTGCTCGATTCCACGGCACAGGAGGGGGGCGCGGCGGACGAGAGGCCGGTCATGGTGGACATCCGGCCGGGCGCGACCGCCGATTTCACCCGCAGGCTGCGCATCGATCTGATCGACCGGCCGCTGACCATCGCCTCGCGGCCGTCCCCCGCGCTGGGAGACGAACTGCTGCAACAGCTCACGAATTCCTGGGCGGAACGGATGCGGCTCGCCGACCTGCCCTCCGGTAGCGGCGCGAGCTACACCTATTGCCAAACGAAATCGTTCGAGAGCAGCGACGACGGCATCAACTGCGACAGCCTCGACTGAGCGGTCCCGCGCATGGTGGCAGGCGGCCCGCGGGGTTCGGTACTCATCGTCTCCGAATCCGATGATCTACACGGCACCGCGATGGCGGCGACGTTGCGAGAACATCACGGGCTCAGCCCGATTCAACTCGATCTGCGTGACTTCCCACGCGAATTCGGCAGCTTCCGGCTCGACCGCCTCGGCACCACGCGATCGATGTCGCACGTCATCGGGCTCGACGACGTCCGATCCGTCTGGTGGCGCAGACCGCATCCGTCCGCGGTGCCCACGGGCGTCCGGGCCTCCGACGACGCCTACCGCCAGGCCGAATGCGACGGATTCAGCCAAGGCATGCTGTGGTCGATTCCCGCGGCGTGGATCAACGATCCGGGCGCCGACCGCACGGCGAGCCGCAAGATCGTGCAACTGGAGACAGCGCTGCGGGCCGGATTCGCCGTGCCGGAGACACTGATCACCAATGATCCCGACGAGGCCCGCGGCTTCGCCGAATCCCGGCCCGGTCCAGTGGTTTACAAACGCATCGGCACCGGGCGCGCCGAATTCGCCGAGACCAGGCTCATCGGCCCCGCCGACTTCGACAGGCTCGCGAGTATCCGCACCTGCCCGACCACTTTCCAGGATTACATCGACGCCGCCTGTGACCTGCGCGTGGTGTGGGTGGACGGCGTCGAGTGGACGGTGCGGATCGATTCGCAGGCAGGTGTCGGGCGAGTCGACTCCCGCCTGGACACCTCCGTCGAATTCGCGCGCGAGCAGTTGCCCGCGTCGGTGAGCAAATCCCTCGCCACTCTGATGGGTGCGCTCGGGCTGAGTTTCGGCGTGCTCGACCTTCGACTCGGCCTCGACGGCGAGTACTACTTCCTCGAGGTCAACCCGCAGGGCCAGTTCGCCTATCTGGAAATAAAGACCGGACTGCCCCTGTTCCGGAGCCTGAGCAATCTGCTCGTGCACGGCGACGGCGCCGTTCCCGGCTACTGAGCACAGCTCTGGGCGAGCGGATCATCCGCGCGGAGACGCCGCACGGGCTGCCACGGCAACGGGTGGATCCGATCACCGACGCGCGCGCATCGCGGTACCCGCGAGGCCGGATTCCGTTGCTTCCGTGACCGATCGGCGTCCACGGACAGACCGGCGCGCGGCAGGTGTCATCGCGGTGTCGGCGAAAAATACAACGCCGCACCGGATTCGAGGGGTGCGGCTATTGGCTCTTTCGGCGATTGGCACCACCGCGACTGCGGAGTTGCACATGCGACTCCACCAGTACGTTGTGGATGAAACCGTACGAGCGTCCCGTAGCGCGCGCCAGCGAGCGGATGCTTGCACCCGCCTCGTATTGCTTCTTCAACTGATTCTGTAGACGGTCACGTGATTTCCCCGTGACGCGGGTGCCCTTACCCAAAAGGGACTTACTTTGTGTGGGCCTGTCGCTCATGGCTTCCTCCGAGTCGCCGAGCCAGCGCGTCACTCCAGGCTAAGCACTCGGCGGGCCCTGATCAACGGGTGCTTGTGATGAGAATCACGCGAGCTGAATCAATTCCAGGTATTCGGCGGACCAGTGATCTTCGGTGCCATCGGGCAGTAGAATGACCCGCTCCGGCGACAACGCCTCCGCCGCGCCCGGATCGTGGGTCACCAACACCACCGCACCCGCGTAGGTGCGCAACGCGTCGAGCACCTGTTCGCGCGAGATCGGATCGAGGTTATTGGTCGGCTCGTCGAGCAACAGCACATTCGCCGCCGAGGAGACCAGACCGGCCAACGCCAAACGCGTTTTCTCACCGCCGGACAGGGTGCCCGCGGGTTGTTCCAGCTGCGGACCGGAGAACATGAACGCGCCGAGCAGACCGCGCAACTCCTGCTCCCCCGCGTCCGGCGCGGCATGGCGGATGTTCTCCCACACCGTCGCGGTGTCGTCGAGGGTGTCGTGCTCTTGCGCGAAGTAGCCGACCTTCAAGCCGTGCCCGGCCACCAGACCGCCCGCCGTCGGTGTCTCCACCCCGGCGAGCAGCCGCAGCAGCGTCGTTTTACCCGCGCCGTTGAGACCGAGGATGACCACCCGGCTGCCCCGGTCGATCGCCAGATTCACGCCGGTGAAGATTTCCAGCGAACCGTACAGCTTGGTCAGATTCTCGGCCATCAGCGGAGTCTTGCCGCAGGGCGCGGGTTCGGGGAACTTGATCCTGGCCACCCTGTCGGCCACGCGGACATCATCGAGTTCGGCAAGCAGCCGGTCGGCGCGTTTGGCCATATTCTGTGCCGCAGTGGCTTTCGTCGCCTTCGCGCCGAGTTTCGCGGCCTGGGCCTTGAGCGCGCTCGCCTTCTTCTCCGCGTTGGCGCGTTCCCGGACCCGGCGCTGTTCGTCGGTGGCACGGGCGTCCAGATACTTCTTCCAGCCCATGTTGTAGATGTCGGCCTCGCTGCGGACGGCATCGAGGAACCACACCTTGTTGACGACCGCCTCCAGCAGTTCCACATCGTGGCTGATGACGATGAGGCCGCCGTCGTGGCTCTGCAGGAAACCACGCAGCCAGGTGATGGAGTCGGCGTCGAGGTGGTTGGTCGGCTCGTCCAGCAGCAGGATGCGATCGGAGCGGCCACCGCTGCCGTCGGATGCCGAGAAGAGAATGCGCGCCAATTCGATTCGGCGACGCTGACCGCCCGAGAGGGTGCGCAACGCCTGACCGAGTACCCGGTCGGGCAAGCCGAGGCTGTGGCAGATCCTGGCCGCTTCGCTCTCGGCGACGTATCCGCCGAGCGCGGAGAAACGCTCCTCTAGCCTGCCGTACTTGCGGATCGCCTTCTCACGCTCGTCCTCGTCGGCCACCTCGGCCATGAGCGCCTGCTGCTTCTCCATATCCCTGATGAGGGCGTCGAGTCCACGGGCCGACAGCACCCGGTCGCGGGCAAGCACATTCAGGTCGCCCTCACGCGGATCCTGCGGCAGGTATCCGATTTCGGTGGAGCGCAGGATTTTTCCCGCGTATGGTTCAGCCTCGCCCGCGAGAATCCGCAACGTCGTCGTCTTGCCCGCGCCGTTGCGTCCGACCAGGCCGATCCGGTCGCCCGCCTGAACCCGCAGTGCCGACCCTGGGGCCGACAACAGGGTGCGGACTCCGGCCCGGACCTCCAGGTCGGTCGCGGTGATCACAGACGGGCTCCTCACGAATAGGCGGTGCTGGGCGGTTTCTGCTCGATTGTGCGAAGCGATATGCACAAGAACCACCGATTTTACCCGCCGCGGAACCCACACCATGCACCCCGCGATGCCCATGTGACCGCAATAACTCTCCGTCGGCCGGTCTCGGGGCCGCCGAGAGCCGCGGAAACCGGAGAATTGCCGGCCCGCACCGTCGTCCTGACGCGGCGATCGCTGCGGTAACGTGCCGATCCATGAGTACCGATCTGTTGGGCAGAAGCGCACTGGTCAGCGGCGCGAGCCGGGGTATCGGCAAGGCGGTCGCCGCCGAGTTGTCGCGCCGCGGCGCGAACGTGCTGATCACCGCGCGCAAACCGGAACCGCTCGAGGAGGCCGCCGCCGAACTGCGCGCACTCGGCCACAAGGGCCAGATCGTGGCGCTGGCGGGCAACTCGGGCGATGCCGACAGCAGGGCCGCCGCGGTGCGGCGCGTCGTCACGGAATTCGGCTCGATCGACATCCTGGTCAACAACACCGGTATCAACCCGGTGTTCGGGTCGCTGATGGACGCCGATCTGGACGCGGTACGCAAGATCTTCGATGTGAACGTCGTCGCCGCCCTCGGCTACGTGCAGGAGGCGTACAAGGCGTGGATGCGTGACAACGGCGGCGTGGTGGTCAATGTCGCCAGTGTCGCCGGTATCCGTTCCACCGGCGTCATCGCCGCCTACGGCGCGTCCAAGGCCGCGCTCATCCGGCTCACCGACGAACTCGCCTGGCAGCTCGGACCGAAGATCCGGGTCAACGCGGTCGCGCCCGGCGTCGTCAAGACCAAATTCGCCGACGCCCTCTACTCCGCCGACGAGGAGAAGGCCGCCGAGATCTATCCGATGAAACGTCTCGGCTCCCCGGAGGACGTCGCGCGCCTCATCGCCTTCCTCGTCTCCGACGACGCGGCGTGGATCACCGGCGAGACCGTCCGCGTCGACGGTGGACTGCTGTCGACGGGCGGCCTCTGAGCACCCGGTGCACGTCCGCTCGGTGACCGCGCGGCCCGGCGGGACACCCCGGTGAACGACCGGGTCGTCGTCTGCGGGCTCGGCCCGGCGGGACGAGCCGTGGCCTCTCGCTGCCTGGCACGCGGGCTCGCGGTGACGGTGGTCGATCCCGTGCCCCGGCGGCGGTGGACCGCGACCTACGCGGCCTGGGCCGACGAACTTCCGGAATGGCTCGATTCGGATGTCGTCGCCGCGACCGTCGACCGTCCGGTGGCGTGGGGACATCGTCGCCACGAGGTGGATCGGCGCTACGTCGTCTTCGATACCGAGCGGCTGCGTGAGTCGCTCGATATCGCCGGCGCGACGGTGCTCGCGGATCGGGCGATCGACCTGGGCCGCGATGCGGTGCGATGCGCGTCCGGGACCGTGCTGGCCGCCGACCGGGTGATCGATGCCCGCGGTGTCGGCCGCTCCCCCGACCTGGCCGAACAGACGGCCTACGGCGTGGTCGTCGGACCCGAACGCGCCGATGGCATCGAGCCGAGTTTCATGGACTGGCGAGGCGATAACGGCGCGGAATCCGTTGCGCCGCCGTCTTTTCTGTACGCGGTACCGCTCGGCGGCGGCAGGATGCTGCTCGAGGAGACCTGCCTGGCGGGGCGACCCGCGCTCACCACCACCGTTCTGCGAAATCGTCTCGTGCACCGATTGCGTTCGCGTGGAATCGAACTCGACGGCGACGAGACGATCGAGCGGGTGCGGTTCCCGGTGCAGGGCGGACGTCCGGGGCGCACCCGGTTCGGTGCGGCGGGCGGATTCGTCCATCCGGCGACGGGTTACAGCGTCGCGGCATCACTCGCGGCGGCCGACGCGGTGGCGGCCGACGCCCCGGTACGGCCGGTACGGACGCGCGCCGTCGCCGCATTGCGCGCGGCCGGCCTGCGCGCGCTGCTTGCCATGCCACCCGAGGACGTTCCGGAATTCTTCGACACCTTCTTCACCCTGCCGACCGCGCTGCAACGCGCGTACCTGTCCGGCCGGACCGATCTGCCCGGCACGGTCGCCGCGATGAACGCGCTTTTCGCCGCCCTCCCCGCACACCTGCGCCGCATGCTCGTGCGCGCGACCGTCTCCGGCCACCGACGCTGACCGAGCCCGCCGGACGCTCCTCGGCAAGAGCGGTCCGACCGGGCGGACATATTCCGCGACCGCGCGCCGCGCCCCCGGAGCGGCGCGCGGCCAGCATTGCTCGCAGATTCGAATAGGTTCCGCCATCATGGACAGATGCGAGCTATCTGGAAGGGCTCGATTGCATTCGGGCTGGTCAACGTCCCTGTCAAGGTCTACACCGCCACCGAGGATCACGACATCCGGTTCCACCAGGTCCATGCCGAGGACGGCGGCCGGATCAAATACGACCGGGTCTGCACGGTCTGCGGGAAATCCGTGCAGTACGCCGATATCGATAAAGCCTACGAATCTCCCGAAGGCGACAAGGTCATCCTGACCGACGAGGATTTCTCGAAATTGCCCGTGGCCGAGAAACACGAGATTCCGGTGCTGCAATTCGTGCCGTCGGATCAGATCGATCCGATCCTGTTCGACAAGAGTTACTACCTCGAACCGGACTCGAATACGCCCAAGGCGTACGTGCTGCTGGCCACCACGCTGGAGCGCATCGACCGCACCGCGCTGGTGCATTTCACCCTCAGGCAGAAGACCAGGCTCGCGGCGATGCGGGTGCGCGACGGTGTCCTGGTGCTGCAGACCCTGCTGTGGCCGGACGAGGTGCGCGCGGTCGAATTCGAATCCCTGGACGGAGTGTCCGAACCACGCTCCCAAGAGATCGATATGGCCGAGACATTGGTCGCGACCATGTCCGACGATTTCGATCAGACGCTGTTCAAGGACGAATACCAGATCGAGCTGAAGAAGGTGCTCGACGAGGCCGTCGCCAGCGGCACCGGCAAAGTCGTCAGCCGCGAGGAAGCCGCGCCCGCCGCGATGGACGCCGAGGTCGTCGATCTGGTCGCCGCACTGCAGCGCAGCCTCGAGGCCAGTGGCCGCAGGGCAGCCGAGGACAACGGTTCGCCGGCGAAAGCCGCGCCGGCGAAGAAGGCCGCCGCCAAAAAGGTCGCCGCCAAAAAGGTCGCCGCCAAAAAGGCTCCGGCCAAAAAGGGCGCCGCCAAGAAGGCGGCGGACAAGAAGGCGGCGGACAAGCCCGCGGCGAAGTCCGCCAGGAAGACGGCGGCGCGAAAAGGGGCCTGACCGCCGGTCAGACAGCCTGGTAGTACCAGTCGAGTCGACCCTGGCCCGGTTCGTCAGTGCTGCGGAAGTAGTGGAAACCGGCCCGGCGCGCGACCGCGACCGACGCCGCGTTCGCCGGATCGATGCGCAGCACCGCTTCCTCGGCCAGACCGGCACGAGCCAGGAAACGGCAGCCGAGCACCACCGCCCGCGTCGCGAGACCGCGGCCCCGCCGGTCCGGATGGAGCCCGTAGGCCAGATCCGCCTGGCCCGCCGCGAGGAATTCCAGCCCTGTCCGCACGTCGAGGGTTCCCACCAGAATGTCGTCCGCACGCTCGGTGATGGCGAAGGTGCGCGCCGGTCCCTGCCGCGCCCATGCCTGCTCGCACCGCTGGAAATGAGCGATCACCTCGTCCAGGGTGCTCGCGCTGCCGCTCACCCAGCGGACCAGTTCACTGTCTTCGCCGGCCAGATGCACCCGCGCATCGGCCACCGTGATCGGTCGTAGCGAGATCACATCATCGGTTAGCCACACCTGACAATGATCATCACGACGGTCACGATCCGGCAACCGACTTGCCGAAGGTCGGCCCGCGAACATTGGCCGGACCTCGGCATACTCCTGGCAAACTGAATGGTATGGACTCCGTCACAGCGATCGTCCCGATGGGCCTCGGCCACCTACGTCAGGTACTCGATCTAGGGCACGCGGTTTTCGACGTCACGGCCAAGCCCTATACCTCGTGGTCGCTCACCTCGGTGGCCGAACACCTCGACAGTCCGGACGGCGCGTGCTGGGTGGCGCTGGATTCGGATCGGGTGGTCGGTTTCGTGCTCGGTTCGATGGAGTTCGAACTCCGCGAAGACTGGGCCTACCTGGAGTGGATCGCCGTCGCCCCCGACATGCGGGGCCGGGGCATCGCCCGACGACTGGTCGAGATCTGCTCGGACGCGCTGTTCGCGCGCGGCGCCCGCCGCATCGTCACCGACGTGGAAGGCCGCAACACCGCATCGGCCACCCTCATGCGGCGCAGCGGATTCACCGCCGCCGCCTCCGTGACACTGTTCGTGCGTCCGAATCCCGCGGAGCCCGAACCGGATTCGGAGGTGACGCTGCCCCCGATCGCCCCCGGTACCAAACGGTCGCTCATCCGTCGCGGACGACTTGCCGGCGATAATCGGGCAACCCGATCGCGCTGACCGACCCGTCACCGCGAAGGTGCACGGGAATCCGTCACCCGGTTACGCGGCTACCACGTCGCGCGAAGGGAATCCAGTGGTGACGGTCACGCTATCCGGCTGCGGCGTTGCGCCGGCCTTCTTCGAAAAACGACAGCAACGACGCGACGGTCGCCACCTCCTCGCGTGGGCGCAGCGCGCCGAAGGAAGCGTTCCAGAACGCGCCGGTGCGCGCGGTCCACGGTCCCACGTAGGCGTACGGGCCCGGATGTTGTCCATCACCGGGCGACACACCGTAATTCACGTCGTCGACGGTGGCCGACAGATCGAAATGCTCCGGCCACAGCACCGGGGTGGTATCGGGCGCGAGACGCCGTAGCGCCGCGTCGCCCACCCCGAACCAGTCGCCGATCAGCGAGGCGGCGTCCCGGTCGACGCGTACCTCATCGGTGAGCCGCGCACCGCTGCCATCGGCGTACACGCCCTCGGGTGGACCCGGCACGAGGTCCAGCGCCGACGCGATCGCGCCATAGGTCCCTTCCAGCGGTACGCGCCCGCCAGGGCCGACCAGCTCGGTTCCCACCGCGGACACCGCCAGTCTCACGCCACCGAATCCACCGAGCGCCGCCCGCAGCCGGATGGTCTCGAATATCCGGTACTGCGGACCCGCGATCAGCAGTTCCGCCACCCCGTGCAACGACGCACGCGTCATCCGATAGGTCGTGTCGTCCACCACCGCATCATCTCCGCTACGGCCCGGCTCCGCACTCTTTTCCGATCTTCCCGGCGTCCCTGTCACGCCTCCTGGTCCGAATCGGTGTGGTCGCGCCGCGATGGTCAGGGCAGCATCGCCTCGTATTCGCCCCGCAGCTTGCCGAGTTTCGGCCAGAACGTCTCGGGCGATCGTTGTTCGAGGCGATCCCGCAGGATATCCAGATGCGTATGCCACCCGGAGGCGACGTCGACCATCTCGTCCCGCGTCGGCAACTCGCTGTGCGTGACGACCAGGCGCACCTTGTCGCCCACCGGCGCGAGCGCGAACGTCACGACCGAATCGGCGAGTTCGCCGCCGGTACTCCAGGTGTGGCGCAGCAGGCGCGGCGGAACGCATTCGAGCACCTCGCCGTGACGGCGGTCGGCGATATCGTCCGGGTCGCCCTCCCCGGTGAGTTCGTGGATCCGGAAGATATGTTCGACGCGACCGCCCGCGCGCTGCTCGAGCAGGCCGCCCGCCAGCCAGGTGGCGCGTTTGTCGACATCGGTCAGGTACGCCCAGACCCGTTCGATCGGTCCAGGCAGCAGCCGTTCTACGCGGATGGTGGCCGCCTCGACGACCTCACCGTATTCACTCACCTTGATCCTCCTGTCGCAGTGCGGTCTCCAGTGCGTCGAGGCTCTCGTTCCAGAAACGTTCGTAGAAGCGCATCCATTCGACGCCGTCCTGGAGCGGACGAGCGTCGAGCCTGCAGATATGCGTGCGTCCTCGCACGCTCCGCCGCACCAGCCCGGCCCGCTCGAGCACCTTGATGTGCTTCGACGCGGCCGCCAGCGAGATATCGAACGGCGCAGCCAACTCGCCGACGCTGCACTGGCGACGAGCCAGACTGCGCAGCATCGAACGACGCGTGGAATCCGATAGTGCGTGGAACACCACGTCGAGTCGTTCCCGAGAATCCTCAACCATACGGTTGAATATTCCGCATTCCGGCGCTACTGTCAACCAATCGGTTGAATATTGCGGCCGATTCCCCTCCTCCTCGCCGAATGGAGAAAGCCATGTCCGAACAGAGCTTCACGACGACGATCACCTCGAACCGAACCCCCGAAGCCGTCACCGACGCCGTGCTCGACGTCCGCCGATGGTGGTCGGAAACCCTCGTCGGGAATTCCGCGCACCCCGGTGACGTGTTCACCTATGAAGTTCCCGGCGTGCACCGCAGCACCATCAGGGTTACCGAGGTCGTCCCGGGCGGCAGCGTGGTATGGCGCGTGCTGGACAACTGGATCGAATTCGTCGACGACAAGACCGAATGGAACGACACCGAGATCCGATTCGATATCACCGAGGTCGACGGCGGCACCGAACTCCGCTTCACCCACGTCGGTCTGGTCCCACGGTTCGAATGTTTCGACGCCTGCCGCAAGGGCTGGACCTTCTACATCGAGACGAGCCTGCGCGAGCTGATCACCACCGGCACCGGCAGGCCCGACGTGGATCCGCAGGCCGTCGCGCTGACGCGAGCGCAGGCCGGAACGGCTTCGCGGTAGCGCGAACCCGCGCCGCGCCGGCCTGCCCCCACACGGCGCAGGCCCCCTTCGGTCCGACTTTGATGATCGGCGGTCGGAGGCGGTGCCACCTGCGCACCGTCGCGATCCCGTAACCGGCGGTAACCTACTCGTCGGTCACATGCTGAACGGTCGACAAATAGATCACCGATGCCGTTACGCTGTGCGCTCATGACAGGGATGTGGCGTACCGGGCAGCACGTGATTCTCGCCGGGATCGCGACGGCGTTGGTGATTGCCTGCGGCACATCGGAACTGCCTACCGCCGAGCCGGAGGCCCGGCCGGTGGCGAGCGTCGAATCGGTGTGCACCGCGGGCGATTCGACGGACGAGTTCTTCACCAGCGAACCGCGGCCGGGTTGGATCACGATCCGCGTTCCCCGGTTACCGGGGTGGACGATGTCGTGGGTGAACGGCTCGTCTCCGGGATTCGTCGTGAACCGTTTCGACCATCCGACCGATAACGGCAGTATGGGCACGGCGATGGTCACCATCGCCACGTTCAGCGCGCTCTCCGATGTCGAGGCCGCGCTCGCGCACCTCACCCGAGTCAGGGCCACCGCGCCGGGCTGGCGCCAATCGAGTTCGGAGAATGTCGACGTCTGCGGTGTTCGAGGTCGTCGCATTACGGGTACCGCCACCAGCGCCGGTATCGATATCCATTACGAATATCTCGAACTCGCGTTCCGCGCCGGGACGGCGGTGCACCCGATCCAGGTGAGCAGCCAGGTGAAAGTCGGCGATCTACCGCGGTACCGGACCGACCTGCACACGATTCTCGGTGGCGTACAGATCGGGTTCTAGTCGCGCGGCGCATCGGCGCCGAGCCCGCATACGAGAAAGGGGGTACGGATCCGGATCGGTCCGTACCCCCTTTCCGCGGCGTCGATCAGCCCGCGCACTCCGAGGTCATCACTCGGGCCCGCGCGGGCGAGGCGCTGCCGAGGCTGACCAGCAGTGGTGACGGGTCGGGGCCGAGACCGGCCAGCGCGGCCTGTTCGGCCTCGATACGGGTGTAGCCACCGGCCCAGGAGACCTCGTTGCCACGCACCGCGACCGCACCGCAGGCATTGCGGAACTGCACGATGATCTCGCAGTTCGAGACACCGCATTCGTGCAGCGCCCGGACATCCGCGCCATCCTGATCCCGGTAGTTGACGCCGGAACCGACGATGATCGCGTTCGGCGTGACGCCGAGCGCCAGCGAACCGTAGTAGTCGTCAGCGGCGGTTGCCGTACCCGACCCGAGAGCGATGATCGCTGTCGCGGACGATGCGATCAGGCCGAGGGCGGCCTTGCCCGACAAAGACATTCAGATTTCTCCCCACGTGAAAATTATATTTGCGGTTCGAATACTGACGCATCGCACGATATTTGCCAAATCAGCTGCGGGACAGCGAATTAATAGACAGCTGCCGGGTGGCCCGGGAAATAGTCAGCTGATTCGAGTTTCTCGATCTGAGAGGTTCGAATCAAGGATCGCGGTGTTCCCGCGACTCGTCATCGGATCAGATCGGTCAGCTCGCGTTCTTCGTGCACGCGGAGACCGCGATATCCGCGGGACGCGGCTGCGCGCTGCCGAGATCAGGGAAAGGCGGCGCGGATTCACCGAGCGCGGCGATCGCGAACTGCTCGGCCTCGGTCCTGGTACCCGCGGCGGCCCAGCCGTATCGGCCGTCGGCTCCCCTGGCGATCGCGGCGCAGCCGTCGACGAAACGCTGCACCAATTCGCAGTCGTAGACGGCGCATTCGCGGATGGCTTCGGCATCGGCGCTCACCCGGCTCGGATGGTCCACCGCCGCGACCACTTTGCCGGTGGTCCGGGACACCGCGAGCGTCCCGTAATACTTTCCCGCGGCGTCGGCGGGACCGGAACCCGCGCCGATGACGGCGAAAGCGGCGGTCGACGAGACGGCGACCGCGAGGGCCGACTTGCGCAACACGGACACGACAAGACTCCATTCGAGAACGTCAACGGGGCGATCTTGCTTCAGCCGAGCCGAATTGTCCAGCAATTCCATTGGGAGCCAACGGCTATCGCAAACGTACCCGGTCACGGTATGAAAAAAGGCCGCCCCGTTCGGGGCGGCCACCGCGACGGCGGATCTAGACCGTGAAGCCGAGGGCGCGCAATTGCTCCCTACCGTCCTCGGTGATCTTGTCCGGGCCCCACGGGGGCATCCAGACCCAATTGATCTCGAGATCCTCGACCAACCCGCTGCGCACCAGCGCGTTGCGGGTCTGGTCCTCGATGACATCGGTGAGCGGGCAGGCCGCCGAGGTCAGGGTCATATCCAGTTTCGCGATCTCGTTCTCGACCGCGATGCCGTAGACCAGACCCAGATCGACCACATTGATGCCGAGCTCGGGATCGACGACGTCACGCATCGCCTCCTCGATATCCTCGAGGTGTTTGATCTCCTCCGCCGACAGCTCGACCTGTTCGATCTGCTCCGCCGACTCGGTTACCGGTGTCTCGCTCATGATGTAGCCCCATTCGTGCCCATTGTCCGCTCGGCCTCCTCGGCCGAGGTTATCCGGACCACCGCGTCCTTGAACGCCATCCAGCCCAGCAGCGCGCATTTCACGCGGGCCGGGTACTTCGACACCCCCGCCAGCGCGATGCCGTCGCCGATCACGTCTTCGTCACCCTCGACGGTGCCGCGGCTGGAGATCATCTCGTTGTACGAGTCGACCACCTTCAGCGCCTGCTGCACCGGGAGACCGATCACCTGGTCGGCCAGGATCGAGGTCGCGGCTTGGCTGATCGAACAGCCCTGACTGTCGTAGGAGACGTCGGCGACATCACCGTCGTCACCGAGCCGGACGCGCAGGGTCACCTCGTCACCGCAGGTCGGGTTCACGTGGTGCACCTCGGCGCCGTACGGTTCCCGCAAACCGCGATGATGGGGGTGCTTGTAGTGGTCCAGGATCACTTCCTGGTACATCTGCTCCATGCGCATGTGCTATCCAACCCCGAAGAAACTCTGAGCCTTCCGCACGGCCGCGACCAGTGCGTCCACCTCGTCGTGCGTGTTGTAGACCGCGAAGGAGGCCCGTGCCGTCGCCGCGATGCCGAAACGGCGGTGCAGCGGCCACGCGCAGTGGTGTCCGACCCGGATCGCCACGCCCTGATCGTCGAGGATCTGGCCGACGTCGTGCGCGTGGATGCCGTCCACTACGAACGCCACGGCGCCACCGCGGTTCACATTCTCGGTCGGGCCGACGATTCGGACGCCGGGGATCGCGCCGAGGCCGTCCAGCGCGGCGCCGACGAGCGCGTGTTCGTGCGCCGCGACGGCGTCCATGCCGATCGCTTCGAGATACCGCACGGCCGCGCCCAATCCGACCACCTGGGAGGTCATCGGCACGCCGGCCTCGAAGCGCTGCGGGGGCGGGGCGTAGGTGCTGTGATCCATGAACACGGTCTCGATCATGGAACCGCCGGTGATGAACGGCGGCGTCTCCTCGAGCAGCGCGCGTCGGCCGTAGAGCACGCCGACACCGGACGGACCGAGCATCTTGTGGCCCGAGAACGCGGCGAAGTCGACGCCGAGTTCACGGAAATCCACCGGCATATGCGGCACCGA
The DNA here is from genome assembly GCF_040606855.1 of Nocardia sp. NPDC005366. Classification (NCBI taxonomy): domain Bacteria; kingdom Bacillati; phylum Actinomycetota; class Actinomycetes; order Mycobacteriales; family Nocardiaceae; genus Nocardia; species Nocardia sp. NPDC005366. The sequence continues at coordinate 129,768 of NZ_JBEXFQ010000006.1, forward strand.
CTGGCAGGCGTCGAGTACGACGAGCGCGCCGACCGCCTTGGCGCGGCGCACCAATTCGGCGACGGGTGCGATCGCCCCGGTGACATTCGACTGGTGGGTGAACGCGACGACCTTGGTGGCGGGCGACAATTCGAGCGAATCGAGATCGATCCGCCCCGCTGAGCTGTCGCCCACCGAACCCGCCCCCGTGACGCCGTACCACTTGAGAGTCGCCCCGGTACGGCGCGCGAGTTCTTGCCACGGAACGAGATTCGCGTGGTGTTCCAACTCGGTGATGACGATCTCGTCGCCGGGGCCGACGTGGTACGGGAACCGCTCGTCGGCGAAGGAGTAGGTGACCAGATTCAGCGATTCGGTCGCGTTCTTGGTGAACACGATCTCGCCGGGGTCGACTCCGACGAACCGGCCGATATCGACCCGCGCGCCCTCGTAGGCGTCGGTCGCCTCCTCGGCCAGCTGATGCGCTCCGCGATGGACCGCGGAGTTGCTGGTGATCAGGAAGTCGCGTTCGGCATCGAGCACCTGGGTGGGCCGCTGAGACGTCGCGCCGGAGTCCAGGTACACCAACGGCTTCCCGTCCCTGACCGTTCGGCTCAGGATCGGGAAATCGGCCCTGACGCGGGCCACGTCGACGGTACGGCCCGTCACAGACGCTGCGGTCATATCAGGCTCCAGCGGTCGCGGTCTGGGGGACGGCAGTCGGCGACGCAGACGGGGTGGACGAGTTCTGCGTGAAACGCACGTAGCCGTTGGCGTCGAGTTCCTCGGCGAGTTCGGGGCCGCCCTGGGCGACGATGCGCCCGCCGACGAAGACGTGCACGAACTGCGGCTGGATGTAGCGCAGGATACGGGTGTAGTGGGTGATCAGCAGCACGCCGCCGTCCTCGCGCTCGCGGTAGCGGTTGACACCCTCGGAGACGATGCGCAGCGCGTCCACGTCGAGACCGGAGTCGGTTTCGTCCAGGATGGCGATCTTCGGCTTGAGCAGGCCGAGCTGCAGGATCTCGTGACGCTTCTTCTCGCCGCCGGAGAAACCCTCGTTCACGCTGCGCTCGCCGAAGGCGGCGTCGATCTCGAGTTCGTTCATCGCCTCCTTCACCTCCTTGATCCAGGTGCGCAGCTTGGGGGCCTCGCCGCGGACCGCGGTGGCGGCGGTGCGAAGGAAGTTCGACATCGAGACGCCGGGCACCTCGACCGGATACTGCATGGCGAGGAAGAGCCCGGCCCGCGCGCGCTCGTCGACCGACATCTCGAGGACGTTCTCGCCGTCGAGGGTGATCGAGCCCTTGGTCACCGTGTACTTGGGATGCCCGGCGATCGCGTACGACAGCGTCGACTTACCGGAGCCGTTCGGGCCCATGATGGCGTGGGTCTCACCGGATCTCACGGTGAGGTCGACGCCATTGAGGATTGTGATGGGCGCGCCGGACTCGTCCGGGTTGGCGACCTCGACGTGCAGGTCCTTGATTTCCAAGGTGGTCATCGAATTCGAATTCCTTTGCGGGAGTATGGGTTGCGGATCAGACGCCGATGGCGGCGAGTTCGGCCTCGATGGCCGTCTCCAGCCGCTGCCTGATCTCGGGGACCGCGATCTTCTGGATGATCTCGTGGAAGAAGCCACGCACGACCAGGCGACGCGCCACATCCTCCGGGATGCCGCGCGCGCGCAGGTAGAACAGCTGCTCGTCATCGAAACGGCCGGTGGCGCTGGCATGTCCGGCGCCGGCGATCTCACCGGTCTCGATTTCCAGGTTCGGCACCGAATCGGCGCGGGCGCCGTCGGTGAGCACCAGATTGCGATTCACTTCGAATGTGTCGGTGCCCTCGGCAGCGGCGCGGATCAGCACATCGCCGACCCACACCGTGCGGGCATCGCCCTTGGGCGAATGGGGATCGCCCTGCAACGCACCCTTGTACAGCACATTGGATTTGCAGTTGGGCTGCGAGTGATCGACGAGCAGGCGCTGTTCGAAATGCTGGCCCGCGTCGGCGAAATACAGGCCGAGCAGTTCGGCGTCGCCGCCGGGTCCGTCGTATTTCACGGTGCCGGTCAGTCGCACCAGATCCCCGCCGAGGGTGACGGCGATATGGCGCAGCGTCGCGTCGCGACCCAGCTTCGCGTGGTGCGCGGTCGCGTTGACCGCGTCGTCGGCCCAGTCCTGCACCGCGACGACGGTCAGCTTGGCGCTGTCACCGAGGACGAATTCGACATTCTCGGCGTAGGTGCCGCTCCCCCGCTGGTCGATGACCACGGTGGCGACCGCGAAATTGCCGAGTTGGATCAGCAGGTGGCCGTAGGCGGTCTTACCCTCACCCGGACCGGTGACCGTGACGACGATCGCCTCGGCGACCTCGGTCTCCGAGGGCACCGAGACGACGGTGGCCGTTTCGAAACCCGAATACGCCTGGGCGGCAACCCGATCGGCGGGCACACCGGCCCGGCCGAGGCGGGCGTCATCGCGCCCGACGACCTGCACCGTCACACCGTCGACCGCGCCGACCTCGACCGTGGCCGCGCCGTCGCGGACGGCGGTGCCGTTGTGCAGGCCGCGCAGTCGGCGCAGCGGGGTGAACCGCCACTCCTCGTCGCGGCCGGAGGGCACCTCGAACGCGTTCACGTCGAACGAGGTGAAAACCTCGCCCTTGTTGGTCGCCGCTCCGGCACCCGGGTTCTGGATCGGCTTGACCGTCGGGTTCTCGCCCTCGATCGCGCCAACAACGCCAGTCGCCATCAGCCGACGGCCCCTTCCATCTGCAGCTCGATGAGCCGGTTCAGTTCCAACGCGTATTCCATCGGCAATTCCTTGGCGATGGGCTCTACGAAGCCGCGCACCACCATCGCCATCGCCTCGTCCTCGGTCATCCCGCGACTCATCAGGTAGAACAGCTGATCCGCCGACACCTTCGAGACGGTCGCCTCGTGGCCCATGGTCACGTCGTCCTCGCGGATGTCGACGTAGGGGTAGGTATCGGAGCGGCTGATGGTGTCGACCAGCAGCGCGTCGCATTTCACCGTCGACTTGGAGCCGTACGCACCCTTGTTGATCTGGACCAGACCCCGGTAGGACGCGCGACCGCCGCCGCGCGCCACCGACTTCGACACGATGGTCGAGGAGGTGTGCGGCGCCAGGTGCAGCATCTTCGCACCGGTGTCCTGGTGCTGGCCCTCACCGGCGAACGCCACCGAGAGCACCTCGCCCTTGGCGTACTCGCCGGTCATCCAGACCGCCGGGTACTTCATGGTGACCTTGGAACCGATATTGCCGTCGATCCACTCCATGGTCGCGCCCGCCTCGGCCTTGGCCCGCTTCGTGACCAGGTTGTAGACGTTGTTCGACCAGTTCTGGATGGTGGTGTAGCGGCAGCGGCCGCCCTTCTTCACGATGATCTCGACCACCGCCGAATGCAGCGAATCCGACTTGTAGATCGGCGCGGTGCAGCCCTCGACGTAGTGCACGTAGGCGCCCTCGTCGACGATGATCAGGGTCCGCTCGAACTGGCCCATGTTCTCGGTGTTGATCCGGAAATAGGCCTGCAACGGGATGTCGACCTGCACGCCGGGCGGCACGTAGATGAACGAGCCGCCCGACCACACCGCGGTGTTCAGCGCGGAGAACTTGTTGTCGCCCGCCGGAATCACCGAGCCGAAATACTGCTCGAAGATCTCCGGATGCTCACGCAGACCGGTATCGGTGTCCATGAAGATGACACCCTGCTTCTCCAGGTCTTCGCGAATCGAGTGGTACACGACCTCGGACTCGTACTGCGCGGCGACACCGGCGACCAGACGCTGCTTCTCCGCTTCCGGGATGCCGAGCTTGTCGTAGGTGTTCTTGATGTCCTCGGGCAGGTCTTCCCAGCTCTCGGCCTGCTTCTCACTCGAGCGCACGAAGTACTTGATGTTGTCGAAGTCGATGCCGTCGAGGTTGGAACCCCAGTTCGGCATGGGCTTGCGATCGAAGATGCGCAGCGCCTTGAGACGCTGTTCGAGCATCCACGTGGTCTCGTTCTTCTTGGCCGAGATGTCGCGGACGACAGCCTCGGACAGGCCTCGTTGCGCGCTGGCACCGGCCACATCCGAATCGGCCCAGCCGTAACCGTATTTGCCCAGGGAAGCGATGGTCTCTTCCTGGGTCAAAGCCGGTACCTGCACAGGCGCGGTTTCGCGGCTCGCCGCGGAGGTCGTCGTCATTCGGCACTCCTTCCGGAGTCGTCGTTCGTACGTACCGCCGCGGGCTGCGCGACGGGTGATGGAGAAGTCTCCGTTGCCGGTATGACCAGCAGCGGCACGTGCGTGGTGCACGCGCAGTCGCCGTTGGCGATCGTCGCGAGCCGCTGCACATGGGTACCGAGCACCTCGCGGAACGCTTCGAGCTCCGCCTCGCACAGTTGCGGGAATTCCTCCGCGACATGGGCGACGGGGCAGTGGTGCTGGCAGATCTGCACACCGGCGCCCACCTTGCGGGTGGTGGCGGCGAAACCGGCGTCCGTGCACGCCTCGGCGATCTCCGTGGCCTTGGCCTCGGTGATCTCGGGAGTATGGTCCCCGACGGCGGCGATCCCGGCCACGATAGTGCGTGCCCGTTTCCGCGCGAACTCGGTGATGGCCTGCTCGCCGCCGATCTCACCGAGTTGCCGGATCGCGGCGCCGGCCAGATCGTCGTAGGCGTGACCGAGCGTGCCCCGGCCCGCGGCGGTGAGCTGGTACTGCTTGGCCGGGCGACCGCGTCCCTTCTGCTGCCACGGCGCGGAACGACCCGCGCGGGCCTGACCGGAAGAGATGAGGGCGTCGAGGTGGCGTCGCACGCCGGCGGGGGCCAGTCCGAGCTTGGTCCCGATGGCGGTCGCGGTGATCGGACCCTCTTCGAGAAGTAATTGAACGATGGCGGCGCGAGTATGTCCTTCCGCGCCGACCGTCACGGTGGCAGCGGACGACGCGGCACCAGCCGGACGACCGGGCCTTTCGTCGCTTTTCCGCAAGCCCACGCTTTTCACAACATCAGTGTGGCGGAATTCGTTCCCGAAATCTAATAAGGGTGCCCTGAGTACAAGTGCCGCCCTACCTGCGAAAAAATCGGACATCGATGCGCGTGACCGCGCGAAACGCCTGCGCGCGCGACCACGGCCGACATCGAATGAGTGACGTGCGACACATAATGCGGCAAATACGTCGGAGCCCCGGGCGGCGCGGGGAATTCCGCGCGCGCAGCCGCCTCGCCAGCGATCCGACTCACCGCGCGACACCTCCCGGATCCCCGGCCCGAACAGGCAATCAGGAGCGCGGGAGCCGACATCCCGATCCGCTACGCTGACCCGGTGATGTCAGGCCAACCGGGTGAAGAGGGTGTCGAGCACGATCGATCGGACACCTCCGGCACCCTGATCCGGTTGCGCGCGAGCAAGCCGTTCGCCTCCGCCATCGCCCTCGGCCGACGCGTGATCGGGCTCGACGTGCCGCCCGATCACACCGTCAGCGACGCGCTGCACGTCAACGAATCCGAGGCCGCGGGCCTCAACGCCAACGAGACCTCCCAATTGCGCCGGGTCCGGCTGCTCGGCGCCACCGGCTCGGTGATGATGGCGATCGGCGCACTCGGTCTCGGCGCGCAGCCGACGTTGCAGAACCCCACCTACGGCAAGGCCATCCTCGGCCTGCCCGCCCGGGTCCACAGTTCCGGGCTGGCGGTGACGATGCTCGGCACCGTGATCGTCATGCTGGCGTGGCTGCTGCTCGGCCGGTTCGCCCTCGGCCTGCAATCGGGTCGGGTCCGCAGGCTGAGCCGGTCGCAATTGGATCGCACCCTGCTGCTGTGGATCATTCCGCTGTCGGTCGCGCCGCCGATGTTCAGCCAGGACGTGTATTCCTATCTGGCACAAGGCGAAATCGCCGCACGCGGACTCGATCCGTACGACGTCGGCCCGGTGCAGGGACTCGGCCAGGATCATGTGCTCACGCGCAGCGTCCCGAATATCTGGCAGAACTCGCCCGCCCCGTACGGGCCGCTATCGATCTGGTTCGGCAAGGGCATCGCCGAACTCACCGGCGAGAACATCCTCGCCGGGGTGCTGTTGCACCGACTGCTCGCGCTGATCGGCATCGCCTGCATCGTCTGGGCGCTGCCGCGCCTGGCGCAGCGGTGCCGCGTGTCCGGCGTCGCCGCGCTGTGGCTCGGCGCCGCGAATCCACTGGTCATATTCCACCTGGTCTCCGGCGTCCACAACGAAGCGATGATGATCGGCCTGATGCTGGTCGGGCTGGAACTGTGCCTGGCGGCCCTGAGCCGCATCGGCCCGATCCGCGGGCACACCCTCACCCTGTTGCTGGCCGGCACGACGCTGATCGCCCTGTCCGCCACGGTCAAAATTCCCTCGATGCTGGCGCTCGCCTTCGTCTGGATGGCATTGGGCAGACGTTGGGGCGGCAGTGGGCGCGCGATCTGTACCGCCGCGCTCCTACTCGGCGGCGTGACCGTGACGGTGATGCTCATCGTCTGTTTCGGCAGCGGACTCGGATTCGGCTGGATAGACACCCTCACCACGGCCAATTCGGTGCGCAGCTGGATGTCGCTGCCGACGGCGCTCGGCGTGGTCACCGGATTCGGCGGAGTACTGCTCGGTCTCGGCGATCACACCACCGCCCTGCTGAGCATCACCCGGCCCATCGCCGCGGCCGCCGCCGCGCTGGTCGTGGTCCGACTGCTGATCGCCACCTGGAGCGGCCGTCTGCATCCGGTCGGCGCGCTCGGCGTCGCGTTCGGCGCGGTCGTGCTGCTGTTCCCCGTGGTGCAACCGTGGTATCTGCTGTGGGGCATCGTGCCGCTGGCCGCGTGGGCCAACCGACCGGCCTTCCGCGTGCCCGCGACGGTGGCCTCGGCGGCGGTGAGCGTGCTGCTGATGCCATCGGGCAGCGACATCACGCCGTTCGTCCTCATCTATGCCGCGGCCATCACGATCGTCACCTGTCTGCTGATGATTCTGGCGACCCGCAAATCGCTGCCGTGGCGGATGAACCGATCCGGCGTGGACGCGGTGCTGCCCGCCGGGTCCGGTGACTGAGCGCGCGGGGGTGTCTTCCAGGTCACATCGGCCGGAGGCATACGGTGTGACATCGTGACCGTTGCCTCTGGACCCGCCGTCCGCGTCGATGGAGTCGTCAAACGTTTCGGCGAGACCACCGCGGTAGACGGCCTGTCCTTCGACGTCGAACGGGCGCAGGTGCTCGCGCTGCTCGGCCCCAACGGCGCGGGCAAAACCACCACCGTCGAGATGTGCGAGGGTTTCGTCACCCCCGACGCCGGATCGGTGCGGGTGCTCGGCTCGGATCCGATCGCCGACTCCGAACGGCTGCGTTCGCGGATCGGTGTCATGTTGCAGGGCGGCGGCGCCTATCCCGGCGCTCGCGCCGGTGAGATGCTCGAACTGGTCGCCGCCTATTCGGCCGATCCGCTGGATCCGGAGTGGTTACTGAGCACCCTCGGCCTGCAGGACGCCAGACGAACTCCCTACCGCCGTCTGTCCGGCGGTCAGCAGCAGCGCCTCGCGCTGGCCTGTGCGCTGGTCGGGCGTCCGGAGATCGTCTTCCTCGATGAACCGACCGCCGGGCTCGACGCCCAGGCGCGGCTGATCGTGTGGGAACTGATCGACGCGCTGCGCCGCGACGGGGTCACCGTCGTGCTCACCACGCACTTGATGGACGAGGCCGAACAACTCGCCGATCAGCTGATCATCATCGACCACGGGCAGATCGTCGCCGCGGGCACACCCGCCGAGGTCACCGCGCACGGAGCGGCCGGGCAACTGCGGTTCACCGCACCGCCGAGACTGGATCTCGAATTGCTGAAATCGGCTCTGCCGGAAGGGTTCTCACCGCGCGAGACCGCGCCGGGAGCCTATCTGATCGAAGGCGAGATCGACCCGCAGGTGCTGGCGACGACAACCGCCTGGTGCGCCCGGCTCAATGTGCTCGCCACCGATATCCGCATCGATCAGCGTCGCCTGGAGGACGTCTTCTTGGAACTCACCGGACGGGATCTGCGCGGATGACACACGCCGACCAGGCAGCCAACCGCTTCGAGCCGGGCACCTTCGCCCCCGCGCCGCGCCCGGCCGCGCGCACCGCGATGCTGACCGCGCAGACTCGGATCGAGCTGATCCTGTTGCTGCGCAACGGCGAACAGCTGCTTCTGACGATGTTCATCCCGATCACCCTGCTCGTCGGGTTGACGCTGCTGCCCTTCGGCGGACTCGGCGACGACCGGGTGGACAAGATCGTGCCCGCCGTCATGATGGTGGCGGTGATGTCGACGGCGTTCACCGGCCAGGCCATCGCGGTCGGCTTCGACCGCCGTTACGGGGCGCTGAAGCGGTTGGGCGCCACGGCGCTTCCACGCTGGGGTGTCATCGCGGGTAAGAGCGCGGCGGTACTGATCGTGGTGGTGCTCCAGGCGATTGTGCTCGGTCTCATCGGTGTCGCGCTCGGCTGGCGCCCGGAGGCGACCGGTCTGCTGCTCGGCGCGCTGGTGATCGCACTCGGCACTTTCACCTTCGCGACCATGGGCCTGCTGCTCGGCGGCACCATGAAGGCGGAGGTCGTCCTCGCGCTGGCGAATGTGCTGTGGTTCGTCATGCTCGGCATCGCCAGCATCGTCTTCGCCTCCGACGATCTGCCGACCGCGGTGAATGTGCTGGCCCGCCTGATTCCCTCCGGTGCGCTGGCGGTCACGCTCGAAGAGGCGTTGCGCGGTGCGATCGATTGGTTCGGCCTGATCGTCCTCACGGCGTGGGGCGCGGTCTGCGCGTTCCTCGGCACCCGCCTGTTCCGCTTCCACTGAGTTCACGGTGTCTAACGACGCCTTGTAGTAGACCGGATGCGGAGGCGCGATACGCGACGGCTACCATCGTCGGGTGCTGTATCGCGCATTCGTCGGACTCGTCGATCGACTCCCCCTGCCCTCGCCGCGGGTGCAGCGGCTGACCGCCCTCGCGGTGATCCTCACCCAGGCGGGAATCGCCGTCACGGGATCCGTCGTCCGGGTCACCGCATCCGGTCTCGGCTGCCCGACATGGCCGCAATGCTTCCCCGGCAGCTTCACCCCCACCGGTGTCTCCGAGGTGGCGGTCGTGCACCAGGCGGTGGAATTCGGCAACCGCCTGCTGACCTTCGTGGTCAGTCTGTTCGCCGGATTGATCGTGCTCGCCGTGATCAGAGCCCGACGACGCCACGAGGTGCTGGTATACGCGTGGCTGATGCCGGGCGGAACGGTACTGCAGGCCGTCATCGGCGGCATCACGGTCCGCACCGGACTGCTGTGGTGGACCGTCGCGGTCCACCTGCTGGCCTCCATGCTGATGGTGTGGCTGGCGACCGTGCTGTACGCGAAGATCGGCGAGCCCGACGACGGTATCGAAGCCGTCCACGCCCCCGCGCCGCTGCGCTGGCTCACCGCCCTCAGCGGCGTCGCCTTGGCCGCCGTCCTGGTGGCTGGCACCCTGGTCACCGCCGCCGGGCCGCACGCGGGCGACAAGAGTATCGATCGTCCGGTGGCGCGACTCGAGGTCGAGATCGTCACGCTGGTCCACCTGCATTCGCAGTTGCTGGTCGGCTATCTGGCGCTGCTGATCGGTTTGGCCTTCGGCCTTTTCGCCGTCGGTGTCACCCCCACCGTCCGCGCCCGCCTCTTCACCCTGTTGGCGATCGTCTGCGCCCAGGCTCTCATCGGAGTCGTGCAGTACTTCACCGATGTGCCCGCGGTGCTGGTCGTCCTCCACGTCGCGGGCGCGGGCGCGTGCACCGCCGCCACCGCCGCGCTGTGGGCGTCGCTGCGGACGCGCGAGACGGTGACCGCACCGCTCCCGTCCGCCGCCGCCCAGGCCGCGTAGCTCTCGGGTCGGTCCGGCGTCGCGGGCGGGTTCTTCCGCTCCGCGACGCCGACTGCCGGACTGACTACGCCGAGCCGGAGCTCACTTCGACCTTCTGCCGCTGGTCGTTCATCGCGGCATCGTCCTCGGCGTCCACCCGCATGGGGTCGAGCGCGGGGTCGATATCGATGGTCCGGCGCAACGGGTTGTTCGGCAGCAGGGCCGCCGCGATCAGCGCGACGATGGTCGCGCCCGCCGCGATCAGGAAGATCCGGCCGGTCGCGTCACCGTAGGCGGCGCGCACGATCTGGGCGATCGGGGCGGGCAGCGCGCCGATATCCAGGTTGCTGCCGCCCGAGGAGCCGGACCGCATACCGATCCTGTCGAATCCCTGCGCGGACAGTTCGCCCACCCTGGTGGCAAGCACCGAACCGAGCACCGAGACCCCGATCGCGCCGCCGAAGGTGCGGAAGAACGCGACACTGCTGGAAGCGGCGCCGATATTGTGCACGCTCACCGTGTTCTGCACCGCGAGCACGAGGTTCTGCATCATCATGCCGACACCGAAGCCGACGACGGCGATGTAGACCCCGACCTGCCACAGACTCGTGGCGTGGTCGATTGTCGAGAGCAGTGCGAATCCGACCACCAGCAGCGCGGCACCGGTGACGACGAAACCCTTCCACTTGCCGAAACGGGTGATCAGCTGTCCCGATCCGACCGAGCCGACCAGCATGCCCGCGACCAACGGAATGGTCAGCACACCGGCGATCGTCGGTGAGAATCCCCGTGCCGTCTGGAAATACTGGCCGAGGAAGGTGGTCGCGCCGAACATACCCATGCCGACGGCGACAGAGGCGATGATCGCCAGTCCCGTGGTGCGCTCGGTGACGATCGGCAGCGGAATGATGGGCGACTTCGCGCGCGATTCCACCCACACCATCGCGAGCAGCAGCAGCACACCGACGCCGACGTAGAGCGCGGACTCGCCGGAGATCCAGTCGTAGTAGCCCGCCTTGCCCGCGAAGGACACCCAGATGAGCAGTACCGACACTCCGCCGGTCAGCAGTGCGGCGCCGAGCCAGTCGATCGAGACGCCTTCCTTGCGTTCGGTGGGCAGACGCAGCGTCCGCTGCAACAGCACGAGCGCGATGACCGCCAGCGGCACGCAGACGAAGAAGCACCAGCGCCAGCCGAGCGGGCTGTCGACGATGACACCGCCGAGAATAGGCCCGCCGGACATGGACACCGCCATGACCGCGCCCATGTAGCCGGAGTACCTGCCGCGTTCGCGCGGCGAGACGATCGAGCCGATGATGGCGACGACGAGTGCGGTCAGTCCGCCCATGCCGATGCCCTGAACGACGCGGGCGACGAGCAGCACTGGCACGTTATGGGCAAAGCCCGCGATGATCGAACCGATGACGAAGATAACGATGGCCGACTGGACCAGCACCTTCTTGTTGAACAGATCGGCGAACTTGCCCCAGATAGGCGTGGAGGCGGCGTTGGCGAGCAGCGCCGTGGTGATGACCCAGGCATAGGCGGTCTGCGACCCTTGCAGGTCGCCGATGATGGTGGGCAGGGCGGTCGCGACGATCGTGGTGCTCAACAGCGCGGTGAACAGCGCCGCGAGCAGTCCGGTCATCGCTTCGAGGATTTCGCGGTGGGTCATCGCGAAGGGATCACGCGGTGTCACCGCCTCGACTGAACTAGACATCTACTTCCTGATTCTGTGTCGGACCGGGGCGGTGCTGTCCCGGTGCGGTGCGGTGCGCGTGCGTGGTGAGCGCGTTCCTGAGCTGCTGTACCGCCAGGTACGCCCGCGCGGCGTCGTCCTCGCTCCAGTCGGCGAGCGCCGTCTGTAATCCCCGCGCACGCGAGGTACGGACGCTGCGCAACAGTTCGCGGCCATCGGGGGTGATCTGGATGAGGGTCGCGCGCCCGTCACCTGGGTCGGCGTGGCGGCTGACGTAGCCCGCCCCGACCAATTCGGCGACATGCCTGCTCAGCGCCGACGGGCTGATACACAGATCCACCGCCAGATCCCCCTGGCGGCACTGACCTCGGGTCTCGAGGCTGCCGAGTACCCCGACCCCGCCTGGCAGCAGGTGTCCCTCCTCCGGATGCAACAGGACGACACGCATCGCCCGCCCCATCAGATAGAGCTCCTTGATCAGGCTTTGCGCCGTATCCGCTGACACAGCCATGGCCACTCCCAACCACGAGATTGCTTACTTGCAGAACGCAACTATATTATCATTGCTTTTGCTAAACAATTAAGCTTCGGTCCCCCGAAGTGTCGACAATCACGTGCGAGAACGGGTCCATACCGGCGGATCAGCGGGCACCACCCCCACCGCAAGGCATGCATGCGCCGAAGCCGGGGCGCGACGCCTCGGCTTCGGCAGTGCGTCGGTCCGTAGACCGTCCTATTCGGGAATGATCGCCACCGCGTCGATCTCGACGAGCGCATCCGGGCGAGCGTGTCCCGCGGTGGAAACGACCGTGACGTTCATGGTCACGAGCCGGTACGGGCTTTGGTGTGCAGGTAGAGGTCGCGCAGGAGGCAGACTTCGGACAGGTGGTGGATCAGCTCACGATGGATATGCAGCACCAGAGCTGCCATGGGCAGCTCGGGGAAGGGCTCCTTCGCACCGAGCGGGATGCGGAGCCCCGCCTCGCCGAGGCCGGACACCCCGGCGAGCCAGATGTCGAGCTGCGTTTGGAGCTGGTCCAGCGCGGCGGCAGCGCTGCCCGCGTATTCCCAGGTCTCGTACGACGCCGCGGGCCCACCGAAATGCGTCGCGTTCCGTGTCGCGAGCACGCCGACGATGACGTGACCGAGTCGCCAGGCGATCGTGGTGAAGGGCGTGGGCACAGGCTCGGGGAAGGCGTAGTCGATCGTGAAAGCCCCGGTGCCGTGCTGCGCAGCCGAGTGGCGCGGCCGCACGTTCCAGGCGTCCGGCACCGGTGACCAGAAGTACTCGTCGTCGGTGAGGCCGTCGAGCCGGGCGCGGAGCTGGTAATTCCAGTGGAATTCCCACTGCTCGCGCAATGTCGGGTTCCAGTCGAGTTGTTCTGTATCCATGGGGCCAGCCTGACACCGATGGCGGACAGTATCTGTCCGCCATCGCCGGCATGTTGGGAACAGGAGGCGGCACGCGGTGACGAGCGGGCCACGACGGAGCGAGCGCTCGCCCTGATCGAGTTGCCGCGGCGACGAACTCCGATCAACGCGCGACCACGTCCTCACCGAGGAATCCACCCGACTGGTGCCGCCACAGCTGCGCGTATGTTCCTTGCGCGCACAGCAGCTGCTCGTGTGTCCCTTCCTCGACGACTCGCCCGTGGTCGAGCACCACCAGCCGATCCATTCCGGCCACAGTGCTCAGCCTGTGCGCGACGACCAGCGCCGTCCGCCCTTCCATCGACTCCCAGAGCGCTTGCTGCACAAGCAATTCGCTTTCCGAGTCGAGGGCGCTGGTGGCCTCGTCCAGGAGCAGGATGGGCGCGTCCCGCAGGATGGCCCGGGCCAGCGCGACCCGCTGACGCTGGCCGCCGGACAGTTTCACGCCGCGCTCGCCGATGAGCGTTTCCATACCCTGCGGCAGCGCGTCCACGAACTCGGTGACGTGCGCGGCCTCTGCGGCCCGCCGGATCTGCTCGTCCGTGGCGTCCGGGCGCGCGAATCGGATGTTCTCGCTCAAGGTCCGGTGGAACATGGCCGGCTCCTGTGGCACGTAGGCGATCAGACTTCGCAGATCCGCCTGCCTCAGCCGGGCGATGTCCTGCCCGCCGATACGTATCGTGCCGGATTGGATATCCATCAACCGCAGCAGCAGTTGGGTGATGGTGGTCTTGCCACCACCGGATCGTCCGACCAGGCCCACCTTGGCGCCGCTGGGCACATGCAGCTCCAATCCGTGGAACAGCTGCCGCGCACCCCCGTGCGTGAAGTGCACTGTCTCGAACCGCACGTCGAAGCCGTCGGGCCGCAATGGTTCCGGATGTTCGGCATCGAGCACCTTCGGCTCGTCGAGCAGCAGTTCGGTGAACTGCGCCGCCTCGGTGAGCACGGTCTCCAACCGCCGGTAGATCTGGTTGAACCGGAACATGATCCCGGTGGCGTTGAAGTAGTAGGTGAATGCCACCACAATGGCCTCCACCCCCGCGTTCGCGCCGCTGAGGCCCAGCGCGATCAGCAGGCCCATCACATTGGTGAGCACCAACAGCGGCGCCACCAGGGTATCTATTCGAAGGTTCGCGTAATCCCAGGAGCGCAACGACTTTCGCCGCGACGAGGCGACCCGCCGCCGATGCTCGGCCGCCTCCTGCGGTTCGGCGGCGAAGGCGCGCACCACCTGCATATTCGCCAGACTGTCGGCCACATGCCCGGAAACCCGCGCGATGGCGGCCTCCCGATCGTCGACGAGCTTCTGGCGACGCTGGATCAAGGGCATGACGACCAGCGCGGTCACCACGATCATGCCCATCAGCACGACGACAAGCACGGGGTTGTAGCGCCACAACACCACCGAGGCGAACACCAGCGGCACCACTGCCGCCAGGATCTCGAAGGCGAGGGTGTCCACGAACTGTTCGAACCGAGACGCGAAGCTGAGCGCGCGCTTCGTCAGCGAACCGGCGAAATTGTTGTGGAAGAACGCCGCGTCCTTGGCGAGCAACTCGTCCATGGCGAGCACGTAGAGATGCTCGATACCGTATGCGTCGACTCGGTTCAGACAGTGAATCCCGATGCGCCACAGCAGTTCCGCGAGTAGTAGAGCGCCACCGAAGGCGAGGATATACGAAGCCAGGGCCCCGAAACTCGTATCCCCGGTCACCGCGACCCGGCCGATCACCATGGCGACGATCAGCGGTGCGATGTACAGGTTGCAGATATTGCCGAGCGCCGGCGCCAGCAGCGCCGGAATCGTCGTGGCCTTGCGAGCGGCCATCTCCCGGCCGTATAGACGCAGCACCAGCTTGATCGCCGTTGCACGTGAATTCATGCTCCCCCTCTCGTCTCGAATCAACGAGCGATGCAGGTGAGCAATGATCCCGCGTCCAGACGGGTTACCGCCAGCGAATATCCGCCGACGGCGAGCCGGTCCCGCTCTCGTACGCCGAGAAGGGGCGACGGGCCGCCGGCGCGATGTCGCTGCCGTTCCCGCGATCGGTCGCACCGACCATGTCCGGAGTACAGGTCACGAAGAGAAGACGGTACCGATAACGAATCGGTGACGTTCGGCGATGGACAGAAGAGACCGCGACGGACGGAGCGCGGTGCTGCGTGAAGAGAGAGGCCGTCCGATGACGAATCGCCGACCCGATACCGCGCCGCTGGCGTCGCTGGCCGTACTGCTCGGCGTGATCATGGTGCTGGTAGCGGTGGCCGGAGCGTACCGGTTTCCCGGCTGGGCCGACGATTACGGCACGGCGCTGATCGTGATGGCGGTCGTGGCCTATCTGGGCGTGGCGGGGCGCATTCTGCACTGGGGTGTCGGCGAGCTGCTCGATCCCGCCGACGACCGGGTATAGAAATCAGTTCTCGTTGCGCGCCTTGGGGAATCGGGTCTGACGGGCTACCCAGCCCGCCATCTGTGCCCAGTGCCCCTTGCGCGGAGTGACGACGGAGGTCAGTGCGCGATCCCATTCGTCGGCCTCGGTGAGGCCGTCGATGGTTTCGACGAGTTCCTTGGCGGCGGCCGGATCGCCGACGACGCGATCGCCCATGACGCCGTCACTGCCGACCAGCGTGACACGGACGCCGATACGGCCGAGGGGCTGCAGGACGGCCGTGGCCGAACCGCCGTGATCAGCCACGAAACCCTTGACCGAGTCCACCAGGGCAGCCGACAGCTTGGCACCGGCCGGGGCAGCTTCAACGCTCATTCCGCCGAGTTTACCGACCGGTAGGCCGTGGCATCGACTCGCGGGTGTAGAACGGAATCCATGCGTGCCATCCAGGTTTCCGAACACGGTGGTCCCGAGGTCCTGAAGTACACCGAGGTGGAGCAGCCGCGGATAGGACCCGATCAGCTGCTCGTCGAGACCGAGGCCATCGGGATCAACTTCATCGATACCTATATCCGCACCGGGCTCTACCCCCAGTCCGTGCCGTATATCCCCGGCGCGGAAGGTTCCGGCGTCATCACCGAGGTCGGCGCGAATGTGACCGAATTCGCGGTCGGCGACCGAGTGGCCTGGGCCGCCGCGGCGGGTAGCTATGCCGAGCGGGTCGCCGTCGACGCGGCGGTCGCGATCGAGGTGCCGGCCGCGGTGCCCGCGCCTGTCGCCGCCTCGGTGCTGCTCCAGGGCATGACCGCGCACTATCTGATCGAATCGGTCCACAAGCCGCGTCCGGGTGAATCGATCCTGGTGCACGCGGGTGCGGGCGGGGTCGGGCTGATCCTCACCCAGATGGCTTGCGCGCGCGGGCTCCGGGTCATCACGACGGTCTCCTCCGACGAGAAGGAGACGCTCTCGCGCGCGGCGGGCGCCGCGGAGGTGCTGCGCTACTCCGACGATCTCGCCGAACAGGTGCGCGCGCTCACCGACGGTGTCGGCGTGGCGGCGGTCTACGACGGGGTCGGCCGTTCGACTTTCGAGGCGAGTCTCGCCTCGCTGCGCATCCGCGGCACGCTCGCGCTGTTCGGGGCGGCCAGCGGGCCGGTTCCGCCCTTCGACCTGCAACGACTCAATCCGGCCGGATCACTGTTCGTCACCAGGCCGACACTGGCCCACTACACCCGCGACCGAGCCGAATTGGTGTGGCGCGCGGGCGATGTCCTCGCCGCTGTCGCCGATGGTTCGCTGCACGTGCGGGTCGGCGCGACCTATCCCCTGGCCGAGGCCGAGCGGGCGCATCGGGATCTGGAAGGCCGCCGGACGACCGGATCCATCGTGCTGCTGCCCTGAACTCACCTCGACCGGTGGGTCAGCCGAAGAAGCTGCCGACGGTGTCCCAGCCGAGCACCGAATCGACCGCGAGGCCGCAGAACACGACGGCCAGGTAGTTGTTCGATTGGAGGAAAAGGCGCAGCGGCTTCACCGACTCACCGCGTCGCACGCCCGAGTACAGCTGATGAGCCATGAGCAGGAACCACGCTCCGGCCACCAGCGCCACGGCGGCGTAGACGATGCCGGTGGCTGGCACCAACGCGAAGGTGGTGAGCACGGTGAGCCAGGTGTAGATGACGATCTGCTTGGTGACCGCCTGTTCGGTGGCGACCACGGGCAGCATCGGCACGCCCGCCGCGCGGTAATCCTCCTTGTAGCGCATGGCCAGCGCCCAGGTGTGCGGCGGCGTCCAGAAGAAGATGACGCCGAACAGCGCGATCGCGGGCCAGCCGATGTCGCCGGTCACCGCGGACCAGCCCACCAGCGCGGGCATACAGCCCGCGGCGCCGCCCCACACCACGTTCTGTGAGGTACGACGCTTGAGCCCGAGGGTGTAGACGAAGACGTAGAACAGGATCGTCACGACGACGAGCAGGCCGCTCAACAGATTCGCCTGCCACCACAGCCAGGCGAACGAGGCCAGCCCCAGCACGATGCCGAAGACGGCGGCGTGCGAGGTCGGCACCGCGTCCCTGGCCAGCGGGCGCTTGGCGGTCCGTTTCATCACCTTGTCGATATCGGCGTCGGCGACGCAGTTGAGCGTATTCGCGCTCGCCGCGCCCATCCAGCCGCCGAACAGCGTGGCCAGGATGAGCCCGATATCCACGGTGCCGCGATCGGCGAGCAGCATGGTCGGGATCGTGGCGACCAGCAGCAGTTCGATGACGCGGGGTTTGGTCAACGCCAGGTAAGCCAGCGGGCGACGTAGCAGCCGAGATACGAATCCGTCGCCCTGCAACCGGTCGGTCAGCGCCGTCGCGGAGGAGCCGTGCGCACCATTGCCACCCGGCTGTTGCCCAATCCGCACTATCTCTCCTCGCACGCTGTGCATCACATCCGGCAATGGAACGAGCAGCGCGCTCGGCCCTGGAAGTTCCGATGCACAGCACAGCGCGGCGCGGCTACTACTACACAGGATGGTAGACCCTCGCCGACGACGCTCACCCCCTCGCCCCTCGCTGCCGCCGACGATTCCGCTCGCCGACCCCCTGCGAACCGGTCGTCACGACACCGTCGGACGCGGCGAATTCGCGACACCTGCCCCGTTCGGCCGGGTTCCCGCAATGCCGGTCAGCGGGCACATCTAGGGTAGTGGTGACACCCCCGCACGCATCGCGCAGCCGCCGTGCGTCTCGCGGTCGATTTCGGGCCGCCAACCACACCGCCGTCGACGAAACCAATGTCAGGAGAACCTCGGTCGTGTCAGTGACAGATGACATCCGCGCCCTCACTCAGCCGAACCACCCGGACGACTGGACGGATCTGGACACCAAGGCCGTCGACACAGTTCGGGTGCTGGCCGCCGACGCGGTGCAGAACGCCGGAAACGGCCATCCGGGTACGGCGATGAGCCTCGCGCCATTGGCGTACACCCTCTACCAGCGCACGATGCGTCACGACCCGAGCGACCCGCACTGGGTCGGCAGGGACCGTTTCGTGCTGTCCTGCGGACATTCCAGCGTCACCCAGTACATCCAGCTGTACCTGGCGGGTTTCGGCCTCGAGCTCGAGGATCTGGAGAACCTGCGCAAATGGGGTTCACTCACGCCGGGACACCCCGAGTACCGGCACACCGACGGCGTGGAGATCACCACCGGCCCGCTCGGCCAGGGTCTCGCCTCCGCCGTCGGCATGGCGATGGCCGCCCGCCGTGAGCGTGGCCTGTTCGATCCCGAGGCCGCGCCGGGCACCAGCCCGTTCGACCACTTCATCTACGTGATCGCCTCCGACGGCGACATGGAAGAGGGCGTCACCTCCGAGGCGTCGTCGCTGGCGGGCACCCAGCAGCTCGGCAATCTCGTGCTGATCTACGACGACAACAAGATCTCCATCGAGGACGACACCACCATCGCCTTCACCGAGGATGTCGCCGAGCGCTACGCGGCCTACGGCTGGCATGTCGAGGTCGTGGAGGGCGGCGAGGATGTCGTCGCCATCGAGAACGCGATCGCGGCGGCCAAGGCGGAGACCTCCAAGCCCTCGATCATCGTGCTGCGCACCATCATCGGCTACCCGGCCCCGACCAAGATGAACACCGGCGCGGCCCACGGTGCGGCGCTGGGCGCCGACGAGGTGGCCGCGACCAAGAAGGTGCTCGGATTCGATCCGGACAAGACCTTCGACGTCGACCCCGATGTCATCGCGCACACCCGCAAGGCCATCGAGCGCGGACAGCAGGCCCACCGCGACTGGCAGAACGCCTTCGACGCGTGGGCGCAGGCCAATCCCGCGGGCAAGGCGCTGTTCGACCGGCTCGCCAACCGTGACCTGCCCGAGGGCTGGGCCGCGAAACTGCCCACCTACGAGGCGGATCCGAAGGGGATGGCGACCCGCAAGGCCTCCGGCAAGGTTCTCGCCGCGCTCGCCCCGGTGCTGCCGGAGCTGTGGGGCGGTTCGGCCGACCTCGCCGAATCCAACAACACCACCATGCCGGATACGCCGAGTTTCGGCCCCGAATCGATTTCCACCGGTATGTGGAAGGCCGACCCGTACGGGCGCACCCTGCACTTCGGTGTGCGCGAACACGCGATGGGTTCGATCCTCAACGGCATCGCGCTGCACGGGCCGACCCGCCCGTACGGCGGCACCTTCCTGGTCTTCTCCGATTACATGCGTCCCGCGGTCCGCCTCGCGGCGCTGATGCGGGTGCCCGCGATCTACGTGTGGACCCACGATTCCATCGGTCTCGGCGAGGACGGCCCGACCCACCAGCCGATCGAGCATCTGGCCGCGTTGCGCGCCATCCCCGGCCTCAACGTGGTGCGCCCGGGTGACGCGAACGAGACCACCTACGCCTGGCGCACCATCCTCGAGCGAGATTCCAGCGAGCGCACGTCGCATTTCGTGCCGTCCGATACCCCGCACCAGGACGGTCCTTCGGCGCTGGCGCTGACCCGCCAGGATCTGCCGATCGTGGAGGGCACCAGCTACGAGGGCGTCAAGAGCGGCGGCTACATCCTGGCCGAGGCCTCCACCGGCGTCCCGCAGGTGATCCTGATCGCTACCGGCTCCGAGCTCCAGCTCGCCGTGGCCGCCCGCACTACGCTGGAGGCGCAGGGCATCGGAACCCGCGTGGTCTCGATGCCGTGTGTCGAGTGGTTCGACGCGCAGGACAAGGCTTACCGGGACGAGGTGCTGCCCCCGACGGTCCGCGCGCGCGTCACCGTCGAGGCCGGTATCGCCATGCCGTGGCACCGCTTCGCCGGTGACGCGGGCGAGATCGTGTCGATCGAGCATTTCGGCGCCTCCGCCGATTTCAAGACCCTGTTCCGCGAGTTCGGTATCACCGCGGAAGCCGTTGTCGCCGCCGCGCAGCGCACGCTCGAAAACGTGAAGGGATAACGCCCATGACACAGAACGAAAACGTCGCCGCCCTCTCGGCGGCAGGCGTCTCGGTATGGCTCGATGATCTGTCCAGGGACCGGATCCAGTCCGGTAATCTCGCCGAACTCATCGCCACCCGCGGCGTCGTCGGCGTGACAACCAATCCGACGATCTTCCAGGGTGCGCTGAGCCAGGGCCACGCCTACGACGCGCAGGTGAAAGACCTTGCCGCCCTTGGCGCTGACGCGGACGCCGCCATCCGCACCATCACCACCGACGATGTACGCGCCGCGTGCGACGTATTCCTGCCGGTGTTCGAAGCCACCAACGAGGTGGACGGCCGCGTCTCCATCGAGGTCGACCCGCGCCTGGCCTTCGACGCGGACAAGACCACCGCGCAGGCGGTCGAACTGTGGAAGATCGTCGACCGGCCGAATCTGTTCATCAAGATTCCCGCGACCGAGGCGGGTCTGCCCGCCATCTCCGCGGTGATCGGCGAGGGCATCAGCGTGAACGTGACGCTGATCTTCTCGGTCGCCCGCTACCGCTCGGTGATGGGCGCTTACCTCGACGGTCTGCGCCGGGCCAAGATCGCCGGTCACGATCCGGGCCGAATCCATTCGGTCGCTTCGTTCTTCGTCTCGCGGGTCGATACGGAGATCGACAAGCGTCTCGAAGCCATCGGCACCCCGGAGGCCCTGGCGCTGCGCGGTAAGGCCGGTGTCGCCAATGCCCGCCTCGCCTACGCCGAGTACCAGGACGTGTTCGACGGCGGCGCGCACACCTCGACGTTCGCGCATCTCGCGGCATCGGGTGCGAATCGGCAGCGGCCGCTGTGGGCCTCGACCGGTGTGAAGAACCCGGATTACCCGGACACCCTCTACGTCACCGAACTGGTGGCGAAGAATACGGTGAACACGCTGCCGGAGAAAACCCTCGAAGCCGTCGCCGACCACGGCGAGATTCGCGGTGACACCCTCAGCGGGACCGCCGCCGAATCCAAGGAGGTCTTCGACGCGTTGACCGCCGTCGGCATCGACCTCGACGACGTATTCGCCGTACTGGAGCGCGAGGGCGTCGAAAAATTCGAAAAGTCGTGGGAAGAACTGCTTTCCGCGACAACAGAGGAGTTGCGCGCAGCCGCGAGCGAAAGCGCCTGATACGTGGCCGGCACAGCAGAGGTCTGGAAGAACCCGCTGCGCGACGAGCGGGACAAACGTGTCCCGCGCATCGCCGGACCGTGCAGCATGGTGATTTTCGGTGTCACCGGGGATCTTTCCCGGAAGAAACTGATGCCGGCCATCTACGACCTCGCGAACCGGGGGCTGCTACCCCCCGGTTTCGCGCTGGTCGGCTTCGCCAGGCGTGACTACGCGGACGAGGATTTCGCGAAGGTCGTGCTGGACGCGGTGCGCACACACGCGCGTACTCCCTTCCGCCAGGAGGTCTGGGA
Source organism: Nocardia sp. NPDC005366 (assembly GCF_040606855.1). Lineage (NCBI taxonomy): Bacteria > Bacillati > Actinomycetota > Actinomycetes > Mycobacteriales > Nocardiaceae > Nocardia > Nocardia sp. NPDC005366. The sequence continues at coordinate 151,528 of NZ_JBEXFQ010000006.1, forward strand.
CCATCTGGCGGAGGGAATCCGCTTCGTCCAGGGCACTTTCGACGACCACGACGCTTTCGACCGGCTCGCCAGCACCCTGGCTGATCTGGACAAGGAGCGCGGCACCGGGGGCAATCACGCCTTCTACCTGTCGATTCCGCCGAATATGTTCCCGGTGGTACTCGATCAGCTCTCCGAGCACAAACTGGCCCAGCCCGACACCACCGACGCACCGGGGCGCACGCCGTGGCGCCGGGTAGTGATCGAGAAACCCTTCGGGCACGATCTAGAGACCGCCGTCGAGCTGAACGCGCTTGTCAACCGGGTGTTCCCGGAGGAGACGGTATTTCGCATCGACCACTACCTCGGCAAGGAGACGGTCCAGAACATTCTGGCGCTGCGCTTCGCCAACCAACTCTACGATCCGATCTGGAACGCCAACTACGTCGACCACGTGCAGATCACGATGGCCGAGGACATCGGATTGGGCGGGCGCGCGGGCTATTACGACGGCATCGGCGCGGCCCGCGACGTGATCCAGAATCATCTGCTCCAACTGCTGGCGCTCACCGCGATGGAGGAGCCGATCAGCTTCCAGCCCAAACAGTTGCAGACCGAGAAGATCAAGGTGCTCTCGGCGACGAAACTGGTGGAACCGCTGGACCAGACCACCGCGCGCGGACAGTACGCCGAGGGCTGGCAGGGCGGCGAGCACGTGGTCGGGCTGCTGGACGAGGAGGGTTTCGACCCCCAGTCCAGCACCGAGACCTACGCCGCGATCACCCTCGAGGTCGACACGCGCCGCTGGGCCGGGGTGCCGTTCTATCTGCGGACCGGAAAACGGCTCGGCCGCAGGGTGACCGAGATCGCCGTCATCTTCAAGCGGGCCCCGCATCTGCCGTTCGACCAGACCATGACCGAGGATCTCGGTCAGAACGCCCTGGTCATCCGCGTGCAGCCGGATGAGGGCATCACCACGCGCTTCGGGTCCAAAGTGCCCGGGTCCAGCATGGAGGTGCGTGATGTCAATATGGACTTCAGCTACGGCGAGGCGTTCACCGAATCCTCCCCCGAGGCCTACGAACGTCTGATCCTCGACATGCTCCTCGGGGAACCGTCGCTGTTCCCGGTGAACGCGGAGGTCGAATTGTCCTGGAGCATCCTGGATCCGGTGCTGGAACACTGGTCGGCCGAGGGCAGGCCGGAGTCGTACGAGGCGGGGACGTGGGGTCCGCCCTCGGCCGATGAGATGCTCGAGCGCACCGGCCGCGAATGGCGGCGCCCATGATCGTCGACATGCCCGCGACGACGACGGGCGCGGTCACCAAACGCCTGATCCGGTTGCGCGAGAACAACGGCGTCATCACCATGGGCCGGGTGCTCACCCTGGTGGTGTGCACGCTGGACAGTTCCGAGGCCGAGGACGCCATCGACGCGGCCAACGACGCCAGCCGCGAACACCCGTGTCGCGTCGTGGTTCTGGCGCGCGGAGATCGCGATGCCGAGACCAAGCTGGACGCCCAGATCCGAGTCGGGGGCGACGCGGGTGCGGCGGAAGTGATCGTGCTGCGCCTGCAGGGCGAGTTGATCGTGCACGAGAGCAGCGTCGTCATCCCGTTCCTGCTGCCCGACACCCCCGTGGTGGCCTGGTGGCCGCGCGGTGCGCCGGAATTCCCGTCCAAGGATTCGGTGGGCCGCCTGGCAACCCGGCGCATCACCGATGCCACCTTCGCCGCCGATCCGCAGGTGACGATCAAGAAACGGCGCGATTCCTACGCACCGGGCGATACCGATCTGGCGTGGAGCCGGATCACCTATTGGCGGGCACTGCTGGCCGCCGCCATGGACGAACCGCCCTACGAGCCGATCGAATCGGTGACGGTGTCGGGGCTGCGCAACGAACCCGCGCTGGACATGCTGGCGGGCTGGCTCGCGAACCGGCTCGATTGTCCCGTGCATCGCCGGACCGGCGCGCTCGAGGTCCGGTTGCATCGGCCCACCGTGTCGATCGCCATCGAACGCCCGCAGACCGGGCGCACCGCCACATTGACCCGCACCGGAGATCCGGACCAGCGCATCGCGCTGGCGCGCAGGGAGACCCGCGACTGCCTTGCCGAGGAACTGCGGCGCCTCGACGCCGACGAGATCTACGCCGAGGCGCTCGCCGGAATCGAGAGGGTGAGCTATGAGTGAGACACCGGGGCAGGAGCACGCCGACCAGGGCAAGCACATCGCCCGGGAGTTTCCCGCCGATATCGTGGAGGTGCACGCCGATACCGGGGCGCTGGTCGCCGCGGCGGCTGCCAGATTCGTCGAGATCGTCGTCGCGGCCCAGGCCGAGCGCGGATCGGCCTCGGTGGTGCTGACCGGCGGCGGCACCGGTATCGGTCTGCTGGAACTGGTCCGTAAGAGTCCCGGTGACATCGACTGGTCGAAACTCGACATCTTCTGGGGCGACGAACGTTTCGTGCCCGCGGGCGATCCGGAGCGCAATGAATTGCAGGCGCGCCGGGCGCTGCTCGATCACGTGCCGGTGGATCCGGCGCGCGTTCACCCGGTCGCGACCTCCGACGGGGAGTACCCCGATCCGATCGAGGCCGCGGCCGAGTACTCTACGACGGTGCACGCGCATCTGGCCGTCTACGGCGCCTTCGATCTGCACCTGCTCGGCATGGGCGGCGAAGGACATGTGAACTCCCTGTTCCCGCATACCGACGCGGTGCGCGAGAAGCACGAACTCGTTGTCGCGGTGACGGATTCGCCGAAGCCGCCGCCCGTCCGAGTGACACTGACCCTGCCCGCGGTGCGTCGCACCCGGCACGTGGTGCTCGTGGTGGGCGGCGCGGCGAAGGCCGAGGCGGTCGCGGCGGCCATCGGCGGGGCCGATCCGGTCGACATCCCCTCCGCGGGTGCCATCGGTACCGAATCGACGACCTGGTTGCTGGACGACGAGGCCTCAGCGGCGCTGCGCTAGCGCAACTTTCAGATAGGAGGGGTCGGGGTTGCCGACCAGCAATTTCGATGAAGGTCTTCATCGCGGGGACCGGATCACCATGGATCCGTCCGGCGCGTGTTCGACGATCCTCGACCGCCGCGCGTTCGGTGGTCGGCGTATTCTCCCCGGCCCCGGATATCGCGGCCGGACGCGGACCGCGTCGAGCGCGGCTATCCGGTGAGCGCTCCCGAGGAAGATCTCGAGCAGCGGTTGCGCGCCGGCATCTCCGCGCTGACCGTGCCGACGGCACCGTCCTCGGACCGTCCGGTCGCTCCCGGAATTACGGGCCAGGCGTTGCTGGACCTGTTCGAAGCACAGGCCACCAGCAGGCAACTCGATCTGGCGGCCCGGCGACTGGGCAACGCGCGACGCGGCTACTACAGCATCGGCTCGTCCGGGCACGAAGGTAATGCGGCGGTATCGGCGGCGTTGCGAACGACCGATCCGGCGCTGCTGCACTACCGGTCCGGCGCGTTCTTCGTCCACCGCGCGCGCCGTGTGCCCGATCTCGACCCGATCCGCGATGTGCTCCTGGGCGTCGTCGCGGCCGCCGCCGACCCCATCTCCGGTGGCAGGCATAAGGTTTTCGGCAGCAAGCCCGCCAATGTGATCCCGCAGACCTCGACCATCGCCTCCCATCTGCCGCGCGCGGTCGGACTCGCGTTCTCCCTCGAACGCGCCGCGCGGCTGGGGGTTTCGAGCGAATGGCCCGCGGATTCGGTGGTGTTGTGCAGTTTCGGTGACGCCTCGGCCAACCACTCCACCGCCACCGGCGCGATCAATGCCGCCGTCCACACCGCACACCAGGGCGTCGCGGTGCCCGTGCTGTTCCTGTGCGAGGACAACGGCATCGGGATCAGCGTCCCGACACCACCGAACTGGATCGAATCCGCCTACGGGTCCCGCCCCGGCCTGCGCTATTTCGACGCGGACGGCTGCGATCCGGTCGACGCCATGACGACCGCCGCGGCCGCCGTCGAGTGGGTGCGCACGCATCGCGCGCCCGCCTTCTTCCGCCTGCGCACCGTCCGACTGCTCGGCCATGCCGGATCCGATGTCGAATCGGCCTACCGCAGCCCCGGCGATATCGCCGCCGACCTGGAGCGGGATCCGGTTCTGGCGACCGCGCGAGTGCTCGTCACCTCGGGAACGGCGACACCGCAGGAGATCCTCGACCGCTACGACATCATCACGCACCTGGTCTCGGTGACAGCTCAAATGGTGTGGAGCAAACCGAAATTGGAGTCGGCCGCCGCCGTGACCGCCCCGATCGCCGCGGACAACCCGGACGCCGTGCGCGCCGATGTGCTCCGGACGACCGCGCCGGCGGATCCGGCGGAGTCGGCGAATGGTTCGGCGTCCTCGGCCGACTCGATGACGCTCGCGCAGTCGATCAATCACACCCTCGCCGAACTCCTCGCCCACGACCAGGACGTGCTGGTCTTCGGCGAGGACGTCGGACGCAAGGGCGGCGTCTACGGGGTCACCAAGGGTTTGCGGAAACGGTTCGGCGCGCGACGGGTCTTCGACACCCTGCTCGACGAGCAGAGTGTGCTCGGCACCGCCCTCGGCGCCGGGCTCGCCGGATTCGTGCCGATCCCGGAAATCCAGTATCTGGCCTACATCCACAGTGCTCTCGACCAGTTGCGCGGCGAGGCCGCCACGCTGTCGTACTTCTCGGACGGCCGCTACCGAAACCCCCTGGTGGTCCGCATCGCCGGATTGGCGTACCAGAATGGTTTCGGCGGTCACTTCCACAACGACAACTCGGTGGCGGCACTGCGCGATATACCGGGTCTGGTCGTCGCCGTTCCGGCGCGAGCCGACGATGCCGCGGCCATGTTGCGCACCTGCGTCTCGGCCGCCCGCGTCGACGGCCGGGTCTGCGTCTTTCTCGAACCGATCGCCCTCTACCACACCCGCGACCTCCGTGCGGGCGACCGCGGTTGGCTTGCCCCCGTCTCCCCCACCGATACGGTCGATATCGGACGCGCTCGAATCCACGGCGACGGAACCGATCTCACGATCGTGACCTTCGCCAACGGTGTCCCGATGAGTCTGCGCGTCGCCCATCGCCTCGCCGAGCGCGGTATCCGGGTGCGCGTACTCGATCTGCGCTGGCTCAATCCGCTCCCGGTGCAGGACCTGCTCCACCACGCCCGTGCCACCGGCCGCGTCCTCGTCGCCGATGAAACGCGCCGCAGCGGTGGTGTTTCGGAATCGGTCGTCACCGCACTGCTCGACGCGGGATTCGACGGTCGAATCGCGCGCGTGACCAGCGAGGACAGTTTCGTGCCACTCGGCCCCGCCGCCGACACCGTCCTACTGGACGAGGCCCGGATAGAGGCCGCCGCCGACACGATCCTGGGCTCGGCGAATCGCCGCGGCGTCACGCTGAAGCGGAGGTTCCGGTCGCCGACTCGATCGCGGTGAATCCGATTCGAATCGCCCCGCGTGGAAATACAGTGGATAAGTAACCCCCGACCAGCAGCGGAAGGATGCGGTCATGACCACGATGTCCACGCTCGGCGAGGTTCGACCCGAGCACGATCGACCCGCTGACGGCGACCGGGTGCTGCTGCACTTCCTGCGCTCGTTCCCGCGGCCCGTCATCGACGTCTGGACCGCGTGCACCTCCCGCGACCGATTGCGGCGTTGGCTCGGCACCGTCTCCGGCGAGGAGGGCGACCTCACCCTCCTCCCCCTCGACGGCCCGGTCTCGGGTCCCCTCGCCGTCCGGGTCGAGCGCTGCGTCGCGCCGCGTGAATTGGCCGTCCGTGTCGACGGCCGCGCGCTCGAACTGCGCCTGACCCAGGTCGGCGTGGTCACCACCGTCGAACTGGTCCGCCGCCACCTGGGTCCCACCGAAGCCGAGGCCATCGGCCCCCGTTGGCAGTATCTGCTCGATCGCCTGGGCGCCCACCTCGAATCCCGCCCGCTGCCGCGCTGGGCCGACTACCCGGAACTGGCCGAGGAGTACCGCTAGCGGCGCCTAGGGGGCGAGGTCGCGCAGATGCTCGACGATCAGCGCGTTGACCTCCTCGCTCCGTTCCAACTGGACGAGATGACCCGCGTCGGCGATTTCGGTGACGGCGCGCAGGTCGGGAACGTGGGCGCGCATGACGCCCAGCGGATCGCGGCCACTGAACCCCTCCATATCGGTGTCGCGGTCGCCGTAGAGGAAGTACGCGGGGACGGTGACGTCGGCGTCCGCGTAGTCGGCCGTGAGTTCCCAGTTGCGGTCCAGTGCCCGGTACCAATTGAGCCCGCCGGTGAATCCGGTGTTCTCGAAATCCTTGGCGAGGATATCGAGATCCTCCTGTGAGAGCCATCGCCACGGCAGCGGCGGAGCCTTGGGCAGGACATCGAGGTAGCCGGTGCCCTCGGCCGGATGGCGCCACGTGTCGAGGTAGTGGTAATCGGCGCTGAGCGAGTAGTAGACCCGCGCGAGGAATTCACGGGGGCTCGCGCCGAGTTCGACATCGGCGACCCCCGGCTTCTGGAAGTAGTCGAGATGCAGGAAGTGTCGCGCGGCGGCCTTGGCCCACAGTTGCGACGGCGGCCGGGGCGGGCGCGGCGCGAAAGGATTGTTGAGGACAATGACACCGCTGACCCGCTCCGGAGCGCGCAGCGTCAATTCCCACACGAGGGCCGCGCCGAAATCCAAGCCGACGAATACGGCCTTATCCGCGCCGATATCGTCGAGCAGCGCGAGCAGATCGCCGATGACGGCGCGATCGGTATAGGAATCGATATCGGCCTTTACCTCCGTGCGGCCGTATCCGCGCAGGTCGGGGGCTATGGCATGGTAACCGGCCGCCGCCACTGCGGGGAGCTGGCGATGCCACATGTACCAGGTGTGCGGGAAGCCGTGACAGAAGATCACCGGATGCCCCCGGCCCTGTTCGGCGACGTGCATCCGCCCGCCCTCGATTGTCACGAACCGATGCGACAACTCCACTACCGCCTCCAAAACTTAGAACGTGTTCCTATTTCACGGTAATGTCCCGAAGTCGTGAGCGGAATACCACAGAAACTCGGCGGCAGCGTCGCCGTCGTCACCGGCGCGAGTCGCGGCATCGGAAAGGGCATCGCACTGGAATTGGGCGCGGCGGGCGCCACCGTGTTCGTGACCGGAAGATCGGCCACGCCCGGACACCTACCCGGCACCGTGCACGGCACGGCCGCCGAAATCGACGAATTGGGCGGGGTCGGCATCCCCTTCGTCTGCGACCACCGCGACGACGACGCGGTGCAGCGACTGTTCCAGCGCGTGCGCGACGAATACGGCCACCTGGATATCCTGGTGAACAACGTCTACAACGCGCCTGCCGCGGCCCGCTGGCTGGGCAAGCCGTTCTGGGAGGTGCCCCCGGCGGCGTGGGACGAGACCTTCGACGTCGGCGTCCGATCCCATTACGTGGCAGCGGTATTCGCGGCTCCGCTGCTGATCGAATCGAGCGGCCTTATCGTCAATATCTCCTCGCCCGGCGCCGAACGGTATATGCACAACGCCGTCTACGGGGTGGCGAAAGCCGCGCTGGACCGTCTCACCGCCGATCTCGCGCAGAATCTGATCGACACCGAGGTGACGGCGGTATCGCTGTGGCCGGGCATCGTGGACACCGAACTGCTGCAGATGGCGCCCCGCGACGCCGATGGCCGCAGGGTCGTCACCCTGCCGGGTGAAGGCGCCTTCGATCTGGACGCCGCGGAGTCACCGCGCTTCACCGGTCGCGCCGTGGTCGCCCTCGCCACCGACACGGCCCGGCGCGGACGCACCGGATCCGCCTGGCGCGTCGCCGATCTCGCCGAACAGTACGGATTCACCGACATCGACGGGCGCATTCCCCGCAACGACTGATTTCGATGGCCGGGAATGGGGCATGCCGACGACGACGCCTTCACCGCCGACCGCGACAGCGCGGCGATGACAGCGACCACCCCGGCGCTCGGCGATCTCATCGCCGGCGCGGAACTCCTCGTCGGCGAACCGCTGGCGACGAAGGGCGTGCTCGCCCGATAGCCGAGCACGCCCCGCGCACTACAGGCTGAAGAAGATCGCCCGCAGCACCAGCGCCACGATGAATACGATCGTGAACGCCAGATCGATCGACAGTCCGCCCGCCCGCACGGGCGGCAGCACCTTGCGCACCGGCGCGATCACCGGTTCGGTCACGGATTGGGCGAAGTCGCGGGCGCGCAACACCCACGGCGACCTGGTGTTGCCGAGCAGAACCACCCAGTCCAGGATCATCCGTGCGATCAGCACGACGATAAACAGCGTCAGGGCGTAACCGAGCACCGTCCCGATGAGGCTCATGACCAACTCCTTATGTGCCGGCCGAACCGGCCGTCCTACCGAATCAACGGGTCCGCCCATATCGAAGTGTCCGCGCGACCACCTTCACAGCCGACTATCAGGATCGGACAAATCGGGCGGGCGGACGGTCGCCGCGAACCAGTGCCACCTCTCGGCACAGACGAGCACTCACCCACTTCCCCGGGATGATAGTTGCCTCGCGACGCAGCCACCGGGCGGCGCGAGCGATCGAGCCACCCTTCGCTAACTATCCGGCAAACTTCAGGCAAATCAACCGACGCCTTCGTACACTCGAATGCGTTCCGCCAGGATCGGAACCCACCGGTGGTCGACGTACCTGGTCGACCACCGAAGCTCTGGAATCGCACCGGGGCGGGGGAGCTTTCCCCGAGCACCCTGATCCCCTCGCCCCGGTGCTTTCAGCGTCGGGCGACCTACATTCCGTTCGGCTGCTCGAGTTCGCGGGCTCGCCGCGGCGAGCCGCCGCTGGGCGCCGAGATCAGGACCTCCGCCCGCGCCCTCGACGAGCGAAGCGTTATGCGTATCAAGGCCACACAGCGTGTCACGCACACCGCGACACCGGATTGGTTCAGTATTTTCTGAATACAGACTCAGCTGTATTGTACGAGTATGGAAGTCGTGATGCATCGTGACGCGCTGGCCCGGTTCGGGCACGCGCTGTCGGATCCGACCCGAACCCAGATCCTGTTGAGCCTGCGCGCCGCGCCAGGGTATCCCTCGCAGCTGGCCGAGCAGATCGGGGTATCGCGCCAGATCCTGTCCAACCATCTGGCGTGCCTGCGTGGATGCGGTCTGGTCGTCGCGGTCCCGGATGGTCGCCGCTCCCGCTACGAGCTCGCCGACGCCAGGATCGGGCGAGCGCTGGAGGATCTGCTCGGGCTGGTCCTGGCGGTGGACCCAGCGTGCTGCCCGGCCGCCGACACCGACGGGTGCTGCTGATGGCCTCGCTCGGGATACCGTCGGCGGCTGTGGCGCCGACGCCGGATCGTCGCGCGGTGCTGGCGCGGCGGATTCGGTGGTTCGTCGCCGCCACGATCTCCTACAACGTGCTCGAGGGCGTCGTCGCGCTCACCGAGGGCGCCAGGGTGTCCTCGACCGCGCTGATCGGATTCGGTCTGGACTCGGTCATCGAGGTCTCCTCCGCGGCCGCGGTGGCTTGGCAGTTCGCCGGACGCGACCCCGCCGCGCGCGAGAAGGTCGCGCTGCGGGTGATCGCGTTCTCCTTCTTCGCCCTCGCGGCCTACGTGAGCGTCGACTCGGTCCACTCCCTGTTCGGCGCCGACCGGGCCGAACACACCGCCGTCGGGATCGGTGTGGCCGCCGCGAGTCTGATGATCATGCCGTTGCTCTCGGGCGCGCAACGACGCGCCGGGCGCGAGCTCGGGTCGGCCTCGGCGGTCGCCGATTCCAAACAGACCCTGTTGTGTACCTACCTCTCGGCGGTGCTGCTGGTCGGTCTGCTGCTCAACAGCCTGTTCGGCTGGTGGTGGGCCGATCCCGTCGCGGCCTTGGTCATCGCCGCACTCGCGGTCGAAGAGGGCCGCAACGCCTGGAGAGGCGACACCTGCTGCTCCACACCCACCGCCGCGCTCGGCGCGCACGGTGCCGGTGGGGACCAACACGACTGCGATTGCCGCACCACACCACAGCCGGACGGGGCTACCGCACCACCTCGATAGGTTTACGGCCGAGCACCCGGAACACGACACCGCCCCGGCCGGTGCGATCGAAGTACTCGATCGTGTACCCGGCGTCGGTGAGGTAGCCGATCGGCTCACGGGTCAGATAGTCCGCCGCCATCCGCACCGCCAACGGCTCCACCCACCGCATCACCCTCGCCACTGCCCGAGCCCGCGCCGGACCGTGCTCGACCGCGACGAACACCCCACCGGGACGCAACACCCGCCACGCGGCCCGCGCCGCGGCCAGTGGGTCCGGGATCGTGCAGAACGTATAGGTCGAGACGACCGTGTCCGCCGACGCGTCGGGCAAATCCAGCCGCTGCACATCGCCATGTATCAGCTCGACCGGTACCGCCGCGGGCAACCGCATCCGTGCCAGATCGAGCATCCGCTCCGACAGATCGACCCCGACCACCCGCTCCACCGCCGGCCCGTACAACGGCAGATTCAAACCACTGCCCACCCCGATCTCCACCACCACGCCTCGCGCCTGATCGACCGCCCACCGTCGCGCATTGCCGAGCAACGCCCGCTCCGACCAACCGATCTGCCGGTCATAACCAGCGGCGAGCCGATCGAACACCCGCTCCACTCGGCCCAACTCACCTGGCATCGCATCCGCAGACATAGACCAACCCAACCAGCCGACCACGAACCCGCACATCAGGGAAACCCCCGAATTGTGTGCGGGTTCCGGCGAGCGTGCGGCAGGCCGCTCACGACCAGTGCCCGTCACGGGCGACGCGATCGCCCTCGGCCGAGCTGGCGACGCGATCGCCCTCGGCCGATAGATGCCGCACAGACGAAAAAGCCGCGCCCCCTGGGAGACGCGGCTTTTCGTGCGAAAACTACTTGGCCGGCTTCGGAGCGGGCTGGTTGATGGTGGCGAAATACTGCGCGGCGGCGCCGATGGCGACCGGTGCGGTGACCAGGATCTGGCCGACCACGGTGCCGAGGAAACCGATGGTGGCGATGCCGCCGACGCAGCCGAGGGCGGCGGCGGGGATGAACGGACCGAACAGACCCGCGATGGTGGCCGAGGCCACGCCCGCGCCGAGAACGCCGCCGAGGACGCAGCCGACGGCGGCGCCGCCGAGGCCGCCGACGAGGGTGCCGATGGTGGCGCCCATGGCGATGGTGGTGGTCATGCGGCTCCAGGCCGCCTGCTCACGCTCGTATTCGGTCTTCCACGGCGCCTGGTCCTCGTAGGGCAGGGCGACGGGCTTATAGGTGGCGTGGGCCATATCGAGCTGCGGGGTGAGGGTGGCGGTGCGACCGCTGATATCCGCCGCGATCGGGAAGAGGAATTCGTCTACCCGGAAAGCCAGTTCGGTTCCCGCGACCACGGTGCCGTCGGCGGCCTTGATGGTGAACACACCGTTGTCGGCGGCCAGGGAGCCGGCGTCGGTGGTGATCACGGTCGAATTGTTCTCGGCGACAGCGGAGAAACCCACGGCGGCGGGCTCCGGCGCGGCACCGGCGCTGCCCGCGGCGGCGCCGAGTGCGGCGATCAGTAATGCGGACGTGACGGTCAGCTTGACCTTCATCAATTGGTTCCTCATCTCTGGAAATTCGGGCGAACCCGGCTGTGTCAGCGACAACACCCTGACCGACCGCGGCATCCCCGGCGCTCGCACGCGAAACCCTCGATTCGCGCGATCGGCGTTGCCTATCGCACCCACCCGCGCACGCGCGTCCAGCCGAAACTGTCCAGGTCACTACGGCGGACCGAGAGAAGGAGGATCCGAGTGGCCCGGCTGCAGATCGAAGCGGTGTCGAAGCGATTCGGTGCGACCGACGCGGTGCGCGAGGTGAGCCTCGACATCGCCGACGGCGAATTCATGGTGCTGCTCGGCCCGAGCGGATGCGGCAAATCCACGCTGCTGCGCATGATCGCCGGTTTGGAACTGCCGAGCGCGGGCCGGATCCTGCTCGACGGCCGCGACATCACCGAACTCGCGCCGCAGCAACGAGATCTGGCCATGGTGTTCCAGAGTTACGCGCTGTATCCGCATCTGACCGTGGCGCGCAATATCGGATTCCCCTTGAAATCGCGGCGAGTTCCGCGGGCGCGGATCGCCGAACGGGTCGCCGAGGTCGCCGCCACGCTGGCGTTGACGCCGCTGCTCGATCGCAGACCGGCGGCGCTGTCGGGCGGGCAACGACAGCGAGTCGCGCTGGCGCGCGCCATGGTTCGCGATCCCGGCGCCTTCCTGATGGATGAGCCGCTGTCGAATCTCGATGCCAGGCTGCGCAGCGCGACCAGGGCCGAATTGATCGGGCTGCACCGCAGACTCGGGTCGACGTTCCTGTACGTGACCCACGATCAGGTCGAGGCGATGACCATGGCCTCGCGCATCGCGCTGCTCAACGACGGACGGGTGGAACAGGTCGGCGCGCCGACCGAACTGTACGACCGCCCGCGTTCCACCTTCGTCGCCGGATTCCTCGGCGCCCCACCGATGAACCTGTTGCCCGCCACAATCACCGAGCGCGCCGGACGACTGCATGTGATGGCGGAGGGACTCGACGCCGCGCTCGGTATCGCGGATACCCACGGTGACACCACTGTCACCGTGGGTATCCGTCCGGAACGGCTGCGCGTGACGACCGCGCCCGGCGCACTGCGCGGCCGGGTGCGGATGGTCGAGAACCTCGGTAGCGAGGAGGTCGTGCACATCGCCGTCGGCGAGCACGAGATCTGCGCCCGCGTCCCCCGTCCCGCGCGTGTGTCCATCGGCGCGGAGATCGCGCTGGACGTCGACCCGGACGATATCCATCTCTTCCACCCGGATTCCGGACTTCGCCTGGTATGGCAGGCCACGGCACAGGATCCGGTACCAGACGTGCGCGACGAACTTCCCGTCGCGTGACCCCCCTCGCTCGAACAACTCTCAGGAGCACCGTCGTGAAACGTATTTCGGCCATCGCCAGTCTGGCGCTGACCACCGCCCTCGCGCTCAGCGCGTGCGGCGGATTGGGCAGCACCGCCAACGATTCCGCCGGACCGACCGCCACCATCCCCGAACTCGGCGCCGACCAGAAGGTATCGATCGTCTTCGAGTCCTACAACTACGGTCTGGCGGGCGCCTGGACCGACACCTTCGACGCCCTGCTCACCGAATTCCGCGCGAAGCATCCGAATATCACGGTGACCGCGCAGAAGCCGCAGGGCAACAGCCCGAATCCGGCCACCGACACCATCTCCAGCATTCAGAACCAGATGGTGGCGGGCACCCCGCCCGATGTCGCGCAGCTCGGTTTCAGCGATCTGGATTTCACCGTCAACCAGTTGCAGGCCAAATCCCTCGACGCGCTGGTCGGCAAGACCGAGGTGCAGCGCAATTTCGACGGCGCCGCACACGCGTTCGCGCCGCGAGCCCGCACCCTGGCGGACTGGAACGGCGCCACCTACGGCGTGCCGTTCGTCTTCTCGACGCCGGTGCTGTACTTCAACGCCTCGCTGTTCACCGAGGCCGGACTCGATCCGGCCAAGCCGCCGAGCACCTGGCAGGAGGTCGCGCAGGCAGCCGCCGCGATCACCGCGAAAACCGGTAAGGGCGGCGTCTACATCGACTGCCTCACCAAAACCGCCAAGGACTGGTGCTTCCAGTCCATGGTCCGCTCCAACGGCGGCCGGGTGATCTCCGAGGATCGCCGCACCCTCACCTACGCCGACGACGCCTCGGTCGAGGTCACCAGGATGGCCCAGGATCTGGTGCGCACCGGTGGCATGCCCTCGCTCAATCAGAAACAAGGCTACGAGGCGTTCGGGCGCGGTGAGGTGGGCATGATCCTGGAGACCAGCGCGATCCAGGGACAATTCGTCAAGGGCGCGCAGGACAAATGGGATCTGCGTTCCGCGCCGATGCCGAGTTTCGGGAACAAGGCGACGGTCCCCACGAATTCCGGTGCCTCGCTCTACATTCTGTCCAACGATCCGGCCAAACAGCGCGCCTCCTGGGAACTGATCCGATTCCTCACCAGCGAACAGGCCTACGTGAAGATCTCCCAGGGCATCGGCTATCTGCCGCTGCGCACCGGACTGCTGACCGATCCGAACGGCCTGCAGGAATGGTCGCGCCGCAATCCGCTGCTGACCCCCAATGTCGCGCAGCTGGCGAATATGGAGCCGTGGATCTCCATGCCTGGCACCAATTACCTGCAGATCCGCGACGGCATGATGGACGCGGTCGAAGCGGTCGTCTTCCAAGGCAAGGATCCGAAGTCCACCCTGACCACCGCACAGGATCAGGGCCGCAAACTTCTTCCGGCCGCATGAGTACGCGCAACGGCGGACAGGCCGGACATCTCGGGCACACCGACCCGATCACCGTCATCCAGCTGACCGACACCCACCTGCGGGTCGAGGGTGAACTGGTGCACGGCGCGATCGATACCCACGCCAACCTGCTCGAGGTGCTCGATCGGCTTGTCGTGGCGCGACGCCCCGTCGACGCCTTCGTCTTGTCGGGCGATCTCGCCGACAACGGCGCGCCGCAGGCCTACCGGCGACTGCGCGCGGCGGTGGAACCGGTGGCGGCGCAGCTGGGCGCCGAGATCGTCTACGTCATGGGCAATCACGACGAGCGCGGCGCGTTCGGCGCCGAATTGCTGGGGCGCGCGGTCGATCCCGACGAACCACAGGACAGCGTCGTCGAGGTCGCGGGCCTGCGCATCATCGCGCTGGACAGCACGATTCCCGGACATCATCACGGACGGCTCTCCGAGAGCCAACTGGCCTGGCTCACCGCGGAGTTGAGCACTCCCGCACCGCGCGGCACACTGCTCGCGCTGCACCACCCGCCGGTGCCGTCCCCCATTCCCGGGCCGGATTTCCTGCGACTGGAACATCCTGATCTCCTGGCGACGGTGCTGGCCGGCTCCGATGTCGGCATGATCGTCTGCGGTCACAACCATCTGAGCGGAGCCGCCGCGCTGGCGGGGATACCGGTGTGGATCGCGCCCGCGCTGTCCTATCGGATCGATACCTTCGCCCCCGAGGGCAGGCACCGCGGCGTCGTCGGATTCGGATTCACCCGCATCGACGTGCTGGGTTCGGGAATGGTAGCCACCGCGGTGGAGGCCACTGCGGCGGCGATGGTCTACGACCGCCCCGAGCAGGAGGTACTCGACCAGCTCGCGGCACTGGCCGAGCGGCGGTGATCCGGTGTTCGTCATCGAGTCCTCGCTCGCGCCGGTCGGGCCGTCGCAGGACCGTGCACGCGGCGTAGGTCACGAACAGCGCGACGCCGAGAAGTACTCGGACGCTGTCGAATCGGTCGCGGTCGGGAGCGCGGTGCGTGCGCCCCGACCCGGCCGGTGGCGGGCGCTCGCGCGCCGCGGCGGGCGCTCGATCGTCCCCTATCTGTACCTGGCTCCCGCACTCGTCCTGCTCGTGATATTCACCTATCGCCCGCTGATCCAGGCGGTCGAACTGTCCACCTATTCCTGGAATCTGCTCCCGAGCTCACCCATGAAACCCGTTGGCACCGGGAACTACGAACGGCTACTGGAACTTCCGGCCTTCCGTGACTCGCTGTGGCGGACGGTCGTCCTGATCGTCGGCCTGCTCCCGTTCACGGTGCTGCTGCCCGCGGCGCTCGCCCTGGCCGGGCGCCGGGTCGCGCCCCGCGCCAGGACCATCTACCAGGCGTTCATCTTCACCCCGTTCCTGGTCGCGCCCGTCGCCGCCGCCGCGGTATGGCGCTGGCTGCTCCATCCGGGCGGCGGCGCGGTGGACCGGGTACTCGGCTCGGATCGCAACTGGGTCTACGACACCGATACGGCCCACGGCGTGATCATCGCGATCGCCGGCTGGCAGTTGCTGGGATTCGCGGTGCTCGTGGTGTGGGCGGGTCTGGCCGGGATCAGTCCCGACTACGACGAAGCGGCCCGCGTCGACGGCGCCTCCCCCGGTCAGATTCGGCGCTGGATCACCATGCCGCTACTCGCGCCGACCCTGATGTTCCTGATTCTGACCACCGTATTGCTCACGCCAACGGTGACTTTCCCGCTCATCGATTCGATGACCCAGGGCGGCCCGTCCCAATCCACCACCAATATCTACTACCTGCTGTGGGATTACGCCTTCCACAGTTTCGACGCCGGACTCAGCGCCGCGGCGGGCGTGCTGCTCTTCCTCGGTTTCGGCGCGGTCGCGGGGCTGCTCGTGTGGATCTCGGAAAGGCTTTCCTTCCATGACGATTGAACGACTGCGCGGTCTCGGGAGCCACCTGCTGCTCGCGAGCACCGCGCTGCTGTGCGCCTTTCCGGTCTACTGGTTGTTCGCGACCTCGCTGCGCAGGCCGTCGGATGTGATGTCGCTGTCGCCGATCCCCTGGCCGCTGTCGGTGGACAATTACACCGATGCCGCCCGCAAGGTCGACGTGGCGGGACTGATCGCGAACACCTTCACGGTGGCACTGCTCTCGGCGACGGCGCAATTGCTCATCGCGCTGCTCGCCTCCTACGCGTTCGCCATGTACACCTTCCCCTTACAGCGGGTGCTGTACCTCGCGTTCGTCGGCATCTGGCTGGTGCCGTTCCAGGTCACGATGCTGCCGAACTATGTGCTGCTCAACCGACTCGGATTGATCGACACGCTGGTCGGTGTCGCCCTGCCGACGCTGTGTTCGGCGCTGGCGGTGTTACTGATGCGCCAGCATATGGCCGCCTTCCCCAAAGAACTCGTGGCGGCGGCGAAGATCGACGGGCGCTCGTCGTGGTCGATCCTGTGGACGGTGGTGGTGCCGAATCTGCGGCCCGCACTGGCCGCGCTCGCGATCCTGCTGTTCATCAACGCGTGGAACGAATATTTCTGGCCCGCCGTGGTTCTGCGCCACTCCAACGGAGTTCTGCAACTCGGGCTGCGCAGTTTCATGGGCACCGAGGGCGAGGACTGGGGTCCGATGATGGCCCTCGCCGGACTGGCCTGCCTGCCGGTCCTGATGCTCTACCTGCTGCTGCAACGTCACATCGTCAACGCGTTCGTGCGCTCAGGTCTGAAGTGAGCTCGTACCTCGGCAGCGGCCACACCGCGCTGTCCCCGTCACGCCGTCGCACCGGGGCGGGGACTCACACCGCGACGGTATCCTCGCCCACCGTCGCGACGGTGTCGAGGAACAGCCCGACCGCGGGATTGGTCTCCTCGGCTCGCCATACGGCGAAGAGGTCGAGGGTGGGTACGGGATCGAGGAGTTTCACCGCGACAGCGGCGGATTCCAGTCCACCCATCTGCATCGACTGCGCCCTCGGCAGCGACGCGAACCCGACGAACGGCCGCACCGAGACCACATGGGCGGTGGCGCCGGGATCGTCGGCGGTCTGCACCACATCCAGACCGATCCGATTATCGGCGGCGGCACGGAAGATCGCGTCGTACATGGCCGGGCACTGCTCACGGGCGAACAGCACACATTGCTGGTCGGCCAATTCCGCGAACCGCACCCCCGACCGTCCCGCCCAGTGATGGGTGCGCCCCACCACCGCGACCAGCGGTATGCGGCGCAATAGTCGGCGGTAGCGGAATTCCGCTGTGGTCGGACGTCCGTAGATCAAGCCGATATCGAGGGTGCCCTCACGCAATCCCTCGAGTTGCGGACCCGTGCGTTTCTCCCACAGCGAGACCGTGACGTCCGGATGATCCGACGCCATCTTCGCCAGCGCGTTCGGCAGGATATGTCTGCTCGCGGGTAGGTTGTACCCGATATCGAGCGATCCGGTCCGTCCCGCGGCCACGGCCTTGGCGACCTCGGCGGCCCGATCCAATTGGGCGACGATGAGTTTGGCCTGCCCCTCGAACTCCCGTCCCGCCGGGGTCAGCCGCACCTCGTGGGAATTGCGGGACACCAGCTGAACATCGAGGGAACGTTCCAGCTTCCGCAGCTGCGCGCTCAGACTCGGCTGGGTCAGATGCAGCCGCTGCGCGGCACGACCGAAATGCAGCTCCTCGGCGAGCGCGAGGAACGAAACAAGATGCCGGAGCTCCATACCGACTCCTTCCCGTCCTCGCCACCGTAACGCCGACGGATAACCGGGAATGAATCATGAGGTAACGGGCGAGACCGGTTCGGTGGCCGATCGGTTGCCCGGATCAGGCGAACTTGATCTCGAGTCCGATGCCGAGGATGGCGATGAGCCACACCAGACCGGTGAAGATCGTGATTCGGTCGAGGTTCTTCTCGACGACAGTGGATCCCGACAAGCTCGACTGCACACCGCCACCGAACAGGCTGGACAGGCCTCCGCCCTTGGCGCGGTGCAGCAGCACCAGCAGCACCAGCAGCACGCTGGTGATGATCAGGAGGATATCCAGGAACATCCGCATGCCGATCAGTCTATGGGGTGCGTTTGCCCAGCGCCTAATGGCCCCGGCCCGGAGGCCGATAGGGCTCGACGGCGACCAGATGGGTGGTTTTCTCCTCGCCGACCGTGAACCGCAGCACCTCCCGTTCCCTGAGCTGATCCTGCGCGGTCAGCCGCACCTGATGCTGGTGCATATGCTCGGCCCAGGAGCGCACGACGAACGCTTCCACGTACCGATCCAGCGCGCCGAGATCGCGATACAGCCGCCATTCCATCGCCCCGGTGCGCTGGCGGGACCGGCCGACGAAGGCCATCGCGGCGAGGAATTCCTCGGCCGTCTCGGCGGGCACCTCGTAGGTGCGCAATACCAGGATCGGTCCGTCTTCCGGATCCGGCTCCACCACCACCTGCGGCTCCGGCCAGAACGCCGACGGCGTCAGATCCAATTCCTCGGCATTGTGCCGGATCGGCAACCAGACGCTGCTCAGCGCACTACAGGCGAGCAGCCCCGCGGCGATCAGCAACGCCGAGACCGGACCGAGCGCCCCCGCGACCAGCCCCCACACCAGCGAGCCGATGGCCTGGCCGCCCATGAACACCAGCAGGTAGACGGAGAGTCCGCGCGCCCGCACCCACGCGGGCAACAGCAGTTGCATGGTGGAATTCAATGTCGCCATCGCCATCAACCAGGCCAGACCCGCGCCGATCAGCAGCACGAGCACCAGCGGCGCCGAATGCAGCAGCGCGGCACCCGCGGTCGCCACGCCGAAGAGGACCGCGGCCGCGGTGAGTCGCTGGGTGGGGGTGAACGCGGCCCGGATACGCGCGAGCGACAACGCGCCGAGTACCGCGCCGATCCCGAGCGCACCGAGCATCAGCCCGTATCCGGAGGAGGAGAGCCCGAGTTCGTCACGCGCGACCACGGGCAGCAATGCCCACAGCGCGCTGGCGGGTGCGATGAACAGGACCGAGCGCAGCAACACCCGCCGGATCGCCGGGGCGGCCCGGATGAACCGGGTCCCAGCCTGCAGGGCGGCCAACGGCCGCTCACTGGGCAAGGTGCGATCCATCGCGGGCCGCCGCCAGAACAGCAGCACCGCGACGATGCCGCCGAAGGAGACCGCGTTCAACGCGAAGACCAGGGTCGGCCCCGAGACCGATACGAGCACGCCCGCGATCGCTGGCCCGACCGCACGCCCGATATTGATGTTCATACTGCCCAGCGCGGCCACCGCCGGAATCTGCTCGCGCACAACGAGTTCCGGTTGAATCGCCTGCCACGCGGGTGCGGTGAGCGCCTGCCCGCATCCGAGCAGGAACAGCAGGGTGAGCAAGACGGCGGGCGTGGTGTGCCCGGTGGCCGTGGAAACCGCGAGTGCCGTGGCGAGAACCGCCATCGTCGATTGCGCGCCCAGGAGCAGTCTGCGCCGGTCGACGAGATCCGCGATCACCCCGGAGGGGATGGACAGCAGCATCACCGGCAGGGTGATGGCGGTCTGCACGAAGGCCACCAGCGCCGCGGCATTCGGTCCGTCGACCAGGATCCACTGCGCGCCGACGGTCTGCATCCAAGTGCCGAGGTTCGAGACCAACTGCGCGATCCACAGCGCCCGGAAGATCGGCGATCGCAGCGGCGCCCACGTCGATAGCGGGCTCGTCGCGTCGGCGGTGGTCACTCGCCACAGCCTATCCCTGCCCGGACCACCGTTATCCGCCAGGCGAGCGCTGAGCGACCCCGAACACCGGCGGCGCAGCGGGTGCGGCGACTTCTGCGCCGAGCGCGGCGTGGCTACCATCGGCGCATGTCGGCATCCTTCGCTCGTCTGGCGCCACTGCTGCTGCTCGCCGCGCTCGGGGCGGTCGCCTGCTCGGACGACGACTCCTCGTCCGCACCATCGACGTCGGTTGCGTCGACCACGGCGACCGCACCGACCACGGCGGCCCTTGCGGCCACGCCCATGGGACATACCTACGTCTCGACGACCGTGGAGGGCACGCCGATTCCGGGCGACGGACCGCTGAGGCTCACCTTCGGCGACAACCGCCTCACCGGCTATGCGGGCTGCAATACCGTCTCCGGATCGGTGACCATCGACGGCGACACCCTGCGCGTCGGCGATCTCGCGAGCACTCTGATCGGCTGCGCGGAACCGCGAGCCGGTTCGGACCAGTGGATGAACACCCTGTTGACCTCGGCTCCCACGTGGCGGCTCGACGGCACGACCCTCACGCTGCGCGGCCGGGAGCGGACCGTCATCCTGGTCGACAGGAAGGTCGCCGAACCCGACAAACCGTTGAAGGGCACCGAATGGGTAGTGGCCGAAATCATCACCCGGGGTGCCCGCACCACCTCGCGTACCCTCGCCGACATCCGGCCGACCCTGGTGATCGCCGAGGACGGTTCGGTCTCCGGCACATCGGGCTGCAACAGGATGACGGGCACCGCGGAAGTCGACCCAACGGGCTCACCGATCACCTTCCGGCTCGCCACCACGAAGATGGCCTGCCCGCCGGAGGTCATGGAAGTCGAGGCCGCCGTGCTGAAGGCGCTGGACGGGACGACGACCGCCGCCATCGACGCCGACACCCTCACCCTGAACAACGAGAACGGCTACGGCCTCGCCCTGCGCGCGGAATAACCCTTCGCGACGACGCCCCACCGATGCGTGAGGTCCCGCCGGTTCGAGAACCGGCGGGACCTCACGACAGATGATCTCGTCGACCTACGGCAGCGGACCGCCCGCGGCGATGGCCGACAGGGTGGCGAATTCGTCCCCCTTCAGCGAAGCGCCGCCGACCAGCGCGCCGTCGATATCGGCCTGACCGACCAATTCGCCGACGTTCTTGGCGTTCACCGAACCGCCGTAGAGCACCCTGACGTCCGCGGCGACCTCGGGCGAGGCCAATTCGGCCAGCTCCTTGCGGATCGCGCCGCAGACTTCCTGTGCGTCGGCGGGGGTCGCGACCTTCCCGGTGCCGATCGCCCAGACCGGTTCGTAGGCGATGACGATCTTCGATATCTCCTCCGCCGTCAAACCTTTCAGCGAACCACGCAGCTGTTCGAGGTTGTACTCGACATGCGTGCCCGCCTCCCGGACGTTCAGGCCCTCGCCGATGCACACGATCGGGGTGATCCCGTACTTCAGCGCCTGCTTGGCCTTGGCGAGCACGGTGGCGTCGTCCTCGTTGTGGTACTGCCGCCGCTCCGAATGGCCGACCACCGCGAAGCTGCACCCCAGTTTGGCGAGCATGCTGCCGCTGATCTCGCCGGTGTAGGCGCCCTCGTCGTGCGTGGAGACATCCTGCGCACCATAGGTGAGCAGCAGTTTGTCACCCTCGACGAGAGTCTGCACGCTGCGCAGGTCGACGAACGGCGGAATGACCGTCACGTCGACCTTGGCGAAATACTTCTCCGGCAGCGCGAACGCGATCTTCTGTACCAGAGCGATGGCCTCGAGGTGATTGAGGTTCATCTTCCAGTTGCCCGCGATGAGCGGTTTACGTGCCATGACTCAACCCTCCAGCACTGCGATGCCGGGGAGTTCCTTACCCTCGAGGTATTCCAGGGAGGCGCCGCCGCCGGTGGAGATATGCGAGAACCCGTCATCGGGCAGGCCGAGGGTGCGCACGGCCGCGGCCGAATCGCCGCCGCCGACCACGGTGAACGCGCCCTTACCCGTCGCGATCACGATCGCCTCGGCGACGCCGCGGGTGCCTGCGGCGAATTTCTCGAACTCGAACACGCCCATCGGACCGTTCCAGAACACCGTCTTCGCCTCGGTCAGCAGCGCGGCGAACCGGTGGACCGATTCGGGGCCGATATCCAGACCCATCCAACCGTCCGGAATCTCGTTGGCCTGCACCACTTTCGACTCCGCGTCGGCGGCGAATCCGTCGGCCACCACGATATCGCGCGGCAGATGGATGACGTCGGCGTAGCGGTCGAGTAGCTCTTTGCAGGTGTCGATCATCTCCTCCTGCAACAGCGAGGTGCCGACCGGAAGGCCCTGCGCGGCGAGGAAGGTGAAGCACATGCCGCCGCCGATCACCAGGGTGTCGACCTTGGGGGCGAGTGCCTCGATGACGGCGAGCTTGTCCGAGACCTTGGAACCGCCGAGCACGACGGCGTACGGACGCCGCGCGTCCTCGGTGAGCTTGCCGAGCACCTCGACCTCGGCCGCGACCAGCGTGCCCGCGTAATGCGGCAGCAGCGCGGCCACGTCGAATACCGACGCCTGCTTGCGGTGCACCACGCCGAAACCGTCGGAGACGAACGCGCCGTCCTCGCCGACCAGCTCGACGAGCGCGGCGGCCAGCTTGGCCCGCTCGCCGTCGTCCTTGCTGGTTTCGCGCGGATCGAATCGCACGTTCTCCAGCAGGAGTACATCACCGTCGGTGAGGCCCTCCGACCGCGACAGCGCGTCGTACCCGACGACGTCACCGGCCAGCTGGACATTGCGGCCGAGCAGTTCCGCCAGTTTCACCGCGACCGGCGCCAGCGAGAACTTCGGATCGGGCTCCCCCTTCGGGCGACCGAGATGCGCGGTGACGACCACCTTCGCGCCGGCCTCGACCAGCGCCTTCAGGGTCGGAACCGACGCGATGATGCGCCCGGGGTCGGTGATCTGCCCGTTGTCGTCGAGGGGGACGTTCAGGTCGGAGCGCACGAGCACGCCCCGACCCTCGACACCCTCGGCCAGCAGATCCTGGAGTGTCTTGACGCTCATATGTCAGAGCGACTTGCCGACGAGGCCGATGAGATCGGCGAGACGGTTGGAGTAACCCCACTCGTTGTCGTACCAGGAGACGACCTTGACCTGGTCGTCGATGACCTTGGTCAGCGGCGCGTCGTAGATCGACGAGTGCGGATCGGTGACGATGTCGCTGGACACGATCGGATCCACGTTGTACTTCAGGATGCCCTTGAGCGGGCCATCGGCGGCGGCCTTGTACGCGGCGTTGATCTCGTCGATGGTGGCCGACTTGCGCAGCGTCGCGGTCAGGTCGGTGACCGAGCCCGTCGGGACCGGCACGCGCAGGGCGTAGCCGTCGAGCTTGCCCTGCAACTCCGGGAGCACAAGGCCGATGGCCTTGGCGGCGCCGGTGCCGGTCGGCACGATGTTGAGAGCCGCCGCGCGGGCGCGACGCAGGTCGCTGTGCGGGGCGTCCTGCAGGTTCTGGTCCTGGGTGTAGGCGTGGATCGTGGTCATCAGGCCACGCTCGATGCCGAATTCGTCGTTCAGGACCTTGGCCAGCGGGCCGAGGCAGTTGGTGGTGCACGAGGCGTTGGAGATGATGTTCTGGCTGCCGTCGTACTGGTGATCGTTGACGCCGAGGACCACGGTCAGATCCTCGCCCTTCGCGGGGGCGGAGATGATGACCTTCTTGGCGCCCGCGGCGAGGTGGCCCTTGGCCTTGGTGGCGTCGGTGAAGATGCCGGTCGACTCGACGACCACGTCGACGCCGAGATCGCCCCACGGCAGCGCAGCCGGGCCTTCCTTGATCGCCAGCGCCTTGATCCGCTGGTCGCCGACCACGATGGTGTCATCGCCGTCCAGCGACACGTCCTGCGGCAGGCGGCCGAGGATCGAGTCGTACTTGAGCAGCGTGGCGAGGGTCGCGTTATCGGTGAGGTCATTGACCGCGACGATCTCGATGTCGGTGGTGCCGAGCGCCTTCTGCGCCTCCACCGCCCGGAAGAAGTTACGTCCGATACGACCGAAGCCGTTGATGCCTACCCGGACAGTCACGTTATCGCTCCTCAGCTTTCAAGCGGATTCATTCCGATGCCAACCCACCCTAATGCCCTGCGCTGATCTCGCCGACACGCACCTGGCATTCGTGAGCTCGTACGACGTCGTGATCTCGCCCTCCGCAACCCCCGTGCCCCCGGCCCGGGCCGGGGGCGATCGCGGCAGGGACGGGCTTCAGCATTCCGTAATGCCCCTGAACGAGCCGGGGCCGTGGAATTCGTGAAGCACCGTACGGGGGAGCTAGGCCTCGTCGAGTAGTTCGGCGGTGACAGCGGATTCGGTATCGGGAATGCCCAATTCCTTGGCACGCCGGTCCGCCATCGACAGCAGCCGTCTGATCCGACCGGCCACAGCGTCTTTCGTCATCGGCGGATCGGCCAGCTGGCCCAATTCCTCCAACGAGGCCTGCCGGTGCTGCACGCGCAACTTGCCCGCGGCGGCCAGATGGTCGGGCACATCGTCGCCGAGAATTTCCAGCGCGCGTTCCACCCTGGCCGCCGCGGCGACCGCGGCACGGGCCGAGCGGCGCAGATTCGCGTCGTCGAAATTGGCCAGCCGGTTCGCCGTCGCCCTCACCTCGCGCCGCATCCGGCGCTCCTCCCAGGTGAGCCGGGTGTCCTGCGCGCCCATTCTGGTCAGCAGTGCCCCGATCGCCTCACCGTCGCGGACCACGACGCGGTCGGTGCCGCGCACCTCGCGGGCCTTGGCCGTGATGCCGAGTCTGCGCGCCGCGCCGACCAGCGCCAGCGCCGCCTCCGGACCGGGGCAGCTCACCTCGAGTGCCGAGGACCGGCCGGGCTCGGTGAGCGAGCCGTGCGCGAGAAACGCGCCGCGCCAAGCGGCTTCGGCGTCGGCGATGCTGCCGCCGACCACCTGGGCGGGCAGTCCGCGCACCGGACGGCCGCGCACATCGAGCAGGCCGGTCTGACGCGCGAGCGCCTCGCCCTCCTTCGACACCCGCACCACGTACCGCGATGTCTTTCGCAGTCCGCCCGCGCCGAGTACGTGCACGTCGGAGCCGTAGCCGTACAGCTCGAAGATCTCCCGGCGTAGCCGTCGCGCGATGGAACCCATATCCACCTCGGCCTCGACGATCACCCGCCCACCGACGATATGCAGGCCGCCGGCGAACCTCAGCAGGGCGGACAATTCCGCCTTGCGGGAACTCACCTGCGACACCGTGAGCCTGCTCAGCTCGTCTTTCACTTCGGCTGTCATCGCCACGAGACGCGCTCCTTTCCACCCAACCCGGACCGCACATCCGCGCCCATGTGCCGTCCCTCGACTCGAAGCCCTGCCATTTGCGGCCGAGGTTGCCGGATCAGCTGATCCAGTGCGGCGGCGAGCTTTCCGGAGTTGTGCCGGGCCGTCCCCGCTTCGGCGACATCGGAGAAGGTTACCCGTGCCCGCAACTGTTCGGCAGCCCTGGCCACATGTTCGCGTTCCCGGCCCTCCGGCACGCTCCCCGCGTCGACGAGAACCTCGTCGACCACGAATTCCGGTGCGTGCTGGGACAATACATGCAGATGCCGTTCGGCGGAGAACCCCGCCGTCTCGCCCGGCTCGGCGGCGAGATTGAGTACGAGAACTTTCCGCGCTCGCGTGTACAACAGGGCATCGCGCAATTCTGGTACGAGCACATGCGGAATCACACTGGTGAACCACGAACCCGGTCCGAGCACAACCACATCGGCGTGCTCGATGGCCGAGGTCGCCTCCGCGCTCGCGGGCGGATCCGACGGAATCAGCCGGACCCTGCGCACCTTGCCGGGGGTGGTCGCGACGGCGACCTGCCCACGAATGCAGCGGCTCACGCGCGGATCGGCTTCCAGCCCCGAGACATCGGCCTCGATATCGAGCGCGATGGGCGACATGGGCAGCACTCGCCCGGTGATTCGCAACATCTTGGCGACCTCATCGAGCGCGGCGACCGGATCGCCGAGCACTTCGGTGAGTCCGGCGACGATCAGGTTACCGACCGAGTGCCCCGCCAGCGCGCCGGTGCCGCCGAAACGATGCTGGACGGTCTTGGTCCACACGCCGTCGGGATCCTCGGCGAGCGCCGCCAGCGCCATCCGCAGATCTCCCGGCGGTATGACGCCGAGTTCGGCGCGTAGCCTGCCCGAGGAGCCGCCGTCGTCGGCGACCGTGACCACGGCGCAGATCTTCCGCGTCAACCGGCGTACCGCGGTCAGCGTCGCGTACAGGCCGTGCCCGCCACCGAGCGCAACGATGGCGGGATTCGATTCCCACCCTGTCATTCGCGCCCCAGATCCCGATGCACGATCCGGACCACATCCGCGGAACCGTCCGATTCCGCGCCGATCGACTCCCCCAGCGCTTCGGCTATCGCCACGCTGCGGTGTTTGCCTCCGGTGCAGCCCACTGCCACCGTCATGTATCGCTTCCCCTCTTGGCGGTAACCATTCGTCGTCAGATCGACCAGGTGGTGGCAGGTACGCAGATAGTCGGCCGCGCCGGGACGCGACAGCACGTAGTCGCTGACCACCGTCTCCTGTCCCGAATGTTCCCGGAGTTCCGGAATCCAATGTGGATTGGGTAGAAAACGCACATCCAACACCATGTCGGCGTCCAAAGGAACCCCGTACTTGAAACCGAACGATTGCACGGTCAACTGCAGGGCGGCGGGCGTACCACCGCCGTATGCCTCCTCCATCTTCCTGTGCAACTGGTGGATCGATAGCTCTGTGGTGTCGATCACCAGGTCGGCGGCGGTTTTGACCGGGGAGAGCCGGATCCGTTCCGCCGCGATGCCCGCCGATAACGTACCGTCGGCGCTGTCGCTCTGCAGCGGATGACGCCGCCGGGCGAAACCGAAACGACGGATCAGCACATCGTCGGAGGCTTCGAGGAACAGCACCCTCGTGCGCACGCCCAGGGCGCGCAACTGCTCGATCACCCCCGTGAGGTCATCGGTGAAGAATCTGCTGCGCACGTCCATGACCAATGCCAACCGCGTGATGGGTGGCTCGGCCGAGACACCGAGTTCGACCATGCGGCCGAACAACTCGGGTGGCAGATTATCGGTGACATACCAGCCCAGGTCCTCGAGCACCCGCGCGGCAGTACCACGGCCCGCACCGGACAAACCGGTAACGATGACGACCTCGACCTGCTCTTGGAACCGGCTGCCCGCGCTCTGCCGCGGATTGCCCGCACTACTGTTCGATTCGACGCGTGTCATGTCCTACCGGATCTGTGTTTCGGGGGCCTCTCGATCATCCCGCACCGGTGTTCCGGTATCGGGCGCAGACACATAACGTACGCGAAACCGGGGCCGCGGGTGCGCCGATGCGCCTGCTACGCCTGCCGTAGCGCGGCGAGCACGGCCTTGGCGGTTGCTACACCGATGCCCGGTACCTCGGTGATCTGCTCCACCGTCGCCTCCTTCAGCTTGGCCACCGATCCGAAATGGGTGACGAGCGCGGTCCGGCGCGCCGCGCCGAGACCACGCACCGAGTCGAGCGCCGAGGCGGTCATCCGGCGTGAGCGTTTGCTGCGATGGAAGGTGATGGCGAAACGGTGCGCCTCGTCGCGGACCCGTTGCAGCAGGAACAGCGCCTCGCTGTTGCGCGGCATGATGACCGGATCGGACTCACCCGGCACCCACACCTCCTCCAGCCTTTTGGCCAGGCCGATCACCGCGACATCGGTGATGCCGAGTTCGTCGAGCACCTCGGCGGCGGCGGCGACCTGGGGTGCGCCGCCGTCGACGACGTACAGGTTGGGCGGGTAGGCGAATTTACGGGGACGGCCGGTGGTGGGATCGATTCCCGGACGGGAGGTGAGCCCCTCGCTCTCCTCCACGGTGGGGGCGGCGGCGTCGGCATCGAGTTCACCGCGCTCCACCACGTCGCGCTCGCGGCGCAGGCGGGCGAAGCGGCGGCGGGTCACCTCCGCGATGCTGCCCACATCGTCGGAGCGGCCCTCGCCCGCAGCTTCCTTGATGGCGTAGTGGCGGTATTCGGATTTGCGCGCAAGTCCGTCTTCGAAGACGACGAGCGAGGCCACCACATCGGTGCCCTGCACATGGCTGATATCCACGCATTCGATCCGCAGCGGCGCGCTGTCGAGTTCGAGCGCGTCCTGAATATCCTGCAGCGCGGCAGACCTGGAGGTCAGATCACCGGCGCGTTTGAGTTTGTGCTGGGCCAGCGCCTCCTTCGCGTTGCGTTGCACGGTGTCGGCGAGCGCCTTCTTGTCCCCGCGCTGGGGCACCCGCAATGTCACCGCCGAACCGCGCAACCTGGCCAGCCACTCCTGGATCTGCTCGGCGTCGATGGGCAGATCGGGAACGAGCACCTCGCGGGGCACCACCGTCGCGAGTTGCTCTTCGGGGCTCTGATCGGCGTAGGAGGCCTGCTCGCCGTAGAACTGGGTGAGGAATTGTTCGACCAGCGCGGATGTCTCGCCGCCGGCTTCCGGAGAATCGATGGCGTCACCGGATTTGTCCACCACCCAGCCGCGCTGACCGCGCACCCGGCCGTCGCGGACGTGGAAGATCTGGACCGCGACCTCCAATTCGTCGGCGGCGAAGGCGATCACGTCGGCGTCGGTGCCCGTGCCGAGCACCACCGCCTGTTTCTCCAGCGCCCGGCGCAGTGCCTGCACGTCGTCGCGCAACCGCGCGGCGGTCTCGAAATCCAGATCCTCGGCTGCCTCGTGCATGCGGCGCTCGAGTTCCCGCACCATCTTGTCGGTGCGTCCCGCGAGGAAGTCGCAGAAGTCGTCGACGATGCGGCGGTGCTGCGCGGCGCTGACTCTGTCGATACACGGCGCGGAACACTTATCGATATATCCGAGCAGACAGGGACGACCGATCTGGTTGTGCCGCTTGAAGACTCCGTTCGAACAGGTGCGGGCCGGGAAGACCCGCAGCAGCAGATCGAGGGTTTCCCTGATGGCCCAGGCGTGCGCGTACGGCCCGAAATAGCGCACGCCCTTCTTCCTGGCCCCGCGGTAGACGAACAGCCGCGGATACTCCTCGTCCAGGGTCACCGCGAGCACCGGGTAGGACTTGTCGTCCCGGTATCGGACGTTGAATCGCGGATCGAATTCCTTGATCCAGTTGTATTCCAGCTGCAGCGCCTCCACCTCGGTGGAGACGACCGTCCATTCGACACCTGCCGCGGTGGTGACCATCTGCCTGGTCCGCGGATGCAGCGACGCCACATCGGCGAAATACGAATTCAGCCTGCCGCGCAGACTCTTCGCCTTGCCGACATAGATGACCCGCCCGTGCGTGTCCCGGAACTTGTAGACGCCCGGTTCCACCGGAATCGTGCCCGGCGCGGGACGGTACGTCGCTGGATCTGCCACCGGACAAGCCTATCGACGCGGTCCGACAGCCCCGGCGTCGGCGGCGGACAGCGCCGACGCCGCGTGGCCCGGCCGATCGGGACCGGCGGACGAGACGAGTCAGGCTTGCCCGTCGGCGAACCACTCCCGCGCTCGCGGCTGCCGCAGCAGGTAGATCAGCATCGCCGAGGCGCCCCACGCGTAGCAGACCGTGAGCACGGCGACCACGCCGACGTCGGCGGCGCCGAGCATACGCACGCCGACCAGGATCTGGAGCGCGGCCAGCACGAGCGCACCATTGCGCACGCGCGATCCGCCGGCGCCGAAGCCGAGGGCGAGCAGTCCGAGTAACAGACTCGGCGCGAATCGCAGCGCCCCCGTCACGGCGGTTTCACCACCGACTGTCAACCCGAGCACCACCGGGTAGAGAATTCCGAATCCGGCCAGGCCCAGCGCGGCTTCGCGAGCCTCGCGCACGGGCTCGGGCATCCGCCTCGACGGCATCGGATCGAATCGAACAGAATCGACGAAAGTAACCACGGGCAACTCCCAGTTCGAGCCACGCCCCTTCCGGACGCACGAGACGGAACGCTAATTCACATCCCGCATCCGGACATGATAGTCCGACAGTCTGTGATCCAGCTCACAATTTGCGAAAATCTCGGCCTCGACGCCCGCGCTCGACCAGCGCATACCCGCCCCCGGTCGGCCGTGCACAGAAGGATGAAAAGCGGTGACGTACAGAATCATTCGACCCCCGCAACGAATCCGTACCAAGCGATCACCCGCGCCTACGGGATATCCGGAGATACAGTCAGGGGATGATTCGAGCACGGTACGGCTGGACCGGTATGGCGGCGGCGGCGTTGCTCACCGCGGGACTGCTGAGCGGTTGTGCCGCCGACGACGAATCCGCCGCCGAATGCGTGGCGACTCCCAACGGCACACCGGTTACGGCGTCGAGCGGCCCGATGACCTCGACGAATCCCAGCGGCAACCCCGAAATCGCCTCCGGCTACCGGACCGGGATGACCGCGGTGCGCACCCGCGGTTTCGCGGTCTCCACGGCCAATCCGGTATCGACCAAGGCCGCCTGCGAAGTCCTGCGTGACGGCGGCACCGCGGCG
This sequence comes from Nocardia sp. NPDC005366, assembly GCF_040606855.1. Classification (NCBI taxonomy): domain Bacteria; kingdom Bacillati; phylum Actinomycetota; class Actinomycetes; order Mycobacteriales; family Nocardiaceae; genus Nocardia; species Nocardia sp. NPDC005366. Next base: position 182,034 of record NZ_JBEXFQ010000006.1, read on the forward strand.
GACGCGCTCATCGCCGCGCAAACGGTGCTCGGACTGGTGGAACCGCAGGCATCGGGAATCGGCGGCGGATCGTTCCTGCTCTATTACGATGCCGCGAGCAGGACGGTCGAGGCCTACGACGGGCGTGAAACCGCTCCGGCCGCGGCCACCGAGAACTACCTGCGCTGGATCAGCGATGCGGACCGCACCGCGCCGACGCCGAATACCCGGGCGAGCGGCCGGTCGATCGGCGTGCCGGGGGTATTGCGCATGCTCGAGCAGACACATCGGGAACACGGCCGACTCGGCTGGCGCGAACTGTTCGACCCCGCCATCGGGCTGGCCGACCGCGGTTTCCCGATCAGCGCCAGGCTGGCCGGTCAGATCGCCGAATCGGCCCGCGATCTCGCCGGCGACGAGGCGGCGAAGGCCTATTTCCTGAACCCCGACGGCACCCCGAAAACCGCCGACACCATGCTGACGAATCCGGCGATGTCGAAGACGTTGAGCGCCATCGCCTCCGAGGGCGCGCACGTCTTCTACACCGGAGCCGTCGCCGAGGATATCGTCGCCGCCGTCGGCTCCGACGCGGGCGGACGCACCCCCGGCCGGATCACCGCGGCCGATCTCGCCGGATATCAGCCGAAGAAGCGGACCGCGCTGTGCACCGGCTACCGGGGGCGGGAGGTCTGCGGTATGCCCGCGCCCTCCTCCGGCGGCAGCACCGTCGCGGCGACACTCGGCATCCTGGAGAATTTCGATCTCGCCGCGCTGAAACCCGATGCTGTCGACGCGAACGGCGGCAAGCCGAGGGCCGAAGCGGTACACCTGATCTCCGAGGCGGAGCGGCTGGCGTACGCGGACCGCAACAAATACGTCGCCGATACCGATTTCGTTCCGCTGCCGGGTAATTCGGCCAAGTCGCTGGTCGACCCGGACTATCTGCGACAACGGTCGGGACTTATCGACCCCGGTCGCAGTATGGGCACGGCCCAGCCCGGCGATCTCGGACCGATTCCCCTCGGCGTCGGCCCGCAGCCGCCCGAGCACGGCACCAGCCATATCTCCGTGGTCGACCGGTACGGCAACGCCGCCGCCATGACGACCACTGTCGAATCCGCCTTCGGCTCATTCCACATGGTCGACGGATTCGTGCTCAACAATCAGCTCACCGACTTCGCGGCCGATCCCCTCGGCCCGGACGGCATTCCGGTCGCCAACCGATTGCAGCCGAATAAGCGTCCGCGCAGTTCGATGAGCCCCACCCTGGTCTTCGACCGAGCACCCGACGGATCACGCGGCGATCTCACCTACCTCACCGGCTCCCCCGGCGGCCCCGTCATCATCCAATTCGTGGTGAAAACACTGGTCGGCATGCTGGATTGGGGGCTCGACCCGCAGCAGGCCGTCTCGGCGGTCGCGTTCGGCGCGGGAAACGGCCCGGTCACCGGCGTCGGCGGCGAACACCCCGCCGTCGACGCCACCGACAACGGCGATCACGACCCGCTGGTGCGGCGCTTGCGTGAAATGGGCCATCAGGTCTCGGTGGCGCCGCAATCCAGCGGCCTCAGCGCCCTGCACCTGGATGGCACCGGGTGGATCGGCGGCACGGATCCACGTCGCGAAGGCGTCGTCCTGGGCGACTCGCACCGGTGAGATCGCACGGGCTGTCCGCCGACCGTGTCAGTCCTGTTCGGACCGGGGCGCGGTGGTCGCGTATTTTCCGCCGAGTTCACGCAGCCGGTCCATCGCGCGGGCCGCGTATTCCTTGTCGTTGGAGCGAATCGCCAGCATCGGCACGTAGTCGTCGTCGACGAGTTCGAGCCGTGCCCAGGACTTGCGGTCGGGGAAGCTGACACCCCGAATATATTCCCACCCGAACTCGTTGTCGCCCAGCACATTACGAACCGACACGCCCCGCGCTCCGGCCCGCACCCGCGGACGGGTCAGCATCAGTACGCCCGCGGCGAGGACCAGGCCGATCCCGATCATCGCGATCTGGTCGGCCGTCCGGAAATTCACCCCGGTCGAGCCGGAACGCAGCCAGATCCCCCCGACGCCGAAGATGACGATCAGCAGCCCGGCCACGATTCGTGAGGTCAGCACCGCCCGCCGCGGACGGACCTCCAGATCCCACTGCCCCGATTCGGCCGCGGCGCCGGTGGCGCCAGCCGGGGCGTTCCTCTTCCAGACAGGCATCGTTTACGCGGACTGTCGCAGCGCGCGCAGGGTCAGCGCGGCATCGAGCGCCGCCGCGCACGCCTGCTCGCCCTTGTCCTCCGCCGAACCGGGCAGTCCGGCGCGGTCGAGGGCCTGCTCTTCGGTATTCGTGGTCAGCACGCCGTTGGCCACCGGGGTCGAGGCATCCAGTGAGACCCTGGTCAGTCCGGCGGTCACCGCGTCGCAGACGTATTCGAAGTGGGGTGTGCCGCCGCGGATCACCACGCCGAGCGCGACCACCGCGTCGTGAGTGCGGGCCAACTCCTGGGCGACAACGGGAAGTTCCATCGCGCCCGCGCAGCGCACCACGGTGATCTGCTCGACGCCCGCCTCCTTCGCCACCCGCTCGGCATTCGCCACCAGGGTGTCGCAGATCGTCGTATGCCACCGCGAGGCCACGATGCCGAGCTTGAGATCCTTGGCATCCGACAGCTCGAAACTGGGTACGCCGGTGCCGCTCATCGTTGTCCGCCTTCTCGATCCGTGGTTGGCATTACTTCCCTGGTCGACATCACTGCGACGGGCATCTACTGCGCGGTCTCGCCCAGATCGAGTTCGTCCAGCCCGATCAGGTCGTGGCCCATCCGGTCCCGCTTGGTCCGCAGGTAACGCAGATTCTCCGCATTGGCACGCAGCGGCATCGGCACCCGCTCGGTGATGCGCAGGCCGTAGCCGTCGAGGCCGACCCGTTTGGCCGGATTGTTGGTGAGCAGGCGCATGGAACGAATGCCGAGGTCAACCAGGATCTGCGCGCCCGTACCGTAATCCCGCGCGTCGGCGGGCAGTCCGAGTTCGAGGTTCGCGTCGACGGTGTCGTGGCCGGAATCCTGGAGCTGATAGGCCTGCAACTTGTGCATCAGGCCGATCCCGCGCCCCTCGTGCCCGCGCATGTACAGCACCACGCCGCGGCCCTCGGCCGCCACCAGTTCCAGCGCGCCGTCCAACTGCGGTCCGCAGTCGCAGCGCAGCGACCCGAAGACGTCGCCGGTCAGGCATTCCGAATGCACCCGGACCAGCACGTCCTCGCCGTCGGTGATATCGCCGCGCACCAGCGCGACATGCTCGACCTCGTCGTAGATGCTCTGGTAACCGACGGCCATGAATTCGCCGTGCGCGGTGGGAATGCGTGCCTCGGCGACCCGGATGACCTGCTTCTCGTGCTTGCGCCGCCAGGCGATCATGTCGGCGATGGAGATCAGCGCCAGATCGTGCTCGTCGGCGAAGATCCGCAATTCCTCGGTGCGGGCCATGTGGCCCTCGTCCTTCTGGCTGACGATCTCGCAGATCACCCCGGCAGCACGCAGACCGGCCATCCTGGCCAGGTCGACCGCGGCCTCGGTATGACCGGGCCGACGCAGGACACCGCCGTCCTTGGCGCGCAACGGCACCACGTGACCCGGGCGGGTGAGGTCGTCGGCCTTGGCGTTCGGGTCGGCGAGCAGCCGCATGGTCGTGGCCCGGTCGGCACCCGAGATACCGGTGGTGATGCCCTCCCTCGCGTCGACCGAGACGGTGTAGGCGGTGCCGTGCTTGTCCTGGTTCTGGGCATACATCGGCGGCAACCCGAGGCGGTCGCAGTCGTCCCCCATCAGGGGCACGCAGATATAACCGGAGGTGTAGCGAATCATGAAGGCCACCAGTTCGGGGGTGGCTTTCTCCGCCGCGAAGATGAGGTCGCCCTCGTTCTCGCGGTCCTCGTCGTCGACGACGACGACGGCTTTACCGGCGGCGATATCGGCGACTGCGCGCTCGATGGTGTCGAACCTGGTCACGTCTGTTGCGCTCCATCTCGAAATAGGTGCCCCACTACAGTAAGGCCTCGGCCGTGCACACCCGGCGGCGCGTCCGCGCGAGGTTCGTTACCCGCGCTGTCGCAGTCGCTCCACGTACTTGGCGATGACGTCCACTTCGAGGTTGACCGTGGTGCCGACGCCAGCGACGCCCAGATTCGTCATCGACAGGGTGGTCGGGATCAGCGACACCTCGAACCAGTCCCGGCTGCCGTCCGCGGCGGGTGTCTCCGCGACGCCGAGGCCCGACACCGTCAGCGATATGCCGTCGACGGTGATGGAACCCTTCTCCACGACGTAGCGGGCGATGGCGTCGGGCAATGAGATCCGCACGACCTCCCAGTTCTCCGACGGCGTGCGCGAGAGCACGGTGCCCGTCCCGTCGACGTGCCCCTGCACCAGGTGTCCGCCGAGGCGGCTGTTCAACGCCGCCGCGCGTTCCAGATTCACCCCGGAACCGGTGTCGAGACCGCCGATGCTGGATCGGTTCAGCGTCTCCTGCATCACATCGACGGTGAACGAGTCGCCGTCGACCACGTCGACGACGGTCAGGCAGACACCGTTCACCGCGATCGAATCACCGTGCCCGGCATCGGAGGTCACCAGTTTGCCCTTGATCGTCAGGCGGGCGGCGTCGGCCAACCGTTCGACCGCGACGATCTCGCCCAATTCCTCGACGATGCCTGTGAACATCGGTGACACTCCTGTCGCGTGGTGTACGTACGGTCTGCGAAACAGCCGGAACGCGCACCGCTATTCCCGGCGCGCGCGACCGGTCGTGGTCACGACCAGCCTAACGACGCCGAGTCGTAGGCGGCGGGCGCGGGTCGGCGGGCGCGGGTCGGCGGGCGCGGGTCGGCGGGCGACAGGCCACCGGCGATTATGCGCTGCCGCGAATCGGCGGGCCGAGTAACACCATTCCTCGAGCACGCCGGAGTGTGGCCGTTCATCTTTCGTCGATAATCGTTGAGACACATTTTGGATACCGAGCGTGTGAATTTCACATACGCGCGATAGCATCGAATACCGACTGGTACCCATCCGAAACACGCTTACACCAATTACTTGCGCACCACCCGATATCGACGCAACATTGTCTGTAGGCCGATTCTTAGCGTTCAGCTTCTGATACGAGCAGTGCAGCGTGGAACTCTTCGCCCCGGGGCGCCACCACTTCCGGGGAGTTCGACACCGACGGAACACCAACACTCGAGGAAGTATGAAACCAGTGGGTCCGAACAAGTTCCGCACAGCCGGGGGTGTCGCGTGACCATTCTTCTCGATTCGACGCTGGAAGTACGGTGCGTGCAGTATCGGCGCGAATTTCATATGCGCGCATCGATCGATCCGACGTCGCGTCGAATCCTGTTGCGTATCGGCACCCATTACGGCGCGATAACGATGCCGAGCGATCTGGGCGAGCGGGTGCGCCAACAGTTGATCCGAGCGCGGATCACCGCACCGATCGTCGAGCATCCCCGGGCCGAGCGCTGGACCTTCATCACCGGCCCCGCGCGACCCGACGGCATCGACGCGGCCGCCTCGGCCGAACTGTTCCGGCTGTACGCGACCGTGGCGTGCACCGGCTGCCAGGTCGTTCTGCCCTCGGCGGAGGACGAGCGCACCGGCTACCGCACCTGGATCGAGCCCCCGCCCGAGAGCGCGGCCGCCCTGCCCCCGCTCGACGCGGTGATCGAGGCGACACGCGAACTCGGCACGCGTAAACTCCGCGCGCGGTAAGGGAATTCGATCGCTACCTCAGCCGCGGTGCGCTTCGGCCTTGCGTCGCAGCGCCTCCACGGTAGCCGCGGGATCGGCGGTGTTGTACACCGCCGAACCGGCCACGAAACAGTCGATCCCGGCCTCGGCGGCCTGCTCGATGGTGTCGGCGTTGATACCGCCGTCGATCTCGACGATCAGCCGTAGCTCCCCCGCGTCGACCAGGTTGCGGACGATACGGGCCTTCTCCAGCACGTGGCCGATGAACGACTGCCCGCCGAATCCCGGCTCCACACTCATCACGAGCAATGTGTCGAAATCCCGCAGGATTTCCAGGTAGGGCTCGATGGGGGTGTTCGGCTTCACCGAAAGACCCGCCTTCGCGCCCGCCGCCCGGATATCGCGGGCCACCGCGATCGGATCGTCGGTGGCTTCGGCGTGGAAGGTGACGTTGTACGCGCCCGCCTCGGCGTACGGCGGTGCCCACCGGGCGGGGTCCTCGATCATGAGGTGGCAGTCCAGCGGAATGTCGGTGGCCTTCAGCAGGCTTTGCACCACCGGGAGACCCAGGGTCAGGTTCGGCACGAAATGCGCGTCCATGACGTCGACGTGCAGCCAGTCCGCGCCCGTTACCGCGCGGGCCTCATCCGCGAGATGCGCGAAATCGGCGGAGAGTATGGAAGGGGCGATCATCGGCTCGGCCGGGCGAGAGAACGTCACAACGCGGGAGTGTACCGAGGCAGGCGCGACCGCCTGTCCACAGGCGCGACCTCGACGCACGAGGTGGGCGAGCAGGACACAAACGGTGATTGCCCACGCCACGAGTGGGTAGCCTTCTCAAGGTGATCAACATTTCGGCGGAACAGGGGATCTACAGCACCCCGGTGGAGATTCGGGTGGCCGCATCGGTCACACAGCTGCCCATCGTGCGCGGGCTCGCCGAAACTCTCGTCCTACTCAGCGATTTCACGCTGGACGAGGTGGCCGACATCCGACTCGCGGTAGACGAGGTGTGCTCGACCTTGATCGCGGTCGCGTTGCCGGAGACGAGCCTGCTGTGCCGGTTCACCATCGGTGAAACCGAGTTGCACGTGCATGTCAGCGGGATTGCCGCCACCGAGGGGCTACCCGATCAGCGCAGCTTCGGATGGCACGTCCTGCGAACTCTGACCGATTCGGTCGAAGCGACGCAGCACCCGTACGACTCGGCGGCTTCCGGATATCCGACGACGATCGAATTCCGTCGGGTCCGGGGGAAGGCGTAGTGGCGGAGCAGGACACCGAGCAGAAGCGGGACGCCGATTCGGTGACCATCGAGGAGCCCGACGACACCGACACTCTCGAAGTCGACGAAACCGAAGATCCCGATATCGCGGAGGACGCCGAAACCGTCGAGGAGGTCGGCTCGGTCTCGGGTGGGTACGACGACCTCAACGCGATTTTCGAACGACTCGCCGCGAGTACACCCGGCACCGCCAAGCACGCCGCAGTCCGCGGGGAACTGATCAGCCGCTGCATTCCGCTCGCCGATCACATCGCGCGCAAATTCAGCGGACGCGGCGAACCGTTCGACGATCTCACCCAGGTGGCCCGGGTCGGGTTGGTGCACGCGGTCGACCGGTTCGACGTGAGTCGCGGCTCGAACTTCCTGTCGTTCGCGGTGCCGACGATCATGGGCGAGGTGCGCCGGTATTTCCGCGACAACACCTGGGCCATGCGGGTGCCGCGCCGTGTCAAGGAAACCCACCTGAGGATCGGCGCGGCCATCGATTCGCTATCCCAGACGCTCGGCAGATCGCCGACGGCCAAGGAAATCGCGGCCGAACTCGATGTCGACCCGGACGAGGTGACCCAGGCCGTCATCGCGGGCAACGCCTATCAGCCCAGTTCGATCGACGCCGCCTCACTCGGGCGCGATACCGAGGCATCGCTGCTGGACACGCTCGGCGAGGAGGAATCCCAATTCGACCGAGTCGAGGAGTACGTCGCGATCCGGCCACTGCTGGCCGGATTGCCCGAGCGCGAGCGCCGCATCCTCACCATGCGATTCTTCGAATCCATGACCCAGACTCAGATCGCCCAGCAGATGGGCATCTCGCAGATGCACGTCTCACGCATCCTCGCGAAAACTCTGGCCCGATTGCGGGAACTGTCCCAGCGCGAGTGAGCGACGTCACAGAGGTTCGCTGCCTGCGCGATATCGCGGGGCCGTGACCGCGCCGACCGATCCGGGAACCGACCGGCGCGGCCGGGCTAGACGGGTTTACGCAGCGCCGCCACGAACATGGCGTCGGTGCCGTGGCGATGCGGCCAGAGTTGGGCTCCCGGACCATCGCCGATATCGGTGACGCCGGGCAGGAGTTCCCTGGTGTCGAGCTGAACGGCGTCGGTGCGGCGGGCGAAATCGGCGACGACGGATACCGTCTCGGGCAGATGCGGCGAGCAGGTGGAGTAGACGACGACGCCGCCCGGTCGCAGCAGTTCCCATGCGGCGGCGAGGAGTTCGCGCTGGAGGACGACCAGATCGCGGACATCGGCCGGAGTGCGACGCCAGCGGGCCTCGGGGCGACGGCGAAGCGCGCCGAGACCGGTACACGGCGCGTCGACGAGAATGCGGTCGTAGCCCGGGGTGAGTCCGCTGTCGCGGCCGTCGACGACATGCACCTCGACCGGCAGGTCTTTCGTCGTCTTGCGGACCAGTTCGGCGCGATGCTCGGCCGGTTCGACCGCGTCGACGCGGAAACCGTCGATATCGGCCAGCGCGCCCAACAGCGCGGCCTTGCCGCCTGGACCCGCGCACAGGTCGAGCCAGCGGCCACCGTCGGGGCCATCGAGCGGGGCGCGGGTCACGGCGAGTGCGACCAGTTGACTGCCTTCGTCCTGGACGGCCGCGAGGCCCTCGCGCACCGGATCCAGTTTGCCCGGATCGCCGCCGTCCAGATACACCGCGTACGGCGACCAGCGACCTTCCTCACCGCCGGTGAGCAGCGCCAATTCCTCGGCGGTGATCGCACCCGGACGTGCGACCAGATGGACGGCTGGCCGCGCGTCGTCGGCCGCGAGCAGGTCGCGCAACTCTCCCGCGCGCGCGCCGAGCGCGTCCGCGAAAGCCTGCGCGATCCAGAGCGGATGGGCGAATTCGAAGGCCATACGCCCCACCGGATCAGCCGGTGCGAGTGCGTCGACCCATTCCTCGACGGTCTTCTCCCCCGCCCTTCGCAACACCGCGTTCACGAATCCGGCCTTGCCCGAACCGAATTCGGCGCGGGCCAGATCCACCGACGTGTCCACCGCCGCGTGCGCGCCGATCCTGGTGCGCAGCAGTTGGTACACGCCGAGTCGCAGGACATCGAGCAGCGGGCCGTCGATCTCCTCGACCGGACGTCCAGCCCCCGCGGCGATCACCGCGTCGAGCAGGCCGCGGGAGCGACTCGCGCCGTAGGCGAGTTCGGTCGCCAGCGCGGCATCGCGGCCGGAGATCCGCCGTTCCCGCAGGAGTGCGGGCAGAACCAGATTCGCGTACGCGTCCCGTTCCCGTACCGCGCGCAGCACATCACGCGCGACCAGCCGCACCGGATCGCCCGAGGGGCCGCGTCCCTTTCGGTCCTGCTGTCGCGCAGCGCCTTTCGGCGGCACACCGCGAACCGAGCGATCCTTTCCACCGGCAGCCGAGCGGTCCTTTCCACCGGCGGACCGGGCAGCACCACCACCGGACCCGCCACGCCCTGCGTCGGACCGGCGACCGCCCGAGTCGGCCCCGTCTCGCGGGTCACGATTCCCGCGCGGCCCGCCTCGGCGCTCCGCTGGCGCGTTCTGCCGCTCCCCCCGCACCGACGGCCCCTGTCGACGGTCGCGATCCGCCCCCGAACGTTCTCCTCGTTCGTCCCCCGACTTGTGCTGTGCGTTCATGGTCCACCGCTCCGGTCGGGTGCTCGGCGCGTCGCCGCGCAGGTCGTTGTCACGCCGTTGAACAGCGGCGCCCGTACGCGCGCGCGCCGCCGGGCTCCTGCCCCACTGCCGCGATTCACGCTGTGCGCTATCGCTTTTCGCCGATTGTGCGCGGCCGAGCCAACCGCCGTCGACGGATCTCTTGGCCGGTTCGCGGCTCGCCTTCCCGCCCTGGCCGGATCGATCACCGCGCGCGCCGTCCCCTTCCTGTCGCCGCGGCGATCCGCCGCCGCGGGGCACCCGGTCGCGGTGATCGGATCCGTGACGACGATCCTCGGCCGTCACTCGACCACCGCGCCCGGCTCCAGGCGAGCCCCACGGGCCCAGTCCAGCGCCGCCATCATCCGCTTGCCCTGCGGCTGCACCTGATCGAGTCGCACCGCCGTGGTGGCGGTCCCGACGAACACGCCGGATTTGCGCACGTCGATCGCGCGTTCCGGCAGTGACTCCTCGACCATTTCCACCGGCCCGACCTTGAGGCGCAGGCCGCTGATCTCGGTCCACGCACCGGGTGCCGGGGTCACCGCGCGGATGCGCCTACTGATGGCCAGCGCGGGCTGATCCCAGCGGATATGCCCGTCTTCGGCGACGACCTTCGGGGCGTAGGAAACCCCCTCGGTGGATTGCGGAATCGCCTGCAACGTCGAGTCCTCCACGCCGTCGATGGTGGTTTCCAGCAGGCGCGCGCCGGTTTCGGCGAGCCGGGCGAGCAGGGTGCCCGCGGTGTCTGTGACGGCGATCTTCTCCGTCACCACGCCGAACACGGGCCCGGTGTCGAGGCCGGCCTCGATCTGGAATGTGGAGGCCCCGGTGATCTCGTCGCCCGCGTCGATCGCGGCCTGCACCGGGGCCGCGCCACGCCATGCGGGCAGCAGCGAGAAATGCAGATTGATCCAGCCGAAGCGCGGGATGTCGAGCAGTTCCTGCGGTAACAGCGCACCGTAGGCGACTACGGGACAGCAGTCCGGAGCCAGCGCGGTGAGCTGTTCGATGAATTCGGGTTCCGACGGACGACGCGGGGTCAGCACCGGGATGCCGTGCTCGTCGGCGAGCAGGCCGACGGGCGAGCGGGTGACCTTCCTGCCCCGCCCCGCGATCGCGTCCGGCCTGGTCACCACCGCGACCACCTCGTGGCGATCGGATTCGATGAAGCGCCGCAGCGAGGGAACCGCGGGCTCGGGCGTACCCGCGAAGACGATGCGCATCAGCGCCCCCGTCCGAACGGACCGGCCTGGCCGCCCGCGCCCAGCGCGCGCGAGCCGCGCACCGTGACGCCCGCGGTGAACCAATCGGATCCCCGAATGGTTCGCATCGCCTCCTTGCGATCCGCCGGATCGAGTCGATCGATGAACAGCACGCCGTCCAGATGGTCGGTCTCGTGCTGGACACAGCGGGCGAGCAGGCCATCGGCCGTGAACTCGATCGGTGCGCCGGTCATATCGAAGCCGCCGGCGCGCACTCTCAGCGCCCGGCGGGTGTCGTAGCGCAGGCCGGGGATGGACAGGCACCCCTCCGGACCGACCTGTTCCTCGTCGCCGACCACCGTGTAGGTGGGGTTCACCAGGTGCCCCGCCGCGTCCTCGGTGTCGTAGACGAAGACACGCAGACCGACCCCGATCTGCGGCGCGGCCATCCCGACGCCGCCGTCGTCGTGCATGGTGTCGGTCAGGTCGGCGACCAGCTGACGCAGCTCACGATCGAATTCGGTGACCTCCGCCGCACGGGCACGCAGGATCGGATCGCCGAACAGGCGAACGGGCTGAATGGTCACGGTAGCTCCCGGAAGCGTTTCATCAAGGTCATCATCAAGGTCATCTCGGAACAGGGGTCGCCCCATTCTAGAGAGCGCTCCCGGCACCCGGACCTTCCCGATATCGCGACAGCGGGGCGTAGCGCTCGTGCGTGGTCCCCGATCGTCCGGGTCGGATCCTGCCGTGGCTCCCACGCCGGGATGGAAAAGCTGGTAGAACACAGATGTAGTCGGGCGGGGTGTTGTCACCTCCGCCCGGCTACCCCGAAAATACCTGGTCGATCCGCCGTAGCCATCCCGCAGCTACGCCCCGGCCGATTCGGCGGGGTGAATCCTGCTCGCCCCGCTCCCGCCTTTTCGGTCAGGGCCGATCCCGCTCATCCAACTCCAGCCCGCTGAAGTAGTGCGCGAGGTAGTACGCCATCAGCACGCCACCGGCCACCACCGTGATCTTCTCCGCGGTCGTGCGGGGGAGCCGACGCAGCAGTGCGCCGGATATCGCGAGATTCATGCCGCCCCACACGAGGTTCTGGCCCGGACTCGACAGGCCGACGCCGGGAGGGCTGGAGAAGGGAGTGGGGAACCGCTGCCCGGTGACGCCTTTGGCCGAGTGCAACGCGGCGTTGACGAGAAAAGCACCCCCGGCGAATTGCGTGAACTTCCAGGTTCTGGAGCCTGTTGTCATGACGTGCGTCTCCTGGATAGCGAGGGGATTTCGAGAGTATCGGAGAGACGGATCGACGATCACGACAGGTCGGCATGGCGGGCGGGAGGTCGATCAGCCCCCGCGGTGCAACCGCCGCGCGGCGGCGGCGCCGGAGCGGAAGCAGGCTTCGAGTTGTGCGCCGAACAGGTAGTCGCCCGCCAGTTCCAGGCCGGGGACCGCCGCGACCTGCGTCCCGACCTGGGACAGGAATTCGCCGTGGTCGGGCAGGTACGCGCAGTGCGCACCCTCCCAGCTGCGAGTCCGAGTGCGGATACGCCGCGGCGTAGCGGTTTTCAGGTATTCGGCGACCCGCTTCTCCGCATCGTCGATCCACGCGCCGAGGACTCCCTCGGAAGGTACGGGGCGGGCGGGGGGGCCGCTGAAGGTGTACCGGACGATATGCCGGTCATCGATGCCGTAGACGCCGGCCGCGCTGCACGGTCCGGCGTCGAATGCGATCGATCGCACCGCGCTGGTGAACATTTCGCCGTCGTATTCGACGACGGCCACGGTCGAGGGGAAGTAGGCGACCTCGGCGAGGAGTTTGCTCAGCGCCGGAATATCGTCCGCGATGATCCTGGCCGTCGCGAATGCCGGTGTGGCCAGGACGACGCCGTCGTAGTCGTGACGGGTGCACGCGCCGGCACCGCTCGACAAACGCAGCCCACGCAGGCGGCCCCCGTCCAGCACGATGCCATCGACCCGCGTGTCGAGCCGGACCGTGATCCGGCTCGCGAAATCCTCGACGATGGGCTGGAAGCCGTGGACGAGTTGATCGTAGTGGTCCATCACCATGCCGAGGTGGACGCCGAAAGCGCCGGGATACACCTCGTTCGGTTCGGCGGCGTTGAGCCGTAGACTCATCGGCCGCAGTGCGTGACGGCCGAGTCCTGGCGTGAACAGGGTGTCCAGCGTGGCCTGGTCGCGGGTCGCCCCGAGGCGGGTGAAATACGGCGAGCCGAGATAGCGGTTGCGTGGGGCCAACCGGACCCGCATGCCGTAGTAGAGCATTTTCACGACATCGGCGGGAGTGCCGATGCGCAACAGGTGGCGGACGAGTCCGGTCACGCCGGGATTGTCGAGTGTGATCAGTTCGCCGTCGATGATCTGCGAACTGTTGATGCCGAACTGTTCGTATTCGGCTCCGCCCATGGCGGCGACGAAGGCGCGTACCTGGGTGTAGCGACGGCCGATATTCTTGCCGCCCACCATGATCGGGCGCTCCCCCAGCATGTCGAATCCCATGCGCCCGCCGAGCGTGGCCTCGGCCTCGATGAGGTCGACCCGGTGCCCTGCCTCGTACAGCCGGTGGGCCGCGGCGAGGCCGGATATACCGCCGCCGACCACCGCGAACCTGGCGGACGTATGCGTACTCGTCATCGGATTCCTGTTCCTATCGGAGGGTAGGACGACAGCTCGACCGCGCCGTCGGCGATCTGCTTGCCGTACTGGTGCAGCCCGATCCGCACCTGTGGGAAACCGGGCGCCGATCCGGGCGAGATCTCGGTCACGCACTCGATATCGGCGTCCAGTTCGATGAATTCGGTGAATTCGGCGCGCAATTCGGTGACCGCGGCCACCGGCGCATCGAGCAGGTTCGCCTCGGTCGCCGCCACCAGGGCGGCCTGCCGGAAGGCTTCGATCAGCAGCGGGCCGGGCACATGGTCGTACGGGTGGTCGAAGAAACTGGGGTGACGTTGATCGACGACGAGGATCAGGCGCTCATCGGGGCGGCCGAGCACGATATTGCGGGGATCTCTGCGGCCGAACAGGTTCGGGTCGAGCGGCGGGGTGTCCGTGGTCGCGCTCGGGCCGCGCCGGTTCTGTTGCAGCGCGCGCAATTCCTCGTAGGCGTCGCGGGGGAACGCGATACCACCGCCCCGTACCGTCATCGCCCGTGCGCCGTCGATGGTCACGGCGGCTTCGAACGAGACGTCGCGGAAGTATCCGGAGTCGGCGGAAGTCTGATCGGAGCGGATCCGCACAATGGCCTCGAGCGGCGTGCGCTCGTCGTCGTGGAAGAGGCTGAGATCGTCCACGGACAGGCCCATCCGTTGCAGGCTCGCCGGGGCGTCGGCGGGCACACCCAGGTAGCGCTGCCCGATGACGAGCAGGGATTGGCGGACGGCTTCCAGCACCGCCAGCGGGTCGTGATAGGTGACGAGGCGGTCGAACCACAGTGCGTGAGCGCGCGGAAGTTGCACGGCGGCAAGGAATTCGTCGCCGCCCGCGGGGGCGGTGTCGGTGACGAACACCTCGGCGACCGCGCTGCGGTGGGCGAGCGAACGCGGCACCGCCTGGTCGAAACCGAGCGTTCGCCGTTCGCCCGCTCGCCCGTTGGTCAGTAGGTCGTCCATGAGTTCACCTCGGGCTTCGCATCACGGCGCGCCGACTCCCACCGGTTCGGCGGGCCAGAGCCTGCCGACCAGTAGGTGCGCGAGCGCGCGGGGGGTCGGATGGTGGAAGAGATCTTCGAGGGTGATCGCTGTCCCGGCGGCGGTGTTGATCCTGGCGCGCAACTCCAGGGCCGACAGCGAGGTGAGGCCGATCTCGATGATCGTCGCGTCGAGGTCGATATCGTCCGCGTCGAGATCGACCAGAATCGCGCGAATTTCCGAAATCACCAGTCGCACAGCGAATGCGGAACGTTCAGCTTCGGCCACATCGAACCGCGATGACGCATTCGATCCCGCCGCCGGTCCGGGTTCGCGCGGGACGATCCGAGCGGGTGTGCCCCCGCCGACGGCGAGTTCCGCGCCTTCGGCGCCGATCAGTTCGGTGAGGACGGCGCGGTCGGTCTGCGCCCAGTACACCTCGCGCTGGAAGGCATACGTCGGCAAGTCGACGGTGCGCACATCGTGTCCGGCGTAGGTCGCGACCCAGTCCATCCGCGCGCCGCGCGCCCAGGAGGCGGCGGCGGCTCTGATGACCGACGTCGGCTCGTCGAGGCCGGGGCGCAACGCGGGGACCGCGACGGTATCGGGATCGGTCACGGTCTCGTAGACCATGGCCGAGAGAATGTCGGCGGGACCGACTTCGACGAATACCGAGACCCCCGCCGCAGCCGCGTGCCGCAGGCAGTCGTGGAAGCGCACCGGTTCGCGCAGTTGGCGCACCCAGTAGTCGCGCGAGGACAGTTCACCCGGTCTCGCGAGTGCCCCGGTGACCGTGGACAGGATGGGAATGACCGGTTCGCCGAATCGGATATCCGCGATGGCGCGGGCGAATTCGTCGAGGATGGCGTCCACCTGTGCCGAGTGGAAGGCGCGTTCGGTGTCGAGACGTTTCACCCGGCGACCCCTGTTCCGCCAGTATCGCTCGGCCGCCTCGATCGCGGCGGGCGCGCCGGAGACGACGGTGGCGTTGGGACCGTTGCTCGCCGCGATGGCGAGGTCGAGGCCGGAATCGGCCAGACCGGCGGCGACCTGGTCGTAGGTGGCGCGCACCGACGCCATGGCCCCGAGCGGCAGACTCTGCGTGAGCCGCCCGCGCGCCGCGACCATCGAGACCGCGTCGGACAGTGACAGCACCTGCGCGAGATAGGCGGCGGACAACTCCCCGATCGAATGTCCCACGAGATAATCCGGTGTCATTCCCCAGGATTCGAGGAGACGGAACAGCGCGACCTCGATCGCGAACAGGGCGGGCTGGGTGTGGTCGGTGCGGCCGAGCAGATCCTCGGAGCCCGCGTGGAAGATCGTGTCGCGCAGGGGGTGCGCGAGATGCGCGGAGAACAGCTCGCACACCTCGTCGAACGCGGCGCGAAAAACCGGAAAGGTTCGGTAGAGCTGCTGCCCCATACCCACGTGCTGGCTGCCCTGCCCGGACAACAGCATCGCGGACTTGCCGGACCCGCGGCGGCGGTCGCGGATCAGCGCGGGCGAGCGCGATCCGGCGGCGAGCGCGTCCAGACCGTGCAGCAATGCGCCGTCGGTGCCCGCGACGATCACCGCGCGGTGATCGAAACTCGCGCGGGTCCGCACCAGCGAATATCCGATATCGACGGGGGCGGTGTCGGATTCGGCGGCATACGCGCCCGCCAGCCGGGCGGCCTGTTCGCGCAGGGCGGCATCGGATTTCGCCGAGAGCACCCATGCCGTGGGGGTGGTCTCGCCTGCCTCGGAGACGGTGACGCGGTCAGCGGCGACCGCCTGTTCGACGATCACGTGGGCATTGGTGCCGCTGATCCCGAACGACGACACCGCCGCCCGACGCGGACGGTCGACCGGCGGCCACGGCAGCGGTTCGGTCACCAGCCGCACCTTGGCGTCGTCCCATTGCGCGTGCGGCGTCGGCGCGTCCACGTGTAGGGTCGCCGGAACCCGTGCGTGCCTGATGGATTCGATGACCTTGATGAGCCCGGCCACACCGGCGGCCGACTGGGTGTGGCCCATATTCGATTTGATCGATCCCAGCAGCAGCGGCGCGCCGTCGCCTCGGCCGCGGCCGTAGGTGGCGAGCAGTGCCTGCGCCTCGACCGGATCGCCGAGAACCGTTCCTGTGCCGTGCCCTTCCACAACGTCCACGTCGGCGACGGTCAGGCCGCAGGCCGCCAGCGCGGCCTGGATGACCCGGCGCTGCGCGATGCCGCTGGGTGCGGTCAGACCGTTGGACGCGCCGTCGGCGTTCACAGCGGACCCCCTGATGACCGCGAGCACGGGGTGACCGTTGGCCTCGGCATCCGAAAGCCGTTCCAGCAGTAGGAGTCCGGCGCCCTCGCCCCAGGCCGTGCCGTCGGCGGAGGCGGCATAGGATTTGCACCGTCCGTCCGGGGCCAATGCCCGCTGCCGGGAGAACAGCGCGAACGGGGCGGGGGTGGCGATCACCGCCGCGCCGCCCGCCAGCGCGGTCGCGCATTCGCCGAGCCGCAGCGACTGCACCGCCTGGTGCACCGCGACCAGCGACGACGAACACGCCGTATCCAGCGTGACCGCAGGACCTTCCAGCCCGAGCAGGTACGAGATCCGCCCGGCCGCCATGGCCGCGGCGTTCCCGGTGAAGAAGTAGGTCTCCGCGCCGTCCCACTGCTGGGCCGAGCCGAATCCGTAGCCCTGTTCGCTGAGTCCGACGAAAACGCCGGTCGGTCCGTCGCGCAATGTCGACGGATCGATATGGGCTCGTTCGACGGCCTCCCACGCGATCTCGAGCAACAGCCGATGCTGCGGGTCCATGGCGCGCGCCTCGAGCGGACTGATGCCGAAGAATCCCGCGTCGAACGCGCCCGCCCGGTCGAGGAAGCCCCCGCGACGGGTATACGACTTGGCGAATTTGTCGGGGTCGGGATCGTAGAGCCCCTCGATGTCCCAGCCGCGATCGTCGGGCATATCGCCGATCAGGTCGCGCCCGTCGATCAGCGCCTCCCACAGTCGCTGCGGGGAGTCGACACCGCCGGGGAAGCGGCATGCCATCCCGATGACGGCGATGGGTTCCCGCGACCGGTACTCGACCTCGTCGAGGCGCTGTCTCGTCTCCTGGATGGTGCGTGCCGCGCGTTTGAGATATTCGCGCAGTTCGTCTTCACTCGCCACGTTCGGCCTCCGCCCCTTCTCAGCCCAGGCTCGCGGGGCGGACCTGATCGATGAGTTCGAACAGTTCGTCGTCGTCGGCGTCATCGATATCGTCGACGGCCTCGCCGTTCGCCGCGCCGAGGCGCCGTGCCAGTTCGCCGAGCCTGGCCACGATCGCGCCGAGTTGATCGCGGTCGAGTTCCGCGCAGCCCGCGGCCAGCGTGTCCAACTGGCCGACGAGATGTTCGACCGGATCGTGTTCCGGTGCGATCTCCTCGCGCAGGTAGCGCGCCAGTTTGGCGGCATTCGGGTAGTCGAAGACGACGGTGGTCGGCAGTTTCACCCCGGTCGCCGCCTTGAGGCGGTTGCGGAATTCGACCGCGCCGAGCGAATCGAACCCGAGTTCGGTGAACGCGGTATCCGGCGGCACCGCCTCGCGTGATTCGTGTCCGAGCACCGCGGCGGCATGCGACCGGATGACGCCGAGAATCACGCGTTCCTGTTCCGCCGGGCCGAGGCCGGTCAGACCGGCTACCAGGGCGGCTGCCTCCGCGGCGCTCGCGTCGGCGGCGCGTCGCTGGGCGCGGAGCAGTCCGCGCAGCACCGGCGGCATCTCCGACGGGTCGCCGAGCGATCGGAGCGCGTCGAGATCGAGCCGTGCGGGCACCAGCGCCGAATGTCCGGTGCCGCGGGCGATGTCGAACAGGGCGACGCCCTCCTCGTCGGGCAGCGCGACGAGCCCGTCGCGGCGCATCCGCATCCGGTCACGGTCATTCAGATGTCCGGTAATGCCGGTGGCGCGTTCCCACAGCCCCCAGGCCAACGAGGTCGCCGGCAGCCGCCCGGCCCTGCGGTGCTGGGCGAGTGCGTCGAGGAAAGCATTCGCCGCGGCGTAATTCGCCTGGCCGGGTGATCCGAGAAGTCCGGCGACCGAGGAGTACATGACGAACATCGACAGCGGCATATCGCGGGTCGCTCGATGCAGATGCCAGGCCGAGTCGGCCTTGGCCCGAAGCACCCGGCCGAGACGGTCGGCGTTCTGGTCCGACAGCAGCGCGTCGTCCACGACGCCGGCGGCGTGCACGATTCCGGTCAGCGGATGACGGTCGTCGATGCCCGCGAGCAGACGGTCCACCGCGTCCCGATCACCGAGATCACAGGCCACGACGGCTACTTCGGCGCCCAATCCGGTCAGTTCGGCTTCGAGTTCGGCGGCGCCGTCCGCGGCGCGACCGCGTCTGCCCACGAGCAGCAGGTGCTCGATGCCGTACTCGGTGACCAGGTGCCTGGCGATCAACGCGCCGAGCCCGCCGGTGCCGCCGGTCACCAGGACGGTCCCCGATCGGTCCAGCGGCTGCGCCACGGTGAGCACGTATTTGCCGATGTGGCGGGCCTGGCTGAGTTGCCGGAACGCGGCGGGGGCTCGGCGCGCATCCCAGGCCGTCACCGGAAGCGGTCGCAGCACACCGGAATCGAAGAGCCGCACCAGTTCGGCCAGGATCTCCTGTAGCCGCTGCGGGCCCGCCTCCATCAGCAAGAAGTTGCGGTAGAGCACACCGGGATGGTCGGCCGCCACGGTCTGCGGATCGCGCAGATCGGTCAGACCCATCTCGATGAAACGGCCACCGCGCGGCAGCAGTCCAAGCGACGCGTCCACTTTGTCGCCCGCCAGCGAGTCGAGCACGATATCGACGCCGCGCCCTCCGGTCACGGCCATGAATTTGTCGGCGAATTCGACGGTTCGCGTATCACCGATGCGGTCGTCGGTGAATCCCATGTCGCGCAGCACTTTCCACTTGCCGGTGCTCGCCGTCACGTACAGATCCAGTCCGAGATGCCGCGCCAGCTGCACCGCGGCCATGCCGACCCCGCCGGTGGCGGCGTGTATGAGCAGCGTTTCACCCGGCTGTGCGCGCGCGAGATCCACCAGCGAGTAGTAGGCGGTGGCGAAGACGATCGGCGTCGCCGCCGCCTGTTCGAAGGACCAGCCCCGTGGAATGCGGATCAACGTCCTGTGGTCGGACACCACGGTCGCGCCGACACCGGTGAAGATGCCCATCACCCGGTCGCCGGGCGCGAGGGCGGTGACGTCGGGCGCCACCTCGACGACGACGCCGGAACCCTCACCGCCGACCGGCGTGTCGGGAATCGGATACATCCCGAGCACGATGAGCACGTCGCGGAAATTGATGCCCGTCGCCCGCACCGCGATACGCACCTGGCCCGGCTCCAGCGCCGCCGTGTCCGGTATCTCGGACAGGATCATATTGTCCCCGTCGAGAGTGCCACGCCCGCGCGTGACCAGCTGCCAGGAGGGCGAATCGATGAGGGCGGCGTTGCCGACCGTATCGGCCCCCGCGCGGGTCAGTCGCGGGGCGAACAGTTCGCCGTGGCGCAGGGCGAGCTGGCCCTCGTCGAAGGAGTCGGCGGCCAGCGCGACGGCCGACCGATAATTCTCGGGGTCATCGATGTCGAGGACGAGGACGCGGCCGGGATTCTCGGTCTGCGCGCTGCGCAGCAGACCCCAGGCGGCGCCCCCGGTGAGATCGGTGACGTCCTCGGCGCCGTGCACCGCCACCGCGCCGCTGGTGATCGCGATCAGTGCGGCGTGGTCGTCATCGTCGGTGAGCAGATGCTGGATCCGCGACAGCAGGCTCGCGAGCCTGCGGCCGGTTTCCTCGGGCAGGTCGTCACCGGGCGGATGTGACGGGTCGGCGAACAGGCGTATCACCCGGAAGTGGTTGCCCGCCCGCGTGTATCGCTGGATCGAGTCCGCCGATTCCTCGCCGGACCAGATGCCGTCGGTGCCGTCGGTGCCGTCGGTGCCGCCGTCACCGTGGGGCACCGGAACCCAGGTCGTCTCGAACAGCGCGTCGTCGGCGACCGGGGCACCTGCGCCCAGCGCCGAGAGCGGGATCTCCCGCATCACGAGCGCGTCCACCGTCGCGACCGTCCCGCCCGTGGTGTCGGCCAGTTCCAGCGCGACGCGGTCCTTGCCCCGCGGTTCGACGCGCACCCGCAGCGCGGCGGCGCCGACCGCGCGCAACGAGACACCCTCCCACGCGAACGGCAGGCGGATACTGCCGCTGTCCGAGACGCCGACGGTCCCGGCGAGGATCATCGCGTGCAGCGCGGCGTCGAGCAGCGCCGGATGGATGCCGAAACGGTCGGCATCGCCGCGGATCGGCTCGGGCAACGCGACCTCGGCGAACACCACCTCGCCGCGTCGCCACACCGGACCGAGTCCCTGGAATTCCGGACCGTAGCTGTATCCGGCGGCGGCCATACCGTCGTAGGGGTCGTTCGCGGGCAGTGCCACCGCGTTCGCGGGCGGCCACGTGCTCAGGTCACCGCTGCCACGGCGTTCGGTGGACGCCGGGGTCAACGTGCCGCTCGCATGGCACAGCCACCGGCCCTCGGCCACGTGCTGCCGCGTGCCCTGCGGCCGTGAGTACACCGCCACCGTCCGCGCGCCGTCCGCGCCCGCCGCGCCGACGACGACCTGTACCTCGACCGCCGTGCTCTCCGGCACGATCAGCGGCGCCTCGAGCACGAGTTCGCCGATTTCCGGTGTCTGCACGAGTTCGCCCGCGTGGCAAGCCAATTCGACGAAGGCGGTCCCCGGCAGCAGCGCCGCGCCGCCGATCCGATGCCCGGCCAGCCAGGGGTGCGTCCGCAGCGACAGGCGTCCGGTCAGCAGCAGACCACCGTCGTCGGCTCGGCTGATCGCCGCACCGAGCAGTGGATGGTCGGTCGCGCCGAGACCGGCCTCGCGCATATCGCCGCCCGAGGAGGCGTCGAGCCAGAATCGGGTCCGCTGGAACGCGTAGGTCGGCAGATCCACCTGCCGCGCACCGCATTCGGCGAAAGCAGCCGCCCACCGTACCGGCGCGCCCCCGGTGTAGGCGGTGGCGAGCCCGTGGACGAAGGCGATCTCGCCCGCCGAACCCGGCCGTTGCAGCGGCGCGACGGTGAGGGCGTCGGCCCGATCCTCGGCAACACCGCCGAGCACCATCCCGGACAACGCCGTTCCCGGGCCCGCCTCGACGAAACAGGTGGCCTCGCCGGTATCGTGCGCCCAGCGCAGCGCATCCAGGTATCGCACCGGCTCGCGCAGGTGCCGCACCCAGTAGTCCGGGGAGCTCAGTTCGGCCGGTTCGGCGATCCGTCCGGTGAGCGCCGAGACCACCGGGATCACCGCGTCCCGGTAGGTCAGATTCGCGCACACCGCGGCGAACTCGTCCAGAATGGGATCCATCATCGGGGAATGGAACGCGTGGCTGACCCGCAACCTGCTCACCGTGATGCCGTCGGCCTCCAGTTTGCCCGCCACCGCGGTGATGGCGGGCTCCTCACCGGACAACACCGTGGCACGTGGTCCGTTGACCGCCGCGACGCCGAGCGAGTCACCGAATTCATCGAGCAGTCCGGCGATCGTGTCCGCGCCCGCGGCCACCGAGATCATCGCGCCGCCCGCGGGCAACGACTGCATGAGCCGCCCGCGCGCGGCGACCAGAGTGGCGGCGTCGGCCAGTGACCACACCCCGCTGATATAGGCGGCGGCGATCTCGCCGATGGAATGTCCCATGACGAAATCCGGCCGCAGAACCCATGATTCGGCCAGCCGGTACACGGCCACTTCGGTCGCGAACAGCGCGGGCTGGGTGTATTCGGTGCGGTCGAGCAGCTCGGCTGATTCCGCTCCGCCCGTTCCGAAAACCAATTCCCGCAGCGGCGTGTCGAGGTGCGCGTCGAAGGCGGCGCACACCTCGTCGAACGCGGCGCGATAGGCGGGGTAGCGCTCATAGAGGTCGCGGCCCATCCCGACGCGTTGCGCCCCCTGGCCGGGGAACATCACCGCCACCGGCGCCGGACCGCCCGCCGCGCCGCGCACCACGGCCGGGGTGGGAGTGTCATCGGCCAGCGACCGCAGGCCCGCGAGCAGCTCGGCGCGGTCGCCGCCGATGACGACGGCGGCATGCTCGAATCGCGCGCGCGCTCCGACCAGGGTGTAGCCGATATCGGCGGGCGCGGCGTCGCTCGTCGCGAGGAAGTCCGCGAGCCGCGATGCCTGCGCGGACAGCGCCGCCTCGGTCTTCGCGGTCACCACCCACGGCGTCACCGGAAGATCGGCGGCGGCTGCTGCTACGGGTGCGGCTACGGCTGCGGGCGCGGGCGCGGCGAGCGATTCGGCCGGAGCCTCCTCCACGATCACGTGCGCATTGGTTCCGCTGATCCCGAACGACGAGATCGCCGCCCGCCTCGACCGATCCGAACGCGGCCACGGCGTCGGCTCGGTGACAAGGCGAACCTCGCCTGCGGTCCAGTCGACATGCGGTGAGGGTTCGTCGACGTGCAGCGTCGGGGGCACCAGATCGTGGCGCATGGCCATCACCATTTTGATCAGGCCGCCGACGCCCGCCGCCGCCTGGGTATGGCCCATATTGGATTTGATCGATCCGAGCAGGAGCGGATCACGATCACCGCGTTGCCTGCCATAGGTCGCCAGCAGCGCCTGCGCTTCGATCGGATCGCCGAGCGTCGTCCCCGTGCCGTGTGCCTCGACGACATCCACATCGCGCGAATCCAGTCCGGCGTCGGCCAGTGCCGTTCTGATCACCCGTTGCTGGGACAACCCGTTCGGCGCGGTGAGTCCGTTCGAGGCGCCGTCGGAATTCACCGCGCTACCCCGCACCACTCCGAGCACCGTATGCCCGAGTCGCTGAGCGTCCGAAAGGCGCTCCAGCAGAAGCATTCCCACGCCCTCGCCCCACGCCGTCCCGTCGGCGGCGGCGGCGAAGGACTTGCACCGGCCGTCGCCCGCGAGCGCGCGTTGCGCGGAGAAGGCGATGAACGCCGACGGCGTCGCCATCACCGTCACCCCGCCCGCGAGCGCGAGCGAACATTCCCCGACGCGCAGCGAACGCGCCGCCTGGTGCACCGCGACCAGCGAGGACGAGCAGGCGGTGTCGATGGTGACGGCGGGGCCCTCGAGTCCGAGGGTGTAGGCGATGCGGCCGGAGGCGATACTGGCGGCCTGACCGGTCATCAGGAACGGGAGAACGCCGTTGCGATCTCTGCTCCGCATGGTGTGCGCGGGCGGCGTCTGGGCGTCGGTCATCATGCCGACGAAAACGCCGGTGTCGCTGCCGCGCACCGTCGTCGGGTCGATACCCGCCCGTTCGAACGCCTCCCAGCCGGTCTCCAGCACCAGGCGCTGCTGCGGGTCCATGGCCAGCGCCTCACGCGGTCCGATGCCGAAGAAGCCTGGATCGAATTCGGTCGCCCCGTGCAGGAAGCCCCCGGACCGGACATAGGTCTTACCCTCGGTACCCGGCTCGGCGTCGAACAGCCCGTCGGTATCCCAGCCGCGATCCTGCGGCCACTCCGAGACCAGGTCGATTCCGTTCGCCACCGCCTGCCACAGCTGTTCCGGTGATTCGATTCCGCCCGGATAGCGACATGCCATCCCGACGATCGCGATCGGCTCGTGCGCCCGCGACTCCAGATCCGCCAACCGCCCACGCGTGGTCTGCAGTTCCTTGATCGCCTTCTTCATATACGCGCGAAGCTCGTTCTCATTCGCCATGGGCAAACATCTCCTGCATCAGCGGTAAAGACACGCGTCATTACCGTGGAACCAGACACGACGGCGGCAGAATTCGAAAAGCCGGGCCCATCGCGTCGCACCGGCCGGTCGGCGCCGGCATATCACCTTCGATGCGACTCAGGTATCGGACATAGGTGGCGACCGCACAGCGAAAGCTGCCACGTCGCTGTGCGTCAGGCTAGGACACGAGGTGTCGAATCGCATTCGCAATCAGGGTATTTGGGAAACTGAACAATGGCGGGTGTTGCGCCACTGGGTCTTTCCCAGCAACCATTGCTCGGGTTTCCGCCACTGTCATAGTGTCTGCCCCCATGACGTGGACCCCCGACCTGATACCGGACCAGCAGGGCCGCACCTTCGTCGTGACCGGGGCTTACGGCGGACTCGGTCAGGTCGTCACGTCGACTCTCGCCGCGCGAGGGGCGACGGTGGTGATGGCCTGCCGCGACCTCGATCGGGCGCGGGCATTCGCGCAGAATACCGACGGCGACATCGTCGTCGAACGGCTCGACCTCGCCGATCTCGAATCCGTTCGTCAATTCGCCGACCGGCTCGGCGAACTCGACGTCCTGATCAACAATGCCGGTTTGATGAACATCCCATTCGCACGGACCGCGGATGGTTTCGAAATGCAGTTCGGCGTCAACCATCTGGGACATTTCGCGCTGACCGGCCTACTGCTGGACCGCATCGCCGACCGGGTGGTTTCGGTCTCCAGCATTTCCCACAAATGGATTCGCGCCCTGTACATCGACGATTTGCAGTTCGAACGCCGCCGATATTCCAGATCGGGCGCCTACGCGCAGTCCAAACTCGCGACGCTCATGTTCGCCAGGGAGCTACAGCACCGACTGGACCGCGCGGGGTCGCCCACGCGGTCCTACGCGGTGCATCCGGGAGTCGCTCCCACCGGTCTGGTCGCCCGCACCGGGACACCGCTGGATCTGGTCGCCGAACCCTTCATCGGGCTGGTCGGTCAGTCCAGGGCGTCGGCCGCGCGCTCCCTGCTGTTCGCGGCCACCGACCGGGACGCCGACCCCGCGACCTACTGGGGGCCGACCCGATTACTACACACCCGCGGCCCGGTCGCCGCCACCCCGTCGAGTTCGCTGTCCCGCGATCACGCGCTGCGGCAACGGTTGTGGGAGGAATCCGAGCGGGCTACCGGCATCAGCTACCCGATCGCACCTACTGCGACAGGAACCGTTCATGAAGCTCACTAGAACCCGAATCCTGATCTGCGCCTTGATGATCGGCGTATCGGCAGGACTGACCTGCCAGGGCCGGGCCGTCGCCGAGCCCATCTACCCGAATCCGGACCCCGATCCCTTCTTCGCCGCCCCGGCCGGGCTCGCCGACGCGGCCCCCGGTGATGTGCTCGACGTGCGGGCTGAGCCGCCGCTGCCGTACTTCCCCACCGCGACGGTCACGCTGATCAAATTCCGCTCGATGAACTCCCAGGGCAATCCGATCGCCGCGACGACAACGGTGCTCACCCCCGCGGATCAGAAGCCGGGCGCACCGCTGCTGTCGTATCAGCACATCATCAACGGCCTCGGCACCCAGTGCTCGGTTTTCCACGGGCTCTACGACTACGACCCGAACCTGCTCTACCGCGCCGTTCCGCTGCTCAACACCATGCTGCTGCGCGGCTGGAGTATCGCGCTGCCCGACCACCTCGGACCCAACGCCGCCTACGGCGCGGCCCGGCTGGGCGGGCAGATCACCCTGGACGGAATCCGTGCGGCACAACGGGTCCGCCAGCTCGGTCTCGCCGACAGTCCCGCCGCGATGCTCGGGTATTCGGGTGGCGGCATGGCGACCGCGTGGGCTGCCGCGCTCGCACCGCGATACGCCCCGGAACTGCGACTGGTCGGCGCGGCGGCCGGTGGCGTCCCGACGAATATCAACCTCATGGCCCGCGGGCTCGGGCTGGAACCCCACCCGATGTTCGGTTTGGCGATGGGGGCCGCGCTCGGGCTGGAACGCGAGTACCCCGACCGGCTGCCGATCAGCGATCAGCTCAACACCCAGGGCAGGGCGATCCGGGAGGCGATGGCCAATGCCTGCACGTACGAACTCATCGCACTGGGTGCCATGCAGAGCGCCCGCGCGCTGGCCTCCAGCACATCGCTGATCGATGACCAGCGCGTCTGGGAGGTCAGCGGGGAGAACAGTCTGGAACTCTTCGCGGAAACGCCGACCGTGCCGGTTTTCGAATGGCACACCCCGATCGACCCGCTGATCCCGGTCGACTCCGTCGACAGGACCAATCGCCGCTACTGCGACGCCGGCGTCCGGCTCTGGTCCGAGCTGTATCCGAGTCCGGATCATCTCGCCACCGCGGTGCTCGGGTTCCCGTCCGCGGTGAATTGGCTCGACGCCCGTTTCCGCGGCGAATCCGCCCCGAGCAACTGCTGACCTGGCCGTCGCACGACCTCACACCGAAGGATCGACCTCCATGTCCAGTACCTGGTTCAGGGCGCTGATCGCCGCGATCTGTTTCGTCGGCATCGGCATGTCCACCCACTCGACCGCGGCGAGCGAGCCCATGTATCCGACGCCGAACCCGGATCCTTTCTTCCAGGCACCGGACGATCTCGGGTCGCTCGAACCGGGCGACGTGGTCCGGATGCGCAAGGTCGATACCGGGCCGTTCCAGGGTGTCAACTACTGGAATGTCGCGTTCCGATCGACGAATTCGGCGGGAAATCCCATCATGGGCATGACGACGGTGCTGATCCCGGCCGGCGCCGTGAATCCGCCGCTGGTCTCCTACCAGGCGCTGATCAATTCCCTCGGCACGAAATGCAACCCGTCCTACTCCCTGTTCAACGAGGAGACCCTCGACGCGCTCGGCGCGGTGTTACCGCTCGGGCGCGGCTGGGCGATCGCGCTGCCCGATTACCTCGGCCCGACGGTCGCCTACGGTGCGGCGCGACTGAGCGGCATGGTCACCCTCGACAGCGTCAAGGCGCTGAAGCGGGCGACCGGGCTCGGCCTCGCCGATTCGCCCGTCGCCCTGGCGGGTTATTCCGGCGGGGCCATGGCGAGCGCGTGGGCCGCCGCCCTGCAACCCGGCTACGCACCCGACCTGCGGCTGGCGGGTGTGGCGGCGGGCGGCATCCCCGCGGATGTCGAGCAGATGGCGCTCGGCATCGGTTTCGGACCGCACCCCGGCTTCGGCCTGGCCTTCGCCGCGGCGATGGGTCTGGAGCGGGAGTATCCGAACCGGCTGCCGATCTCGGCCCAGCTCAACGAGACGGGACTGTGGTTCCGCGAATTCACCCACGATGAATGCCGTCGATTCATCCTGGCCACCGGAGCCCTGCGCAATGCCGAGCAGATGGCGAGGACAAAGAGTCTGATGGACAGCCCGGATGCGCGAGCCGTATTGCGAGAGAACAGTTTACGACTGTTCCCCGACGTGCCCACCGCGCCACTGTATTTCTGGCAGGGTATCTACGACGAACTGACACCGTTCCAGTACACCGCCGAGGTGGCCTCGCGCTACTGCGCGGCGGGCGCGCGCCTGACCTTCGTTCCCTACGACATCTCCGAACATATGACCACGGCGGTGGCCGGCTTCCCCGGCGCGTGGGATTTCCTCGAAGCGCGTTTCCGCGGTGAGCCGGCGCCCGTGGCCTGCTGAGACCCGCACCGACGCCGGGAACGTTCAGGAATGGCCCGCGATGATGACCTCGGGAATCTCGGTACCCAGCGCCACCGGACGACAGGTGGGTTCGGCGGCGCGCGCCGGGTCGAGGATGCCGAGCAGCAGTTCCTGCACGAACGGGTCGTAGACCATATGGAAATGGCCCGTCAGATTCTCCGGGCACAGATCCTGTAGCACGATGTTCTCCGCGCCCTGCCCGCGCAGGGCGATATTGCCGAACGGCTGGATCATCTCGTCGACCCGGCTGCCGACGGTCACATACCGCGGCCCCGGCACGGTGTCGCCGCCCGCGTTGAGTTCGAGCATGAACGGTGAACCTTGGGCCTGCTGCACCACCGCGGGCGAGGTGACTCGCGCGAAGGCGTCCAACGCACCGGGGATCATCTGCGCGATGGGCGTCAGCCCGTACAGCACACCGCCGTAGGTGGGCGAAGCGAGGCCGACCCATTGCCGCACTTTCGGCGCGCCGCCGAGTTTGTTCATGTAGTACCGAGTCACATTGGCGCCCTGGGAGAATCCGACCAGATCGACCTGATCGGCTCCGGTCGAGTCGAGCACATGATCGACGAAATCCCCGACCTGCCACGCACTGACCCGCATATCCTCGGTCCCGTAGGTCTGCGCACCGGGCGCGCCGCCGTAATTCAGTGCGAACACGCATATTCCGGCATCGATGAGTTGTGTGCCGATGGCCGACCAGTCGGAGTAGGCGCTGGAATCGGTGCCGTGCGCGAGCACAACCGGCCGCGGATACCCGGCATCGGGTACGCAGTCGAAGTCGTTGGCACCGGCGGGAACCACCCCCGGGCTCCGGTGATACTTCTGGTACAGGGCGGCAGCGAGGTGATCCGGCTGCGACGGGCCGTTCTCGGTCGGCACGTCGGCGGGCCGGTAGACGTCCGTGCCGGGGTGCGCTCTCGCGGGCGTCGCGCCGGAGCCGAGCAATACGGCTCCGGCCAGGACGAGGACGAGCATCGACCTGCCCCACTGTGCAATCCCCCAGCCCAACACACCATTCGGTTGTTCCATCTCACAATCATGGACCGCATCGACGCGAAAGGCATAGGCTCAGGGCAGGTTTGGAATGTTACTTTTGCGTAGCATCGTCATCGGCGAGGATCCGATAGAGAGCGCGACGCGCCTCGGTCAGCACCTCGGCCGCTTTCGCCGCCTGCTCGGGGGTGCCCGCCGCGGCGACCTGCCCCACCGCACCCATCAGCTGACCGACGAGTCCGCGCAGGTCGATGGCCTGTTCGCCCACATCGGTCTTGACATCCGCCCACGGGTCACCCAGTTCCTCGCGATGCTCGGTGACGTATTCGGCGCCGGTCTCGGTCAGCTTCGCGGTCTTACGACCGGCGACCTTCTCGATGAGGACAAGACCTTCGTCCTCGAGTTGCGCGAGAGCGGGATAGATCGACCCCGGGCTCGGGCGCCAGATATCGTCGCTGCGGTCGCGGATCTGCTGGATCAGCTCGTATCCGTGCATCGGACGTTCGGTGAGCAGTAGCAGTACGGCCGCACGGACATCACCGCGCCTGCCGCGGCCACCACGGCCGCGACCGCGACCGAACTGGGCCCCAGGGCCGAAGCCAGGCCCGAAACCAGGGCCGAAGCCGGGCCCGAAGCCGGGCCGGGGGCCGTGACGATGCCTGCGGTGCTCCGGTCCGAATTCGATGTCGGCGCGGTGGTGACGGCGTGCTCGCCGTCCGAAATTTCGATTCTCGATGTTATCCATCTCGGCCTCCTCGGGCTCTCGCATTCTGTTCATGCTATCGACGATATATCGGCAATGCATCGAGCGCAAGAGCCGTTCGAGAATGCCCCGGCGATCGCGGAGACGCGGATCTACATCGCATCGATCCAGCGCCGCAGCCGGTCCCCCTCCGCCGACATCAGGTCCGGATCGCGAAAGGTATTGGTGAGCAGGGATATTCCCTGATACGAGGCGATCAGGGCGACCGCGAGGTCACGCGCGTCGGGACGGCCGATCGCGGCGAACTGGCGTTCGGCCCAGTCGACGAGCACCCGCATCACCTCGGCCGCGCTGCCGTCGAGCGGATCGGCGCGCTTATGCAGTTCCGCGGTGAGCGATCCGAACGGACAGCCGAATCGAACGGCGAGTTCGCGTTCATCGACCCAGCCCTGAACGAGGGCTTTCAGCCGCTCCCGAGGCTCATCGATCCGGTCGAGTTCGGCAATGAGCCGATCCAGCGTGCGCGCGTGCGCGCCGATGGCGGCCTCGATCAGCTGATCTTTGGTCTTGAAGTAGTAGTACACATTTCCGACGGGCACCTCGGCGATCCTCGCGATATCGGCGATCGTGGTCTTCTCGACGCCCTGTTCATAGAAAGCCCGGACGGCCGCCTCGATGAGTCTGTCGCGCTTACCCGGCTTGGATTCGACTGAGTTAGTCACACAACTCACTCTAGACACTCGGGAGACGCTCGGCTAGATTCGATTTAGTCAGTCAACTAACCAAGAAGGACGGATACGATGATCGTGGTCACCGGAGCAACCGGAAATGTCGGCGGAACTCTCGTGCGCCTCCTCGCCGGGGCGGGTGAGCGGGTGACGGCGGTTTCCCGGGGCGCCACCGAGATCGCACTCCCCGAAGGGGTGCGGCATGTCGTCGCCGATCTCGGTGATCCGGACAGCCTCTCCCCCGCACTCGACGGCGCGGACGCGCTGTTCCTGCTCATCACCGGCGAGCAATTGATGGCGGGGCCCACACCCGAGCGCATCCTGGAAGTCGCGAAAACCGGCGGTGTGCGTCGGGTGGTCTTCCTGTCGTCGCAGGGTGTGGCGACGCGCGCCGAGTCGGCGGGCTACGCGCGCAGCGCCGCCTTCGAGCGGGCCATCCGGGAATCCGGACTGGAATGGACATTGCTGCGGCCGAGCGGGTTCTTCAGCAATACCTGGGCGTGGAGCGAGTCGATCCGCGCCGAACGCGCCGTCGCCGCGCCGTACGCCGAGATCGGACTCCCGACGATCGACCCCGCCGATATCGCCGAAGTCGCCGCGACCGCGTTACGTGAAGACGGCCACGACCAGCGCGTCTATACCCTGACCGGCCCGCAACTGTGCACGCCGCGCACACAGGCCGCGGATATCGGGGCGGCGATCGGCGCCGACGTGCGGTTCGCGGAACTGACGCGCGAACAAGCGAAAGCGGGAATGTTGCGGTTCATGCCCGAAGCGGTCGCCGAGCACACGCTCGACATACTCGGCACGCCGACCGCGGCCGAACAACAGATCAGCCCCGACGTGGAGCGGGTACTCGGCCGCGCGCCCGTCGCCTATGCCGAATGGGCGCGACGTCATCGCGACGTCTTCGCCTGAGAGATCAGCCACGCGATGCGGCGACCACCGCCTCGACCCTGGTCGCCATGGCGCGGCCCGCGGCGTGCAGGGGTTCGGCGGAACGCAGGACGCGGCACAGGACGAACGCGCCCTCGAGGGCGGAGAGGATGGCGAAGATCAGATCGCGGGCGTCGACCGGGGAGAGTCCACGGCGCACGAAATAGTCCGAACCCACCTCGACCCAGGAACCGATGATCCCGGCGGTGACCTCGCGCAGACCGGGCTCACTGTCGGCGATCTCGCCCGCGACCGTACCGACCGGGCACATATTGATCCAGCCGCTGGTCTCGATCTGTTCGGCAGCCGCGGCGAACGCGGCGGGGACAGCCTCGCGCAAATCATCGTAGGGATCCATCAGCAGCGGCAGCAGCTGGATGTACGCGGCCCCCGATACCCGCAGAGCCTGGGCGGCGAGCTGCGGTTTTCCCTCCGGGAAGTGGTGGTACAGCGAGCCCATCGGCGCGTGGGCGGCGACGGTGATCTGTTTGACGGTCGTCGCCGAGTACCCCTGCCTGCGCATCAATTCCGCCGTCGCCGTGGCGAGTCGGTCCCGGGTACTTGTTGACATCTGCTCGGTCACCACTACAGACTAGAGCAAGCACTCTAGAGCAATCGCTCGAACGGATGGCGTCGCGAGACGGAGACGTCACGAAATGGAGGCATGATGCCAACGATCCAACTCGCGGCCGGTCCGCTCCACTACGTCGAGCGGGGCGAAGGCCCGCCGGTCGTCCTCCTGCACGGCCTGCTGATGAATCACACGCAGTGGGATGCCGTCATCTCGCTGTTGCCGGACGGCTTTCGCTATCTGCTGCCGGATCTGCCGCTCGGAGCGCATCCGGAACCGATGCGCTCCGGCGCGGATCTGAGTATGCGCGGATTGAATCAACTCATCGCCGACTTTCTCGCCGCTCTCGACCTGCGCGACGTGACCCTGGTGCACTCCGATTGGGGCGGCGGGCTCTTCCTCACCGCCTACGGTCTCGACGAGCGCGTCGGCCGCCTCATCGTGCTGCCCTGCGAGGCATTCGACAACTTCCCGCCCGGCCTGCCGGGTAAGACCGCCGTCCTCGCCGCCAGTTATCTCCCCGGCGGGGTCGTCGTGGCGCTGCGCCAGTTACGCATTCGATGGCTGCGCCGCTCACCGCTGCTGTTCGGCTGGATGGCGCGCCACCCCCTGTCTGACGATCTCGTGCACGGCTGGACCGAACCGGGCCTGCGCGACAAGCGAATCCGCCGCGATCTGCTCACCTACACCAGATCCCGGTTCCGCAAAGCCGACCTCATCGCCGATACCGAAGCGCTACAGAACTTTTCGGGCGAGGCACTGATCCTGTGGTCGTCGGCGGGCAAGGTGATGCCGCGTGCGCACGGCCGCAGGCTGGCCGATCTCATCCCGAACGCGAGGCTGGTCGAAATCGATGACGCCTACGTCCTGTCGATGATCGACCGGCCGGACGCGGTCGCCGAGGCGATGACGGCCTTCCTCACCGGACAACCGGTCGGCACGGCCAGCGACGCACTCTGACCGATCATCTGCTTTCGCGGCGACCGTAGCGCCGACGCAATGCGGACCCGCGCACGATCGGCAGACCGTCGCGAGACCCGATCAGCCGACGTCGACGGGGTCGATCTGAACGCGCAGCGGCGCGTCCGTGCGGTGCGTACTGCGGATGGCCTGGGCGGTGACGAGAGCGCGCGAGAGGGCGGCGCCGTCGCGGCGGTCGACGCGCAGGATCATGCGCTCGACCTCGGCGGGGGAATCGCCCGCGAAGGGTTTGCGGGCGAAGGGCGGGAGCGGGACGGGCCCGAGCACTTCCACGCGCTCGGGCAGCGATGCGGCGGAAAGCAGTTCGGCGATCGCCTCGGTGGAACCGTCGATGGCGGCCAAGCGGACCGCGGGCGGGAAACCGACTTCGGCGCGGCTGTCGACCTCGGCGCGCGCGTGCCCGATGGGATCCCAGCGGACCAGAGCCTGCACGGTGGGGATGGACGGGTCGGCCATCACGATCACCTGACCGTGCGCGCGCACCAAGGCGGCGGCGGACATCCAGCGACGCAACGCGTCCTCGGCGGCACGTAGATCGGCACGGCCGAGTAACGCCCAACTGTCCAGCAGCAGGGCGACGCCGTAACCGCCACGCACGGTAGGCTCGGCGCCGACCGTAGCCACCACCACCTGCGGTCCGGGTTCCACGGAGTCCAGTAGCGCACCGCCGCTCGACCCCCGAATGGGAACACCGGGGAACGCGCGCCCGAGTTCCTCGGCGGTGCGGACCGCGCCGATCACCACCGCGCGCAGCGCACGCGACGCGCATACCGGACAGCGGAACGCCGCCTCGGCGATCCCGCACCACCGACAGCTCGGACTGTGCGCGTCGTTCGGATCACCTTGGCGGCCACGGCTTTCCGGTAGGCCCAGCGGCCCGTTGCAGCGCCTGCAGCGCGCCGGTGTCCGGCACTTCGTACAGGCGAGCGACGGCACATAGCCCCGCCGCGGCACCTGGACGAGCACCGCGGCGCCTTCCTTCAGCGCCGCCCTCGCGGCCGCGAACGCGACGCCGGGAATGCGGACGGCGCGGGCGATCGGATCGCGTTCGAGCGCGACATCGGTATCGCCCGGCGCGCTGATCCGCGGTGCGTGCTTGCGCAGTATCGCGCGCTCGGCGACCAGATCGTGCGCCCAGCCGGAGTCGACCACCGCCTGGGTCTCCGCGGTCCGCGCGAATCCGGCGGCGACGAAGGCCGCGCCGCTCTCGTGCGCGCGCAACATCGCGACCTCACGAGCGTGCGGATAGGGGGCGCGCGGCTCGGCGTAGGTGTCGTCCCCGTCGTCCCACACGGCGATCAACCCCAGATCCGCCGCGGGCGCGAAAACCGCCGCGCGCGTCCCGACGACCACGTGCGCGGTCCCCCGCAGGACCGCCAACCAGCGCCGGTACCGTGCCGCGGGCCCCAGCCCCGCGGATAAGCCGACCGCCGAATCCCCCACCAGTCGAACACATTCCGTGAGCACTCGATCGAGATCGCGCTGATCGGGCACCAGCAGGATCGCACTGCGTCCCGCGCCGACGGCCGTCGCCGCCAACTCCGCCAACCGCCGGGCCCAGTCCTCCCCCGGCAGGGCCTGCCACGCCGCCCGCACCCCTTTACCCTGCCCGAGAGCCGCCAGAAACGCCTGCCCGTGCATATAGCGCCCCCACGGCCCGGTATCGAATACCGTGACGCGGGCGAGGTTCTCGACTTCCGGGGTGTCGGCGCTCGCCGCCGTCTTCACGCCCTCGGTGTGCCCGGCTTCCTCGGTGTGCCCGGCTTCCTCGGTGTGCCCGGCTTCCTCGGTGTGCCCGGGTTCCTCGGCGTCGCCGTCGGCGGGCTTCTTCACGCTGCCACCGTTTTCGGTGCGGGCGTGCCTGGGCGGAACGGCCAGTCGCAGCACATCGGCACGGGTGCCCGCGTAGCGGTGCGCCACGGCGGTGGCGAGTTCCAGGATCTCCGGGGTGAGTACCCGTTCCGCGGAGACGACGCGCTCGAGTTTCCTCATCTTCCCGGTGTGCTCGGTGTGCGCGAGCCGCCGCAGCAGGTATCCGTCGACGAGCCTGCCCGCGAAACGAACGCGGACGCGGACACCGGGTTGCGCGATGGCATCGAGTTCGGGCGGGACCAGGTAGTCGAAATCCCGGTCGAGGTGGGCAGGCGACAACAGCGGGAGCACCCGCGCGATGGGCAGTCCCGCCGTTGTGGATGACACCGTTGTGGATGACGCCGTTGTCGATGATGTTGTCGCCGTGTCTCCCGCGGACTCGGGGTCCGCGGGAGCGGCGGGGGTATTCGCCGCGGACCGTTTCACTCGGCGGCGACCCGTACCCGCACGGTGGGGCTCAGAGGCCGACGGCCGCGCGCAGCTTGTCCGCGCGGTCGGTGTGCTCCCAGGGCAGGTCGACATCGGTGCGGCCGAAATGCCCGTACGCGGCGGTCTGGGCGTAGATCGGGCGCAGCAGATCCAGATCGCGGATGATCGCACCGGGGCGCAGGTCGAAGACCTCGGTGATGGCGGTCGAGATACGGGTCGGGTCGACCTTCTCGGTGCCGAAGGTCTCCACGAAGAGACCGACCGGAGCCGCCTTGCCGATGGCGTAGGCCACCTGGACCTCGACCTTGTCGGCGAGACCTGCCGCGACGACATTCTTGGCGACCCAGCGCATGGCGTAGGCGGCCGAGCGGTCGACCTTCGACGGATCCTTGCCGGAGAACGCGCCGCCGCCGTGCCTGGCCATACCGCCGTAGGTGTCGACGATGATCTTGCGGCCGGTCAGGCCCGCGTCACCCATCGGGCCGCCGAGGACGAATTTGCCGGTCGGGTTGACCAGCAGGCGGACATCGGAGATATCGAGCGTCGGCACGTTCAGATCGGCCAGCACCGCGTCGACGACCTTCTCGCGGATATCGGGGGCGAGCATATTGTCGAGATCGATATCGGCGGCGTGCTGGGTGGAGAGGACGACGGTGTCGAGCCGGACCGGGCGGTCGCCGTCGTATTCGATGGTGACCTGGGTCTTGCCGTCCGGGCGCAGGTAGGGCAGCACACCGGTTTTGCGGAC
Organism: Nocardia sp. NPDC005366; assembly: GCF_040606855.1. NCBI lineage: Bacteria > Bacillati > Actinomycetota > Actinomycetes > Mycobacteriales > Nocardiaceae > Nocardia > Nocardia sp. NPDC005366. The sequence goes on from NZ_JBEXFQ010000006.1 coordinate 217,900, forward strand.
CTCGGTGAGTCGACGCGAGAGCCGGTGGGCCAGCGCGATCGGCAGCGGCATCAGCTCGGGGGTGTCGACGGTCGCGAAGCCGAACATCAGTCCCTGGTCGCCCGCGCCCTGCCTGGCGATCGCGTCGTCCTCGCCGCCGACGCGAGCCTCGTGCGAGGTGTCGACGCCCTGGGCGATATCGGGTGACTGGGCGCCGATGGCGATATTGACGCCGCAGGAGTTACCGTCGAAACCCTTTGCGGACGAGTCGTATCCGATTTCGAGAACCTTCTCGCGGACGATCCGAGGGATATCGGCATACGCCGAGGTGGTGACCTCACCGGCGACGTGGACCTGGCCGGTCGTCACGAGCGTTTCCACCGCGACCCGGCTGCGCGGATCTTCCGCGAGTAGGGCGTCGAGGATGGAATCGCTGATGGCGTCACAGATCTTGTCCGGATGACCCTCGGTCACGGACTCACTGGTGAATAGGCGGCTGCCAGACGTGGGCACAGTTGTTCCCTCTTCCTCGACGGATTTCTCGTATCGGGCCACGACAGTAGTGCGACCGCGCCACCGCGCAACCCTTGAACTCAGACTATTCCAAATCTTCGGCGCACAGTGTGGACCTACCTCAGCTGCCCCAGACGCCGTAACCCGCCACCGCGTGCGGCGGATTCGAGTCGGGCGTTCCACTACTCGCGACGACCCACTGCGCGTACCGGCCGGTCCGGCCGGTGTTCTTCAGCGTGGCAACGATATTCGATCGTCGGTGGTCAGGCGTGCAGGAGGACCGTCAGCGCGTCGAGCACTCGGCTGGCCAGCAGCGCCTTCGATCCGTGATCGAGGGCCTGTTCGGTGCCGTCCGCCCCGAGTAGCCAGCCGTCGTTGGTGTCGACCTCGAACGCCTTACCCTCGCCGACCGCGTTGACGACCAGCAGGTCACACCCCTTGCGTGCGAGTTTGGCGCGCGCGTGGGTGAGAACGTCACCCTGGTCGTCACCGGTTTCGGCGGCGAATCCGACGATCGATGTGCCGGGTAGCTGCCCGTCGCGCCGCGACTGCACCAGACCGGCGAGAATATCGTCGGTTTTGGTCAGCGCGATGACGTCGGGTTCTCCGGCGCCCTTCTTGATCTTGGCGGCGGCGACATTGGTCGGCCGGAAATCGGCCACCGCGGCCGCCATGATCACCGCGTCCGCGCCGACCGCGTGCTTGTCGACAGCGGTTTTCAGCTGTTCGGCGGTGGTGACGTGCACCAGATCGACGGCGGCGGGTGCGGCCATCTCGATCGTATTGCCCGCGATGAGCGTGACCTGGGCGCCGCGCTGGGCGGCCACCCTGGCCAGGGCGTACCCCTGCTTGCCGGAACTGCGGTTACCGAGGAAGCGCACCGGATCCAGCGGTTCCCTGGTGCCGCCCGCGGTGATGACCACCCGGCGGCCGACCAGATCACGCGGAATCGCGTCGGCGCGTTCTTGCAGCAGCATCGCGAGCCCGAAGATCTCCTCGGGCTCGGGCAGCCGACCCGGACCGGTGTCGGTTCCGGTCAGCCGACCCGATGCGGGCTCCATGACGATCGCGCCGTGCTCACGCAGCGTCTTCACGTTGGCCACGGTCGCCGGATGCTCCCACATCTCGGTATGCATCGCGGGCGCGATCAGCACCGGACATCGGGCCGTCAGCAACGTGGCGGTGAGTAGGTCGTCGGCGCGGCCGTGGGCGGCGCGCGCCATCAGGTCGGCGGTGGCCGGGGCGATGACGACGAGGTCCGCCTCCTGGCCGAGCCGCACGTGCGGCACCTCGGGCACGTCGGTGAACACATCGGTATGCACCGGGTTCCCCGACAGTGCCTCGAACGTTGCCTTGCCGACGAATTGCAGCGCCGACTCGGTGGGGATCACCCGCACCTCATGCCCGGTCTCGGTAAAACGACGGACGAGCGCGCACGCCTTGTAGGCGGCGATGCCTCCACCGACACCGACGACGATCCGTGTGGTCACTGGCCCTCCGGGTGGCTGATCCCCGCCCACGCGGGGAGGACGACGATCTTATTCGCCTTCGGAATGCTCGAGCAGATCGGAGTGGATCTCACGCATCGCCACCGACAGCGGCTTCTCCTGCAGACCCGGCTCGACCAGCGGCCCGACGTATTCGAGGATGCCGTCGCCGAGCTGGTTGTAGTAGTCGTTGATCTGCCGTGCACGCTTGGCCGCGTAGATGACCAGGGCGTACTTGGACGACGTGCGCTCGAGCAGCTCATCGATCGGCGGGTTGGTCAGGCCGATCGGGGTGTCGTATACGTGCACGGTCTTGGTTTCGCTCACTGAGGAGGCTCCTGCGGGTCGGCGTTGGAAATCAATAGGTACTGAAATCAACGGGTACTGAATCAGCGGGTGCTCGAGTCTCGGGATCGCGGCGCGGCGGCCGATGTCCCGGTTTCGGACCCGGGACGACGACGGGCGCGGAGCCTATCTCGAAATAGTGCTAACGAACAACGATACCAACTGCTCACAGGCGCTGGTCACCTCGTCGTTCACGATCACGATGTCGAACTCGTCACAGGCCGCCAATTCGATCCTGGCGGTTTCCAGCCGACGCGCGATCACCTCGGGTGATTCCGTGCCGCGCGAGGTCAGCCGGGAGACCAGTTCATCCCAGCTGGGTGGGGCAAGGAAGACCAGAATGGCTTCGGGGAGCGCCCGGCGTACCGAGCGGGCACCTTCGAGGTCGACCTCGACGAGCACATTCTTGCCCGCCTTCAGCGCCTCGCGTATCGGACCTGCCGGGGTGCCCGACCTCTGCAGTCCGCCGTGGATCTCCGCCCATTCGAGCAGTTCGCCCGCCTCGATCATGGCGTCGAATTCCGCTCGGGAGACGAACCGGTAATCCAGTCCGTCGACCTCCCCGGGCCGGGGGGCCCGGGTTGTCGCGGACACACTGAAGACCAGTTCGGGCAGGAATTCCCGCACGCACCGCACGACCGTGGATTTGCCCACGGCCGAGGGGCCGACCAGTACAACCAGTCGGCCCTTCCGCGTGTGTTCGACCACCCTCGTAATCAGGCGTCGAAGTCGAACCGGGCCAACAGCGCCTTGCGCTGCCGATCGCCCAGCCCGCGCAAGCGGCGGGTGGGAGCGATCTCCAGTTCGGTCATGATCTCGGCAGCTTTGACCTTGCCGACCTTGGGCAGGGCCTCCAACAGCGCCGACACCTTCATCTTGCCGAGGATCTCATCGGTCTCGGCATCCTTGAGGACGCTCTTCAGGTCGGTGCCGCCGCGCTTCAGACGCTCCTTGAGCTCCGCCCGAGCGCGGCGAGCGGCCGCCGCCTTCTCCAAAGCAGCGGCGCGCTGCTCGTCAGTCAGCTGGGGAAGGGCCACGGTTCCTCCGTCTCATCGTTCATTGCATCAACTCCTGCCGGTAACCCGACAGTCTCAGCGACCGTACCCACGACGTCCTGCAATTGCGAACCCACCCCCCAGGTCAGCGCATGATTCCGACTGCCGTAGACACGCGCGCGACCGGATGCGCGCAAGACATCGATCACCGGGGTGATCGTACCGCCGTTCCGGTGAAATAGCCCACGACCTGGGGTTATTCGGGAAATAGGAGGGATAGCGGAACAGTAGCGGCGGAGCCGGAAGGAGCCCCAGCTACCGCACACCCGCCCGACCAGGAACTTTCTGGAAATTTCCGGCGTGTCGGTGCAACTTCCCGCGTGTCGTATCGAACACATGTCCCCATCGATGGGCGAGATCACACCACGCGGACCGGAACAGCGCCGACTGTCGACAACGACGACAAGGCCCCGGATTCCGGAAAATCCGGGGAATCCGGGGCCGTTCGCCTACTCGTATTCGACACCCGGTGCCCTCGGCGCCCGCTGGACGCCCCGGCGAGCACCGCCCTCACCGCGAGGGCTGCCACGTGGTCAAACCGGCGCAGAAGGCCATCTGGACGCCCGATAGAGGCACCGTGGGCTCGACACGCCGACTCAGGCGCGCAGGAACGCGAATTCGTCCTGGATCGCGTTCAGCCTGGCACGCAGTGCCGAAACCGATGGCCCCTCGCGCAGCACCTCGCGCGAGACGGCGGGCACCGCCGACCGCAGCGCCCCTTCGGGCACCAGCGCGCGCACGCTGGCGGGCCCACCACCCTGGGCGCCGACCCCCGGCATCAGGATCGGGCCGTTGAGGGTGGACAGATCGGGAGCTTCGGTCAGCGTCGCGCCGACCACGACGCCGACCGACCCGAATTCGCGGCCCGCGTTGCAGCGCGCGGCATCGTCGACCACGGACTGGGCGATGGTTCGCCCGTCCGCCGCGACCACCCGCTGCACCTGCCCGCCCTCCGGGTTGGACGTCGCGGCCAGCACGAACACCCCGCGGTTGTTGGTCTCGGCGAGCGTGAGCGCGGGCGCGAGCGACCCGAATCCGAGATAGGGCGAGACGGTCACCGCGTCCGCGCCGAGGGGGCCGTCACCGAGCCAGGCCCTGGCGTAGGCGTCCATGGTCGAGCCGATATCACCGCGTTTGGCGTCGGCCAGAACCAGTGTCCCCGACGCCCGCAGCACCGCGATGGTGCGCTCCAGCACCGCGATACCGCCGCAACCGTAGGCTTCGAAGAAGGCGACCTGCGGCTTGACCAGCGCGACGGTGCCGTCGAATGCCTCGACGCAGATCTCCGCGAATTTCTCCACGCCCTCGGCGTCGTCGGTCAGGCCCCAGGCGTCGAGCAGCTGGGGATGCGGGTCGATGCCGACACAGACCGGACCGAAATGCGCCATGGCATGGCGCAACCGGTCACCGAACGTCTTCATCGAGCCGCCTCCTTCGTCGAATCGGCCACGTCCGGGTCAGCCACGCAGCACCGAATGCAACTCCTGCAGGGAGCGCACCCCGATACCGCCGTTGATAACCGCTTCGATGCCCTGCACGGCCGCCGCCGCGCCCTGCACCGTGGTGATGCACGGAATATCCACGCCGACGGCGGCCGTGCGGATCTCGTAGCCGTCGACGCGGGGCCCGGAATTGCCGTAGGGGGTGTTGAACACCATGTCGACCTCGCCGTCGCGGATCTGGTCGACGATGCTCGGCAACTGATCCCCCGCGGCGTCGGCGGGATCGGGTTCCGAGTGCTTGCGGACCTGTTCGCACGGAATCCCGTTGCGGCGCAACATTTCCGCGGTACCCTCGGTCGCCAGGATACGGAAGCCGAGATCGTGCAGGCGTTTCACCGGGAACACCATGGCCCGCTTGTCGCGGTTGGCGATCGAGACGAACACGGTGCCCTCGGTCGGCAGCGAACCGTAGGCCGCGGCCTGGCTCTTGGCGAAGGCCGTGCCGAAATCGGCGTCGATACCCATGACCTCGCCGGTGGATTTCATCTCAGGGGAGAGCAGCGAGTCCACGCCGCTGCCGTCGGCGCGGCGGAACCGATGGAAGGGCAGCACCGCTTCCTTCACCGCGACCGGCGCGTCCAGCGGAACGTGCCCGCCGTCGCCTTCGCTCGGCAGCATGCCTTCCTTGCGCAATTCGGCGATGGTGGCGCCCATGGTGATCCGCGCCGCCGCCTTGGCCAGCGGCACCGCCGTGGCCTTGGAGACGAACGGCACGGTGCGGCTGGCGCGCGGATTGGCCTCGAGCACGTAGAGCACGTCGTCCTTGAGCGCGTACTGCACATTCAGCAGGCCCTTGACGCCGATACCCTTGGCCAGCGCCACCGTGGACCGGCGCACGGCCTCGATATCGCTGCGGCCGAGCGTGATCGGGGGCAGGGCGCAGGCGGAGTCGCCGGAGTGGATACCGGCCTCCTCGATATGTTCCATGACGCCGCCGAGGTAGACCTCCTCGCCGTCACACAGGGCGTCGACGTCGATCTCGATGGCGTCTTCGAGGAATCGGTCGACGAGCACGGGGCGGTCGGGGCTGAGTTCGGTGGCGCGAGAGATATAGCCTTCGAGCGATTTCTCGTCGTAGACGATCTCCATGCCGCGCCCGCCGAGCACGTAGGACGGCCGCACCAGCACCGGATAGCCGATACTCGTCGCGATCTTCTTGGCCTGCGCGACGGTGGTGGCGGTGCCGTATTTCGGAGCGGGCAGCCCGGCCGCGGCGAGCACGTCACCGAATTCGCCCCTGTCCTCGGCCAGGTCGATGGCCGCGGCGCTGGTGCCGACGACGGGCACCCCCGCGTCGGTCAGTCGCTGCGCGAGTCCGAGCGGGGTCTGGCCGCCGAGTTGCACGATGACACCCGCGACGGTGCCGGATTCGGTTTCCGCGTGGTAGACCTCGAGGACATCCTCGAAGGTCAGCGGCTCGAAGTAGAGCCGGTCGGCGGTGTCGTAGTCGGTGGAGACGGTTTCGGGGTTGCAGTTGACCATGACCGTCTCGTAGCCGGCCTGCGACAGCGTCTGCGCCGCGTGCACACACGAGTAGTCGAATTCGATGCCCTGGCCGATGCGGTTCGGGCCCGAGCCGAGAATGATCACCTTGTCGCGTTCGCGCTGCGGGGCGACCTCGGATTCCGCGGCCGGGTCGAGTTCGTAGGCCGAATAGTGGTACGGGGTCTTGGCCTCGAATTCGGCGGCGCAGGTGTCGACGGTCTTGAAGACAGGGCGAATGCCGAGCCGATGCCGAAGCACGCGCACACCGGTCTCCCCCGCCAGTTCGGGTCGCAGCGCGGCCAGCTGACGATCGGAGAGTCCGTAATGCTTGGCCCGGCGCAGCAGCGGTTCGTCCAGGACCGGGGCGTCGAGGATTTCGCTACGCAGGTCGACGAGTCCGGCGATCTCCGCGACGAACCACGGGTCGATCCCGGAGGCCTTCGCGACGACCTCGATGCTCGCGCCCAGCCGCAGGGCCCGTTCGACCTGGTAGATCCGCCCCTCGGTCGGGGTACGCAGATCCTCGAGGATCGCCTCGACGGCGGCCTGGACATCGTCGCCGACCGGAGCCCACTGCGCGTCGTCCTGGGTCCAGAACCCCGCCGCCTTGGTCTCCAGCGAACGCAAGACCTTACCGAGCGCTTCGGAGAAGTTGCGGCCGAGCGACATCGCCTCGCCGACCGACTTCATGGTGGTGGTCAGCGTCGCGTCGGCGCCGGGGAATTTCTCGAACGCGAACCGCGGCGCCTTGACCACCACGTAGTCCAGCGTCGGCTCGAAACAGGCCGGGGTCTCCTTGGTGATGTCGTTGACGATTTCGTCGAGCGTGTAGCCGATCGCCAGTTTGGCGGCGATCTTCGCGATCGGGAAACCGGTCGCCTTGGAAGCCAACGCGGACGAGCGCGACACACGCGGATTCATCTCGATCACGATCAGACGGCCGTCGGCCGGGTCCACCGCGAACTGGATATTGCAGCCGCCGGTGTCCACGCCGACCTCGCGCAGAATCGCGATACCCAGATCGCGCATCTTCTGGTATTCGCGGTCGGTGAGCGTCATCGCGGGCGCGACGGTGACCGAGTCACCGGTGTGCACGCCCATCGGGTCGACATTCTCGATCGAGCAGACGATCACGACATTGTCGCGGCTGTCGCGCATCAGCTCGAGTTCGAATTCCTTCCACCCGAGGATGGATTCCTCGATCAGCACGTTCGCGGTGGGCGATGCGGCCAGACCACCGCCCGCGATGCGGTCGAGATCGTCGTTGTTGTAGGCCATACCCGAGCCGAGGCCGCCCATGGTGAAGGACGGGCGAACCACCACGGGGAAGCCGAGTTCCGCCACGGTTTCGCGGACCTCGTCCATGGTGAAGCAGACCCGCGAGCGCGCGCTCTCGCCGCCGACCTTGGCAACGATATCCTTGAACTTCTGCCGGTCCTCACCGCGCTGGATGGCTTCGAAGTCCGCGCCGATCAGTTCGACGTCGTACTTCTGCAGCACGCCGTTCTCGTGCAGCGCGACCGCCGTATTGAGCGCGGTCTGCCCGCCGAGGGTGGCGAGAATGGCATCGGGACGTTCCTTGGCGATGACCTTCTCGACGAATTCCGGCGTGATCGGCTCCACGTAGGTCGAGTCGGCGTATTCCGGATCGGTCATGATGGTCGCCGGGTTGGAATTCACTAGCGACACCCGCAGCCCTTCGGACCGCAGCACCCGGCACGCCTGGGTGCCCGAGTAGTCGAATTCGCACGCCTGGCCGATGACGATCGGGCCAGAGCCGATCACCAGGATGTGCGATAGATCTTGACGACGAGGCATCGGTGTCAGATTTCCTTCCGCTGCGCGGCGGGGCCGCCTTCCATGAGACCGGCGAAACGGTCGAAGAGATAGGCGGCGTCGTGGGGTCCGGCGGCTGCCTCGGGGTGGTACTGCACCGAGAAGGCGCGACCGTCCACGAGCCGCACGCCTTCGACGGTGCCGTCGTTGGCGCAGACATGACTGACCTCGGCCTTGCCGAACGGGGTGTCGAAACGCTCCCCCTGTTCGCCCTCCAGCGCGAAGCCGTGGTTCTGCGCGGTGATCGAGATCCGCCCGGTGTCGTGTTCGACGACCGGGATATTGATGCCGCGATGGCCGAATTTCATCTTGTAGGTGTCGCGGCCGAGCGCGCGACCGAGGATCTGATTGCCGAAGCAGATGCCGAACAGCGGCACCCCCTTCTCGAGGACGCCTCGGGTCACCGCGACCGCACCGTCCTGGGTGGCCGGGTCGCCGGGTCCGTTGGACAGGAAGACGCCGTCCGGATTCAGCTCGAGGATCTGGTCGATCGAGGTCGTCGACGGCACCACGTGCACCCGGATCCCGCGCTCGGCGAACATGCGCGGGGTGTTGGTCTTGATGCCGAGGTCGACCGCGACGACGGTGAAGCGGTGGTCACCGACGGGCTCGATGGTGTAGAGCGAATCGGTGCTCACCTCTTCGGCGAGGTCGGCGCCGAGCATGGACGGCTGGCCGTTGACCCTGGCCACCAATTCGTCGGCGTCGGCGAGGGCCGCGCCGGAGAAGATGCCCGCCTTCATCGAGCCGCGGGTACGCAGATGCCGCACGAGGGCGCGGGTGTCGACACCCGCGATACCGACCACGTGCTGGCGCTGCAATGCTTCGGGCAGCGTGCCGGTCGCGCGCCAGTTGGAGGCGCGGCGCGCCGGATCGCGCACCACGTACCCGGCGACCCAGATCTTGCCGGATTCGTCGTCCTCGTCGTTCCATCCGGTATTGCCGATCTGCGGGGCCGTGGCCACGACGATCTGCCGGTGATAACTCGGATCGGTCAGGGTTTCCTGGTATCCGGTCATCGCCGTGCAGAACACCGCCTCGCCCAGGGTTTCGCCGACCGCGCCGTAGGCGGCGCCGCGGAAGACCCGGCCGTCCTCGAGCACGAGAGCGGCTTCGTCGTGCCCGCCGGTCGCCCGGCCACCGCCCCCCGCCGAATCGTTACCCGATACCGCACTCATCCTTGCTCATCTCCCGTCATCTCCCTGGCCCACGCCGGGTACACCGTCTTGTCGTCACCTCGGAAACCGGTATCTATCTCGGTTCCGGTCGGCAGCTTCCAGCGAATTACCAGCACACCATCTTCGGTCATCACTTTGCCCGCGTGCCCGCGCTCGGTGCGCACGGCGGTGATGGACTCCTCGGGAATCCAGATCACCGTCGCGCCGTCGCGCTGGAGCAGGATTCCGCGTTCGAACCGGGTGAGTTCGGCCGTGGCGCGGAAACCGAGGTCGCCCACCGCTATCCGGTCCTGCCAACTGGGCGCGATGGTGCTGCCCAGGTAGAGCCCGGTCGTCGGCTCGAGCACCTGCGCGCCGAGTTCGGCGGGCACCGTCGGCAGCTCGCCGATACGCTCCGCCTGACTCGCGGCGCGGCGCTGCCAGCCCCGGTACATCAGCCAGACGCAGACGACGAAGAACGCCAACGTCCCGACCACCCACAGTGTTCTTTCCACTACGGACCTCCCACCGCTTTGCCCTCGCGGGCGGTTATCCGGCCCCGCAGCAACGTCGTCGTCACCTTGGCGGGGAACGTCATCTCCTCGAACGGGGTGTTGTTCGAGATGCTGGCGAGCTCGGTGGCCCGCACGGTCCAGCTCGCGTCCGGATCGACCAGCGTCAGGTTGGCGGGTTCGCCCACCTCGATCGGTCGGCCGTGCTCATCGAGTCCGACGATGGCCGCGGGCCGTTCACTCATCACCCTGGCCACACCGCGCCAATCGAGCAGACCAGGTTCGACCATCGTCGCCACGATGATCGACAGCGCGGTTTCCAGACCGAGCATGCCGGGCCGGGCGGCGGCGAATTCGCAGCACTTGTCCTGTTCGGCATGCGGGGCGTGGTCGGTCGCGACGCAGTCGAGGATGCCATCGGCCAGCGCCCGGCGCAGCGCGGCGGTATCAGAGGCCTCGCGCAGCGGCGGGTTCACCTTGTTGACCGCGTCGTAGGTCTCCAGCCGCGAGTCGTCCAGCAGCAGATGGTGCGGGGTGACCTCGGCGGTAATCGAAATACCCTGGGACTTGGCCCATTTGATCAACTCGACGGTACCGGCCGTGGACGCGTGGCAGATGTGCACGCGGGCGCCGGCGTCGCGGGCGAGCAGCGCGTCGCGGGCGACAATCGATTCCTCGGCGGCGCGGGGCCACCCGGCCAGGCCCAGGCGCGCGGCGGTCGGACCTTCGTGCGCCACCGCGCCTTCGGTCAGCCGCGGCTCCTCCGCGTGCTGGGCGATGAGAACGCCAAGGGAGTTCGCGTATTCCAGCGCGCGACGCATGATCAGCGGGTCGTAGACGCAGTGGCCGTCATCGGAGAACATGCGCACCGCGCCGACGCCCGCGGCCATGGTGCCCATTTCGGCGAGTTGCTTACCCGCGAGGCCGACGGTGACCGCGCCCACCGGGTACACGTCGACGAGCCCGACTTCCTGACCGCGCCGCCACACGTGATCGGTGACGACCACCGAATCGGCGACCGGATTGGTATTGGCCATCGCGAAGACGGCGGTGTAGCCACCGAGCGCGGCTGCGGCGGAACCGGTTTCGATGGTCTCGGTATCCTCGCGACCGGGTTCGCGCAGGTGGGTGTGCAGATCGACGAAACCGGGCAGCAGGATCTGCCCCTTCGCGTCGATGATCTCGGCGGCCTCGCTCGCGGACAGATCCGGCCCGATCTCGACGATCACGCCGTCGCGCACCAGCACGTCGACCGGTTCGCCCTCGCCGTAGGGACGCGCGGCCTCGATCAACAACTCACTCATGCCGCGCCGCCTTCCGCCCGGATCTCGGTACCGATGGATTTCCGTCCTTTGCCGCCCCCGCCCGCACCGCGCGCGCTCATACGGCGACCGCCTCCTGGGTGCCGACCAGCAGCCGGAACAGCACAGCCATGCGCATGTGCACCCCGTTGGTGACCTGCTGCAGGATCGCGGCCTTCGGCGAATCCGCCACGGCCGAGGCGATTTCCATACCGCGCAGCATCGGGCCGGGGTGCAGGACGACGGCGTGGTCGTCGAGCAGTCCGAGCCTGCGTTCGGACAGACCGTAGGTCACCGCGTACTCGCGGGCCGAGGGGAAGAAGCCGCCGTTCATCCGCTCGGCCTGTACCCGCAGCATCAGCACCGCGTCGGCGCCGGGCAATTCGGCGTCGAGCGCGTGCGAGATCCGCGCTGGCCACGCGTCGACGCCGACGGGAAGCAACGTGCGCGGCGCGACCAGCACCACCTCCGCGCCGAGGGTGTCGAGGAGGAAGACATTCGATCGCGCGACCCGGCTGTGCAGGATGTCGCCGACGATGACGACCCGCTTGCCCGCGATATCGCCGAGGCGCTGGCGCAGGGTGAGCGCGTCGAGCAGGGCCTGCGTCGGATGTTCGTGCGTTCCGTCACCGGCATTGATGACGGCGGGAGCGGATCCGCGACCGGCGGCGGCCCAGCTGTCCATCCAGCGCGCGATCTGATGTGCGGCGCCGGAGGCCGGATGCCGCACGATGAGCGCGTCGGCACCCGCGGCATGCAGGGTGAGCGCGGTATCGCGCAGCGATTCGCCCTTGGAGACCGAGGAACTGCTGGCGCTGACATTGATGACGTCGGCGCTCATCCATTTGCCCGCGACCTCGAAGGAGACGCGGGTGCGCGTCGAATTCTCGTAGAAGACAGTCATCACGGTGCGCCCGCGCAAGGTCGGGAGTTTGTGCACTTCGCGGCCGAGCAGCGCCTGCTCGAAGCGTTCCGCCTCGTCGAGCAGTTCGGTGGCGGCGTCACGGTCCAGGTCGGAGACGGTCAGCAGATGCCTCACTGCGCGTCCTCCTGGTGCAGGTAGACGCCGTCGCGGCCGTCGTGTTCGGCGAGCAGCACCGAGATGTCCTCCGAGCGTGAGGTCGGCACGTTCTTGCCGACGAAATCGGCGCGGATGGGGAGTTCGCGATGTCCCCTGTCGATCAGCACCGCGAGCTGGACCGCACGCGGCCTACCCAGATCGCGCAGACCGTCGAGCGCGGAGCGCACGGTGCGGCCGGAGAAGAGGACGTCGTCGACGAGGACGACGAGCGCGTCCTCGATGCCGCCGTCCGGCACCGAGGTGCGTTCCAGCGGGCGATGCGGGCGACTGCGCAGGTCGTCACGGTAGAGGGTGATGTCGAGCGATCCCAGCGCGGGGCGGACCCCGGAGAATTCCTCGATCTTGTCGGTGAGCCGTGCCGCCAGCGTGGTGCCTCGGGTCGGAATGCCGATCAGCACGACGCGCGGCGCACCGGATTCGCCCGAATCCAGGGCGGTTCTCTCGATGATCTGATGCGCGATGCGCGCGATGGTCCGGCTCACATCCGACGCCGACAACAGTTCGCGCCCCGCCTCCACCCACTCGGGGGTGTGCCGCTGCGATACCTCGGCACCGCCGGACTTGGCGACCCGATCTCCGGGCACAGCCATGCCGACCTCCTTCCCCGCCTCACCGGACGGTCCGTTAAAGGATGTCTTACGCAGAGCAGCGTAACAGCGCCGAACAGCGCGCTTTCACCAGCGGTATCGCCTTGTGAGCCCCGCCACGTGCGGCCCGTCGCGGACTCCCGACCTCGTCCCCGCGCGACGACCGAGTCCGATACCCGCTAGCACATACGTTCGATGCCACGTAGATTCGAGTGCGTGCCGACACCATTTCAAGGTTCACTGCTCGACGGATTCGGTGACGTCACGGTCGGCGCGCCGGAAGGAATTCGCCGCACCGCGCTCACCGCGGGCGCGTGGGTCGATGTATTGCCCGGATGGTTGACCGGCGCGGATCTGCTGTTCGAGCGACTGGCCGACACGGTGCCGTGGCAGGCCGAGCGCAGACCGATGTACGACCGAGTGGTCGACGTACCGCGCCTGCTGCGGTTCTACGGCGAGCGCGACGATCTTCCCGATCCGGCGTTGGACGCGGCGCGCACCGCGCTGAGCACCCACTATCGCGACGAACTCGGGGAACCGTTCCGCACCGCGGGTCTGTGCTACTACCGCGACGGACGCGACAGCGTGGCCTGGCACGGAGACACCATCGGAAGGGGCGCCACCGACGACACCATGGTCGCGATCCTGTCCGTCGGCGCTCCACGCGCGCTGCTGTTGCGTCCGCGCGGGGGCGGCGCGAGTATCCGCTATCACGTGGGACACGGCGATCTGCTGGTCATGGGCGGATCGTGTCAGCGGACCTGGGAGCACGCGGTACCGAAGACGCGCAAGCCCACGGGGCCCCGGATCAGCATCCAATTCCGGCCCCGCGGCGTGCGATGACAACGACTCGGCCTCGACGCGCGGATAGATTGGCGTTATGAGCAATCCAGGGGCGGGGGTCTTGGCCGTTATGCCGCTGCACACGATCAGCGAGGTCTACGGCGAAGCCGGGCTGCGAGAACGACTACTGCTGGAAATCGCGGAACTACCGGATACCGATCGACTCACCGACGCCCTCGAACTCGCCGCCGAACTGCATCGCGAGGACCGCTACGGCCGCGAACCGTATCTCAGTCATCTCTTGCGGGTGACGATTCGGATCGTCAGCCACTACGAGGTCCGCGATCCGGATCTGGTCGTGGCGGGACTACTGCACGATTCGGTCGAGGACCACCCTCGGGAATTGGCAGGCAGCCGTCCCGGCGATCCGAGGTCGGCCGCGCTGGAGGCGCTCGCCGAACGTTTCGGAACCCGCGTCGCCGATATCGTCGCCGCCGTGACCAATCCGGCCCGCGATCCGGATCAGGACAAGCACGAACAATATCGCGAACATATCGCGGCCGATCTCGATCGGGCGCCGTGGGCGCGCATCGTCAAACTCTCCGATTTCACCGATAACGGCGTCGGAATTCTCTACGCGACCGGACCGGCGATGGCGCGACTCGCCACCAAGTACCGGCCACTGACCGATATCTACCGGGATTTGGTCAACCGGCCGGATACACCGCTGGCCGACCACGTCAAACAGCTCATCCTCGATCAACTGGATCGGGCGGACGAGCGTTTCGAAGCGATCCTGGCGGCCGACTGAGCGGCGATCATGGCGTCCGCAGCACCGATTCGACCAGTGATCGGACGGCGGCGCGGAGACGTTCGGCCTGCCCCGCGCGCACCAGCCGCGATGTCAGTTCACTGCCCAGCGGCGCGAGCAGCAGTGCGCCGACCACCTCCGCGTCCAGGTCGGGGCGCGCCTCGCGCAGCAGTGCGGTGATATGCGCCGCCCAGAACGCGTGGATTTCGTCGCGCTGCGGGTGCGGGGCATCGGACTGGTAGGCGACCATGAGTTCGAGATTGTCGATCACGACTCCGGCCATCGCGTCGAAGTAGGCGAGCAGCCGGTCCGCCGCCGGGGCGCCGGGCCCGAGCGGTGGCGGACCTGCGGTCACCGCGTCCATCAGGGCGAGAGCGGGTTCGGCGACCAACTCGTGCAGGAGACCGGTCCTACTGCCGAACCGGTGAAAGATCGTCCCCTTACCGACTCCCGCCGCCGCGGCGACCCGATCCATGGTGACCGCCTCGGCCCCGTGCTCGGCCAGCAACGCCCTGGTCGCATCGAGTATCGCGCGCCGATTGCGGGCCGCGTCGGCACGCTCCCTCGGACGGTCCCCTGCCATCTCACCCACTTTCCCAATTGACAAGTTGACCGACGGTCCATATCGTTCGACATCTGGACCGGCAGTCAACTTATGGAGTTCTCGATGCAGGCAATCGTAATGACAAGGACGGGCGGACCCGAGGTGCTGGTGGCCCGCGAGAGCCCGACGCCCCGCCCCGGCACGGGCGAACTGATGATCCGGACCGAGGCGATTCCGGTGCTCTATCCCGAAACCGCCTTGCGCTCGGGCGCGTTTCCGCTGGCCGCCGCGCCGCCGCTGGTCTTCGGATTCCAGGCGGTCGGCGTCGTCACCGAGATCGGGCCGGAGGTCGACGCGGCACTGGTCGGTCGGCGGGTCGCCGTCGCCACCCCCGGTTTCGGCTCGTACGCCGAATATGTCTGCGCACCGGCGGTTTCCGCGACCGCCGTGCCCGAAAGCCTCTCCGCCGCCGATGCCGCGGCGGTGCTGATGAGCGGATCGGTAGCGGTCACGCTGCTCGACGCGGCGGGACGCACCGGCACCGAGACGGTCCTGATCGAAGCCGCGGCGACGGGCGTCGGGGCGGCGTTGACCCAGTTGGCCGCCCAGCGCGGACTGCGCGTGCTGGCCACCGCGGGCGGTCCGGCCAAGGCCGAACGAGCCCGCGCACTCGGCGCCGCCGAGGTCTTCGACCACCGCGACGCGGACTGGACCACGCGCCTGCGCGAATCCCTCGGCGGCGCGACGGTCGACATCGTCTTCGATTCCATCGGCGGCGCCACCGCCGCGGACCTGCTCGACCTCGTCACACCACTGTCCGGGCGGATACTCGGCTACGGATTCCTCTCCGGCGCACCGGCTCAGATCTCGGCCGCCGATCTGATCGCCCGCGGACTCACCTTCGTCGGCTGCGCCGGGCCGCACTGGCTCGCGGTCGTCGACGCCAATCGCGCACGGGCCTTCGAACTCGCGGCGAACGGGCACCTCGATCCCCTGGTCGAATCCGTGCTGCCCCTGGAACGCGCCGACGAGGCACACCGACTGGTCGAGGCGAGGACGCCGCTCGGCAAGATCATCCTGCGTCCCACACGACACCCATTCGCCGCGTCGACGAATTCGGCGGGCAACCGATAACGCCGTACGACACCGGGCATCCGTACATCAGAACCGGCACGGGCGGCGGCAGACCAGGACGGTCAGAAGGGGTCGTCCGAAGCCAGTCGCCGCACCTCGGGAACGTAGGGGTCCAGTTCACCGGTTTCGAAGCGCGACATGCCGATCACGTACCAGAACTGCCCCGCGATATTGCCCTCGAATTTGTATCGCCCGTCGGGAGCGAGCGCCGCCCAGCCCTCCGGAAGCCCTAGCAGGACAGCGTGAACGGCGGCCGGTTCGGCCGGTTGTGCCCCCGTCGCCCAGACGATGACGTTTCCGTCGTCACCGCCGCTGGCGAGCCACCGGCCGGCCGGGCTGAAGGTCAGGGACCAGATGCGTCGCTTATGCCCCTCGAGGGTATGCAGATGACGACCGGTCTCGATATCCCACAGGCGGACGACGAGATCGTCGCCTCCGGTGGCAAGGGTTCCGGTCCGCGCGTCGACCGCGGCGGCCCACAGTCGGCCGGTATGGCGCGTCAGCTCGTGCAGCGCGGCGCCGGTCGCCACATCCCAGATGCGCGCCGTGCCATCCCATGAGGCGCTGGCCAGCCGGTCGCCGTGGATCGCCACCGCGTACACCCGGTCCTGATGACCGCGCAGGTTCTGTAGTAGTCGCCCGGATCGCACCTCCCAGATCCGGACCACCGAATCGTCACAGCCCGTGGCCATCAGGCTGCCGTCGGCGTTGAAGGCGATGGACCGGACCCTGCCCCGGTGTTCGGCGCAGACCGTGTGCAGCGCACCGGTGGTTCGCACCCAGATGACCACCGTGTCGTCGTCATTGGCGGTGGCGAGGAATTCTCCCGTCGGGTCGAAGGCGAACGCCCACACGGGCGCCGACTCGATATTGATATGTCTGTCGTAGACGCCGGTGCCGAGGTTGAACAGGCTGAGTCTGCCGTCATTGCCGACGGTGCCCAGTTGCTGGGGCACGGCGACGTTGAACAGGGCGGATTCGAACGTGAACAGCCGGTCCTCGCTGCCGACCAGACGTCGCGTGAGGCGGCCGGTCAGCGGATCCCACAGCCGCACCACACCGTCGTTGCCGCAGGAGGCGAGCAGGGTCGCGTCGGCGTTGAAGGTCACCGAGGTGATCTGTCTGCCGTGCCCGGTCAGGGTATGTTTGCACCCGCCGGTCACCGGATCCCACAGCCGCGTGGTGAATTGGTCGTCGGTGACGGCGAGCTGCGCGCCGTCCGGCCGGAAGGCGAACGGCCACACCGAACCGGTATGCGCCGAAAGGCGGTGCCTCAGTTGGGCGCTCGTGCCGTCACGCAGACATACCAGGCCCGCGCTGTCGCCGGAGGCCAGGACGTCGCCGGTCGGGTCGAAGGCCAACCAGTAGATGGCGGCGCCGTGTTCGGTGGGCGCGTGCAGCGCGGCCCCGGTGCCGGTATCCCAGAAGCGCAGTCCCCCATCGGTGTCCCCGCTGGCCAGAATGGGTTCGGTGGGATGGAAGGCGACGGTGTACACCCGTCCGGTATGTCCCGCGAGAGTGCGGACTGTCAGCCCGGTCGCCGGATCCCAGAGCGCGAGTGTGCCGTCGACGCCCGCCACGGCCAGTAGCCTGCCGTCGGGGCTGAAGGCGACGCGGAATACCGAGCCGGGCGCTCCGACGAATTTTCCTGTCTCCACACCGGATTCGGTATCCCACAGCCGGACTGCGCCGTCGCGGTAGGACGCGGCGATCAGGCCGCCGTGAAAATCCATGCTGTAGATCAGTTCCTGCCCGTCCGCGGGCCGACAGGTATGCCGTAGTTCGCCGTCGGGGAGCGACCACAGCCGCAGCACACCCTCGGCGTCGCCGGTGGCAAGCAGATCCCCGGATCCGCTCAGCACCACCGGCCAGGGCCAGGCCCGGTGCCCCTGGAGAATGCGGCGCAATTCGCCGGTGACGGCGTCCCAGATGCCGACCGTTCCGTCACCGGATCCGGTGACCAGGACGGTATCGGTATAGGCGACCGCGAAGGTGCGGGCCCGGTGCGTTTGCAGAGTCCGCAGTGGACGACCGGTCTCGCTGTCGCAGATCAGCACGCCGCCGTCGTCGCTGCCGTTGGCGAAGGTGTTGCCGTCCGGGCTGTAGGCCACCGGCTGCGGCAGCCTGCCGTGCCTGGCGTCGAAGCCGTGCCTGACACCGATCGCGGCGGGCGCGAATTCGGTTCCGGCCGCGAACCCCGGCACTCGAGCCGCGCCGCGCAGGTCGGTACCCGCCGGTGTTCCGGTGACGTCGAGCAGCGCGGCACGGTGCCAGCGGCTACCGGCGGCACGGGATCCGGTGAGATCCGTGCGGGCCAACCGCGCGCGAGTCAGATCGGCGTCGGTCAAGTCGGCGCCCGTCAGCAGCGCCGCGTCCAGCCGCGCCGCGACCAGCCGGGTGCCGCGCAGGATCGCGTGCGACAGATTCGTCCCGACCAACCGGGCTTCGGTGAGGTCGGCGCCGCTGAGATCCACCCCACGCAGGTCCCGGTAGGACAGGTCCTCCCCCGCCAGCGCGGCGCCGCGCAGATCGGCGGTCGGCGCGGTGCGCAGGCGGGTGGTCATCCGCAGCGCGTTCGTGCGCGAATGATCGTCGGCCGCCGAATCCGCCAGCACCGCCTCGGCCCACGCGCGCGCCGCCCTGAGATCGGCGAGATCGCACAGGAAGTCGATGGTCAACTGCGACAGCGGGGCCATGGACAGTTGCGGCGGAGCCGATGTCCCCGCCGCGAACTGGTCGGCGATATGGTTGGCGACCAGCCATTCCATGACCGAGAGATGGATGAATCCGAAGAGGTTGTCCTCCGTGCGCACCAGCAGACTGCCCGAGCCGATCGCGTGCGCGGATTGCGGAACAGACATCGACTGCGGGCCGAGCAGCTCGACGAGATCCCTTGCCACATCGGTCAATTCAGACAGGTGCAGATAGGGTTCGCCGGATTCCCAACTGCGCACGGCGAATGCCGTAACGGCGAGCCAGAGTTCGTGCACCCGCAGGCCCGGCAGCGCGCCCCTGACGGCTGCGACCCGGTCGGCCTCATAGGTCAACCAGGATTCCAGGATCTCGCGGTAGAGCCCGGCCGGTCCGACCGCCTGTTCGGCGCTGGCCGCGGCGCGCAGTCTGCGCTCGTCCAGATCCGCGATGAAACTCAACATGCGCGGGTTCTGCGCCAGTCCGAGCAGATCCTGGATGCCGGTGATCAACCGCATCCTGCTGTCGGCCCTGCCTTCGTCACCGTCGTAACGGTTGGCGAGGTAGGCCCTGATCTGCGCGGGCGCGAAATCCTCGATACCGATGATTCGCCGGTCCTGTAACACCCCGACGCGCTCGCCGAGCGCGGACAGCACCTGGGCCCGTGACTCGAAATGCTGGGTACGGCTGGCCACGATGATCTTCGCCTTGCCGACCGCGGCCTGGAGCAGGGTTTCCAGGTGCTCGGCGGCGAACTCGTAGCTGATGCGGGTGACGAGTTCGTCGAAGCCGTCGAACAACAGCACCACCCGGCCCTCGCGCAGCATGTAGCGCAGCGATTTCAAGTCGATCCGGTCCTCGCCGTGATCGGCCAGGTGCGCGGCGACGAGTCCGTCGACCGAGTGGGTTTTGTCCAGCGTGCGCAGTTCGATGAGAATCGGGATCAGCGCGGGCATGGTCTCGGTGATGCGGCGGGCGACTTCGCGCAGCGCGAAGGTCTTCCCGCGCCCGAAATCGCCGAGCAGCAGGACGAAGCGCCCGTGATCGGCGGCGACCAGACTCGTCAGCTCGCCGACGAGATCGTCACGAATCAGGTGATCGCCGTCGTCGAGCAGGCGGAAACGCTGTGGCACATACATATCCGGTGGGTAGCGCCGATCGGTGCGCAGTCGGACGGCCTGCCCGGCGAGGTAGTCCGCGAGGTCGAGCAGCCCTTGGAACTCGACGAAACTGCGTACCCGCAGGCCGTGACTCGCGGCTTCCTCCCGCAGCGAACGCGGCGGGGCCGCACCGCGATAGACGAGTTCGGAACCGTACTCCGGATCGTGGCTGAGAAATTCCTCCACCACCTGCCTGGTCACATCGCCGACATGCACACCGATGCGCCACTGAGCGACGACCTCGTCGACTTGGTGGGTGACGAACAGGTGTGGGGGATCCACGTCGACGCGCCGGATCCTGGCCCCCGGATAGCGGGTTTCGCAGACCTCGGCCACCCGATCGAGCAGTCTCCCGTGCGGGTCGACGATCGCCGGCGTCTCGGCGGGCGGCGCCGAGATCTCGGTATCTTCCTTTGCCGCCAATTCGAGGTCAGCGGCGGTGAGCAGCGCGGCGGCCGAACTCGACCATGAGCGTTCCAGACGGGCGCCAGGCTCACCGGGACGCGCGTCGCGGCTGCTGTAGCGGGCCAGCCCTTCGGTGGTGATGTGGATGATCTCGGAACGTCCCGGCGCGTCCGCGGGAAGCACCGGCAGTTTGCCGTCCAGGAAGTCCAGATGCCGACCGCCGGGGCCGGGGCCGTGGATCAGCAGATGAAGTCTGTTCCCCAACAACCGCGACAGCGTATCGACATCGTGGAGCAGAGCGGGATCACGCGGTGCGGCGGCCGGGCCTGGCAGCGGATCGTGGCGCACCACGCCGAGCCGCAGCCAGCCCAGCTCTTCGAACGGCCGCAGTCGTTCGGCGAACCACGCGGTCTGCGGTTCGCCGAGCATTCCGTAATCGTCGTCGGCCCGGTGCGTCGCCGCCATCGTCGAATTCAAACCCGCCACCACCACGCGCAATTCGGGGATGGGGAACAGGGTCCACGGCTGACCCACATCGAAGACCAGGTGTTCCAGCCCCTGGTAGAGCTCGCCGAACAGACGCGCGTACTGCTCGAGCTTGGGGAAGTACGGTGGCTGAGGCCGCCGATCGCGGGCTTCGCAGGTCAGGAAATACGCGTGACATGCCACCTTCGACACATCGTGGTTGCCAGGCACGACGATCAGCCGGTCGGGTTCCAGGCCGAGCAGTACCCGCAGCCCGGTCAGGAACGACAACGCCTCGTCGACCTCTCTCGGACGGCCGGACTCGGTCAGATCACCGGTCACCACGATGAGATCGGGTTTCGGCACGCCCTGATCCACCAGATGGGTGACGTCGGCCCATATGCGGGCCTGCAATTCCCGCGCGGTCGCGGGTTCGTCGCGCCCGAACAGACCGCGGCCGAAGCGTGGACCTGCCACGTGCAGTACCGAGACGCCCTCGTGACGGTCGGCGGCCCGATCGCCCGCACCGGGAAATCCGGGCGCGGAAACCGGCGTGCGCCTGTTCAGCGGGGATTCGACGGTGCCGCCGTCCTCCTCGTCGGCGATCCGGTCCTGCGGTGCGGTGTCGTAGGGGTAGCGCGGTTCCAACTGCGGTTTGGCCCGTCCGGCCAGCAGATGCCCGACCCGCTCGAGCAGAATCCCGCGCGCCTCGTCGGCGGTCCTCACCCCGACGAGATCCAGGTAGGTGATCGTGGCAAGCAGACCTTCGAGTGTGCATTCCGCGATCCGTACCGGCAGCAGCTTTCCTGGATCGGTCCGAAATGCCGCCTGCCACTCCATGGTTCCGTACCGCGATCCGACGTAATTATCGGACAGCACCGCGATGACCACCGCCGACTCGCGGACCCCGCGATCCATGAAGTCGATGAAGTTGGTACCCGGCACGAAATCCCAAGCCTGGATCAAGGTTCGGTGGCCTGCGGTTTCCAACTGCCAGGCCAGCCACGTCGCCCACCGTTCGTCCGCGGGTGAATAGCTGATGAAAAAGTCCCTCTGCAGCCCGCCCCGCTGTATCACGCCCCCAGTATGCCCGGTCCGGTCGTTCGATCCGCCCCGCATCGAACTGACCGCCCCGAAAATTCAGGCACACAGACGGATTGCGATCATGCACTGGTGCCAGCAGAGGACGGCTCCGCCGCGTCGAATCCACCGACGAGTCCCACGCCCGCGTCCTCACCCGCGCCGCGATTCAGTGTGCTCGACCGGGTTCGGATCGGATTGCTGCTGGTCGGGCTGCTCTGTGTACTGACCGGCCTGCTGCCGCGCGCGGAGGCGGCCGACAATATGCGGCGGATCGGTCCGTTGCTGCTCTTCCTCGGCAGTGTGATCGTGCTGGCCGAACTGACCAGGCAGGCCAAGGTGTTCGATGTGATCGCACACCGACTCGCCATCTTCGGCCGCGGCAACTACCCGGCGCTGTTCGGGCTGTGCGGGCTGTTCGCCTCGGCCACGACCGCACTGCTGAATCTCGACACCACCGCCGTCCTGCTCACCCCCGTCATGCTGGCGCTCGCCGTGCCCGCGCGCATCGCGCCGCTGCCGTTGGCGATGACGACACTGTGGTTGGCGAACACGGCGAGCCTGCTGCTTCCGGTCTCCAATCTCACCAATCTGCTCGCCGCCGACCGGGTCGCACTCGATGCCACCGCATTCGCGGCGACCATGTGGGCGCCGCAACTGGCGTCGGTGGCGGCGACCATGCTGTGCCTGTGGATCTTCTATTGGCGGCGCGGTCGCCGCGCCGCCGACCGCTACGTGACCCCCGAGCCGGTACGTCCCGAGAACGCGCGGCAACGTGCCCTGCTCTACACCACGGCGGGCGCCTGCGCGCTGTTCATTCTGGCCATTCCGGTTCTCGGTGACCGCATCGAGATCGCGGCGACCCTCGCCGCGGCGATCGCCGTCGCGGCCTTCGCGGTTCTGGATCGCTCGGCGCTGACCTGGTCGTTGATCCCTTGGCAACTACTGGTTTTCGTGGTCGGCCTCTTCCTGGTGGTACCGACGATGAGCCGGTTCGGCCTCTCCGATCTGACGCACGCGCTCATCGGCTCCGACCCCGGCGCGGAAGGCGCGTACCGAGCAGCGGGCGCGGGCGCTGCCCTGTCCAATATCGCGAACAACCTGCCCGCCTACACCGCGGGCGAAGCGGTCGTGCCGGTGCAGAACCGAGATCAGCTGCTCGCCCTGCTGATCGGCACGAATGTGGGTCCGATCGTCACGCCGTGGGCGTCGCTGGCGACCCTGCTGTGCCTGGAATTCTGCCGGACACACGGGGTACGCGTACCGATGGCGCGTTTCGTCGGCACGGGTTCGCTCCTGGCGATACTCGCGACGACGAGTGCGGTCGCCGCGCTACTCGTCATCGGCTGAGCACCGCGCGTTCCCCGGTGCGGGAGATCCGGCGTCCGACCGCCTCAGTCCGGCAGCCCGGTGACGGTGACATCGCCCGCCGATTTCACCAGCGCCGCGAGATCACCCACGATCTCCGGACTACCCGCCAGGAAATCGATCTCGCCACCGTTCGGGTCGATCCGGTCGTCGAGGGGCGCGCCTACCCAATCCGTGATCCGGACACCGGCTTCGCGGGCGATGATACTGCCCGCGGGCAGATCGACGAGTCCGGCGCGGTAGCCGACGAAACCGTCGATATCGCCGCGGCTCAACATCATCCAGCACAGCAGCGGTGACCAGAGTTGGATCACCCGGCGCGCATTGGCCTCGAGGGTGATCCGCAGGGCGCGAGCGACGGGATCGGTGCGCGCCACCGGATACCCCTGCAACCAGGCCAGAATGGGTCCGGAGTCGGCGCACGGGGCCTGCGCGCGCGCCAGTCTTCCCCTCGGACCGGTGGCGCCTCGGCCGCGAAGCGCCGACCAGGTGTATCCGGTGGTCGGCTCGTGCACCACCCCGAGAACCGGTGTCCCCAAGTGGCACAACGCGATTCCGATCGAGTACACCGGAAGCCCGACCGCGATGTTGTTGGTGCCGTCGAGCGGATCCACCACCCAGCACCACGTACCGTCGGCACCGTGCAGCAGCCCGGATTCCTCCGCGAGGATGTGATGTTCCGGGAACGCGCGCCGCAACCGTCCGAGAATGATCTCCTCGGCCCGTAGGTCCAGATCGGTCACCAGATCACCAGCGGTGCCCTTGGCTCGCACGGCGACAGCGCCTTCCAGACCCGATCGGATCGCGGCGCCCGCCGCGGTCGCGGCGGCGACCGCCACCTTCGCGGCCGTCCGCAGGACCGCGGCCTCCTGGACCACGGCTTCCATGGCGGCGGCTTCGAGGGCGGCGGCTTCCAGCACCTGATTCATGACGTTGCCCGATCGCATCGTTCCTCCAGGTCTCGCGATGCCGCCTGATCGGCCATCCGGTCGAGCACGAGCTGTGCGGCGTGGACGGATTCCCGCGTGGCGCAGGAAATGCGGTGCACCCAATGATCCTCGGTGGTCAACGTTCCGAGCGACCGATCGGGACAACCGGGCCGGTACTCGCCCAAGACCACGGTGGCGGCCGGGCCCCTGACATCGGAGACATGGAAGACCCCGCGCGGCAGCGTGTAGATCTCGCCGCGGCCGAACACCTGCCTGGAACGAACGCGGTACCCCACCGCACCGGGTGTCGCACGGACCAGATCACCGTCGCTGTCGCTGTGGATCTCGAAGATACGATGGGTCGGCGTCGTTGGCGGTCCGCTCACCTCGATGATCTCGTTCGCCACGGCGCCGTACAGCACCAGGCTGAGCAGATCCCAGCTGTGCGCGTGAATCGGCGAAGTCGTCGGACACGCACGCGCGCCATCGACCCAGACATGGACGCAGATACCGAGGACGCCGTCGCGCCACGCGGGAAAACAGAGAAAGCCCAGGGGATGTCGCACCGCGTCGGCGTCGACGTCGCCCGCGAC
The DNA here is from genome assembly GCF_040606855.1 of Nocardia sp. NPDC005366. Classification (NCBI taxonomy): domain Bacteria; kingdom Bacillati; phylum Actinomycetota; class Actinomycetes; order Mycobacteriales; family Nocardiaceae; genus Nocardia; species Nocardia sp. NPDC005366. The sequence continues at coordinate 242,703 of NZ_JBEXFQ010000006.1, forward strand.
CACCCCCGCCAGATAGTCACGGACCCAGCCGTACACGCCGAGCCGCGTCGCATCGGAGGTCATCAGCGTCCGCAGGCGGGCGTAGTCGTTCACTAGTACGGATTCCTCGGTTGCAGCGCGCGCCGCACGATATCGGCGACATCGCGGTCGGTGAACGAGGTCGGCAAACCGAGTCCGAGCGCGTCGAACAGCGCACGGGCCTGGTCGACGGTCGGTTCGTCGGCCAGCATCAGATCCTCGCTCCGGCTCAGCGGCACCTGGCGGGTCTGTTTGAAGCTGGCCACCAATTCCCGGCTCAGATCCCGGTAGTAGGGCTTGTCGCGTTCGAACATCAACGCGGGCGTGTTCGGATTGTCCTGTGTGACGATGACGCAGTGGGAGGACAGATCCCAGCGGAAGGTCGTCATCACCGACGACAACCCGACGTCGATGGTGAGAAAGGTGAATCGCTGCCGATACCAGCAGGCCGCGAGCACCGTCGCGTACGCCTCCTTGCGGGTCCGCTCGACGGTCCACCGTTCACCGGTTCGGTCGGCGTCGGGTGTCAGCGAGGAACGGAAATCCGCGTAGGTCTTGCAGAGCGGTTCGTTGCTCGGGTCGAGAATCTCCACCTGCATCCGCAGCGGGCGATGCTCGCGCCTGGCGTTCTCCACGCAGGCGCGCAGCGTCACCGCGCGAAGATAGGTTCCCGTGCCGCCCTTGAAGATCCACTGCTCGGTATCGCGGCGGGCCAGCGTATGCGCGTGCCCGATCTCCGGACCGTACAGCAGCCGCACCGAGGACGCGTCCCTGACGGCCTGCGCCGAGAGATGTCGATCGCGCAGCAAGGTGGTGGCCAGCAGGCCGAGCACGAGCAACACGACCGCGTTCACCGAGTCGACGTCGATCAGGTCCAATACCGCGAGCACGCCGACCGTCAGCGCGAGCACCAGTGCGACGACGCCATCGATATTGTTCCGCATCCAGCCAAGCAGCCGTACCATGCACCGCCCTCCCCTGTCTCTCCACCAGGATAGGTGCAATGCGAGAGGGTCGAGCGGGATAGCCGAGAAGTGCTGTCCCGCAACAGCTTCCTCAGGCGGGCAGGTCCGGTGGCACCCAGCTCGGCTCGCGCTTCTCCATGAAAGCGCGCATACCCTCGCGCGGCTCCGGCGAGGTCTCCAGCGCGGCGAACATCGTCTGGTAGTCGATCAGTCCGTAGCGCTCGTTCAGCATGCGCTTCACCTGCGCTCGCGCCTGCGGGGCCGTCCGCAGCACCTCGCGCGCGGCCTGCAGCGCGGCGGCGCGCAACTCCTCGTGCGGCGCGATCCGGGAGATCACACCGAGGCGCTGCGCTTCGGCGGCATCGAAACGGCGCGCCGACAACAGGAGATCCCGCGCGACCGCGATCCCGACGTGCGCGGGCAGTGCCGCGGCGAAGGTCGCGTCCGGAATTCCGCGCAGCAGTTCCGGCACCCGGAAGGTGGCCCGGTCACTCGCCACCGCGATATCGGCCAGCATCGCGACCAGCAGACCGCCCGCCTGGCAGATGCCGTTCACCGCGGCGATCACCGGCGCGCGGCTGTCCCGGATGGCGAGGAAAGGCAGAATGTCGTGTCCGAGCCCTTCCGGCACCGACTCGCCGGGTTCGGACCGCCCACCCAGGTCGCCGCCCGCGGCGAAGACATCGCCGACCCCGGTGATGATCAGGGCCGCGAGTTGGGGGTCCTTGTTGACCAGGTTGACCGCACGCTTCAGCCCGAAATACATGGCCGGGGTGAAGGCATTGCGTGCCGATGGCCGATCGATGACACACCAACCGATCGACCCCTCGCGCTCGAATCGCAGTCCGGACGCGCCTAGATCGTCTTCCATGCCGCGACAGTACTCCACGCGTCAACCCCGGCAGACGGCGTGGCATCCGCGAGGCGGGGCCGGTTTCAGCGGCGGCCGCGCCCGCGGCTCAGCGACGCAGGATGAAGAAGTACGGTTCGGCCAATCCGCGCATATCCATCACGCCGAACAGGGTGTCGGCGTCGACCTGACGGAAGTGGTCGATGATGGGAAGGTGGTCGTAGATCATCGCCGCACTGACCACGTCGCGGTATTCGACGGCACGCAAGCGGGCCGCGTAGCGGGTGGTGCGCAGGGCGATTCCGGTGTAGCGCAACGACTTCTGGATGGCACGCACCGTGGGAAGCGGCACTTTGCCGGTCAGCGACAGGGGCACCCGGCGCGGATCGACCGCGAAGATCTTTCCCGCGGTATCGGAGAACAGCAGCGGATGGACGGATTCGGCGTCGTCGAACTGTTTGCCGTACCAGCCCGACGCGCCGAGCACGCCGTCGAACGGGTGTCCGGTCCGGATCTCCGAGCCGCGCCAGCGTCCAGTCGCGATATCGGCGACCTTCGCGACGGGCAACCCGTCGAACAGCGCCCACGCCTGCTCGCGCGTGCACCCGTCGGCTTGCAACTGCGCCAGTTCCTCTGTCGCCGAATTCGTTGTCATCCCAGCTCTCCTCACACGGCACTATTGCGAGAACAACTGTAGCTATCTCTCGCACCCGGCTTCCCGCCAGGTCCGGACGGCCCGCTGTGGCCGCGACACCATCCTCGACCTCGAGTACAGGGATTCACGCCGAAACGGCGATCTCCCATTCGTAGACGGTGAGTTCGGAGGAACCGCTGGTGTGCACGGGATCGGTGAAGGCGATCTCCCGTGCGGCATCGAGGCTTTCGGCCAGGATGACGTACGCGCCGCCGGTGCCGTCGGTGAATCGGCCACTCTCGAGCAACTGACCGCGTTCCAGCAATTCGCTCAGGAATCGCCGGTGCGGTTCGATCGTCTCGATGTCGAAATCCGGCGTGCGCATCGCCATGACCAGGTACTTGCTGGTCATGCTTCGGTGCCAGGTCGTGGCGCCCGCGTCGCGGCGGCGGCGGCGCGCACCTGGGGAGCCACCAGCACGACTTGGCCGAGCACACCGTTGACGAACGAAGGGGAGTCGTCGGTGGACAGTTCCTTGGCCAGCTCCACCGCCTCGTCCACCGCGACCACCGGCGGAACATCGTTGGCGTGGAACAACTCCCACACCGCGATGCGCAGAATGGCGCGATCGACGGCGGGCAGCCGGGACAGCGCCCAGTCCTGCAGATAGGACTCGATGGTGCCGTCCACCCGATCCAGGTCGTCGGCGACGCCCTCCACCAGGGTGTGGGTGTAGGCGTGCACGGGCGCGACCGACTGGTCGTGGCTCGCCAGATCGACCCGCTCGGCGAGCAGGTCGGCCACGTCGACATCCCTTGCCTCTGCTTCGAAGAGCAGATCCACGGCGCGACGCCTGGCCTTATGCCGGGCGCCGAGCTTCTTGAAGTTGGACTTCTTCTCTACCGGCTGTTCCGCCACAGTCACCATTATCCCCGCGCGCCGAAGCGGCGATCAGACATGTGGCGATCAGGCATTCGGTGGCGATCAGGCATTGACTCGGCCGAGGTAGCTGCCGTCGCGCGAATCGATGCGCAGCTTGTCGCCGGTGTTGATGAACAGCGGGACCTGCACCTCGGCGCCGGTCTCCAGGGTCGCGGGCTTGGTGCCGCCGGTGGAGCGGTCGCCCTGCAGGCCGATATCGGTGTGCTGGACGACGAGCTCGATCGAGACCGGGAGCTCGACGAACAGGGGGGCGCCCTCGTGCACGGCGACCTGCACGGCCATGTTCTCCAGCAGGAAGCGAGCGCCGTCACCGATGGTGGCCTCGGCGATGGACAGCTGGTCGAAGGTCTCGCCGTCCATGAAGATGTAATCGGTGCCGTCGTGGTACAGGTAGGTCATATCGCGGCGGTCGACGGTGGCCGTCTCCACCTTGACACCCGCGTTGAAGGTCTTGTCGACGACCTTGCCGGACACGACGTTCTTCAGCTTGGTCCGCACAAAGGCGGGGCCCTTACCCGGCTTGACGTGCTGGAATTCGATGATCTGTTGGAGATTTCCGTCGATCTTCAGCACGAGGCCGTTCTTGAAGTCGCTGGTGTCCGCCACTGTCCTCGGATCTCCTCGTTCGTAAGCTTGTTGTCGTCAACACTGTTGTCTCGGGCGACCGACGTCATTCGACGACGGTCAGATCTTTGCTGGTGTGAGTGAGCAGCTCCGGGCCCCCTTCGCGCACCACGAGCGTGTCCTCGATCCGGACCCCGCCGCGGCCGGGAAAGTACACACCTGGTTCGACGGTCACCGCCACGCCAGACAGAAGTGTAGCGGTTCCTGTTTTCGCGATTCCCGGCGCTTCGTGGATCTGTAATCCGACACCGTGCCCGAGACCGTGGACGAACAGCGCGCCGTGGCCCGCCGCCTCGATCACCGCGCGCGAGGCCGCGTCGACGTCGGCGGCCTTCGCTCCCGGCCGCAGGGCCTTGCGTCCGGCCCGCTGCGATTCCTCCACCAGCGCGTATATCTCACGTTGCCAGTCGGTCGGCCGGCCGAGTACGAAGGTGCGCGTCATATCGGAGTGGTAGCCGCCGATGACGGCGCCGAAATCGAGTTTGACGAAATCGCCCGCCGCGAGCACCGCGCCGGTGGGCCGGTGGTGCGGGACGGCGGAATTGGCGCCGGCGGCCACGATCGTCTCGAACGAGATCGCCTCCGCGCCGTGTTCGAACATTGCCCATTCGAGGTCGCGGGCCACCTGTCTCTCGGTGCGGCCGGGACGGAGCCCACCGCGTTCGAGCAGGGTGGCGAGCCCGGCGTCACCGGCGGCGCAGGCCGCCCGCAACTGCTCGACCTCGTAGGCGTCCTTGACCGTGCGCAACTGTTCGACCAGTCCGGGGGTCGCGACGAATTCCAGCCCGGTGCCCTGCTCGATGAAGGCGCGATGCTGATCGACGGTGACGATATGGCTTTCGTAGCCGATCCGGCCCAGCTGCCACTCCCCCGCCAGCGCGACGATCCGGCGTGCGGTCGCCCGGGCGATCTCGGCGCGCAGATCCGGCGCCTGCGCGGCGACCTGGCTGAGATATCTGCCGTCGGTTCCGATGACCGTGCGCTCCTCGGCATTGCGCATATCCCAGGAGTGCACCAGCAGCGTGGCGTTGGACCCGGTGAATCCGGTCAGGTACCTGATGTTCACCAGATCGGTGACCAACAGCGCGTCGACCTCGTTCTCCACCAGCAGACTGCGCAACGCGCCTCGGCGCGCCGCGTAGTCGGGCACCCGACCCGCGCGATCAGCAGACATGCGTCCAAGTTACCGCGACGCGCCCCGGTCGGCTCCTCGCCGGTCGAGACGTATGCGGAACGTATCCTCGCCGCGCCGCGGCCCCTGGATGGGTGCTGGATGGGCCCCGGCGCGCGGGCGCCGAATTCCCTTGGTGCGGAACGCCGCATATCCACATATGCCGAAGCTGTCCACATTCGGCGATTCACACGGCACGGCGGCGGCGATTTCGGCAAGGCTGGAGCCATGTCCCCCACGGCGCTCGCGGCGCTCACCGCTTGGTCCGCGGTCCTCGGCTGGTTCGATCTGCGGCACCGGCGGCTGCCGAATCCGCTGACCGGCGCGGGCGCCGCGGTGATCCTCGGATATGCCGTGGCGACAACACGATTCACCGTCGCGGTAGCCGGAGGGCTGCTCCTGGGAATGGCCTACCTGACGGTTCACGTCCTCGCGCCGGCCGCACTCGGAGCGGGCGATGTGAAACTCGCCGCGGGGCTCGGGGCGGCGAGCGCGATGGGCGGGGCGCAGGCGTGGGTATGGGCGGCCCTCGCCGCGCCCGCGCTGACGGCGCTGGCCGGGGTGGCGGTGCTGGCCGCCCGGCGCGGCGATCACGGCGTGCCGCACGGACCGTCGATGTGCCTGGCGACCTTGGCCGCACTGATCGCGGCGTCGCCGTGAGATCCGGCGGGTCGCGCGGGTTGCGCCCGCGCCCGTGAACCGCGATGAAAGTACTGACCGCGCCACCACTGACGTGCCCTCGATCACGAGCGACCGGATGCGGCCACGTGGGCGCCGACATGGAAGGATATAGAGCGTGCTGCGCTGGATAACTGCTGGAGAATCTCACGGTCCCGCCCTCGTCACCATCCTGGAGGGGATGGTCGCGGGTGTCGAGGTGACATCCGACGATATCTCCGCACAACTGGCCCGCCGTCGGCTCGGGTACGGACGTGGCGCCCGGATGAAATTCGAGGCGGACAAGGTCACCATGGTCGGCGGCGTCCGGCACGGCCGTACCATGGGCGGTCCCGTCGCGATCGAGATCGCCAACTCCGAGTGGCCGAAATGGACGACCGTCATGTCCGCCGATCCGGTGGATCCGGCCGTGCTCGCCGACCTGGCCCGCAACGCGCCGTTGACCAGGCCGCGCCCCGGCCATGCCGATTACTCCGGCATGCTCAAGTACAACTTCGACGATGCCCGCAATGTGCTGGAGCGGGCCAGCGCGCGCGAGACCGCGGCCAGGGTCGCCGCGGGCACCGTCGCCCGTAATTTCCTGCGGCAGGCGTTCGGGGTCGAGGTCGTCTCCCATGTCGTCTCGATCGGCACCGCGGCGAACACCACCGGTATCACCCCGACCGGCGCCGATCTCGCCACCGTCGACGAGAGTCCGGTGCGCGCGTTCGACAAGGACGCCGAGGCCGCGATGATCGCCGAGATCGAAGCGGCCAAGAAGGACGGCGACACCCTCGGTGGCGTGGTCGAGGTGATCGTGGAAGGTCTTCCGGTCGGGCTCGGCTCGTTCATCAGCGGCGCGGACCGCTTGGACTCCCGGCTCGCCGCCGCCCTCATGGGCATTCAGGCGATCAAGGGTGTCGAGGTCGGCGACGGTTTCGAAACCGCGCGGCGGCGCGGCAGCCAGGCCCACGACGAGATGCGGCCGGGACCGGACGGGGTGCTGCGCTCCACCAACCGTGCGGGCGGCCTCGAAGGCGGTATGACCAACGGCGAGGCGCTACGGGTGCGCGCCGCCATGAAACCGATTTCCACGGTGCCGCGCGCACTCGCGACCGTCGACATGACCACCGGCGAGGAAGCCGTCGCCATCCACCAGCGCTCCGATGTGTGCGCGGTGCCCGCCGCAGGTGTGGTGGCCGAGACGATGGTGGCGCTCGTCGTCGCACAGGTCGCGTTGGAGAAGTTCGGCGGGGATTCGCTGACCGAAACCGTCGACAACATCCACAGCTACATCAAGCGGGTCAGCACCCGGCCGCACGTTCCCGCGGACAGTCGGTCGCAATGATCGTCCAGACCGATCCACGTGCCCCGCGCGTGGTGCTGGTCGGGCCGCCGGGTGCGGGAAAGTCGACGATCGGCCGCAAACTCGCCAGGGAACTCGGGGTGGAGCTGTACGACACCGACGCGGGCATCGAGCGCGAGACCGGCCGGACCATCCCCGAGATCTTCGCCACCGACGGCGAACCCGAATTCCGCAAGATCGAGGAGAGGGTGGTGCGCCGCGCTGTCCTCACCGAACGCGGCGTGGTGTCGCTCGGCGGCGGCGCGGTGCTCTCCGAGCACACCAGGGCGTTACTGCGCGGGCGCACCGTGGTCTACCTGGAAATCAGTGTCGCCGAAGGGCTTCGCCGCACCGGTGCGAGTAGTCAGCGCCCCTTGCTCAACGGCGCCGATCCCGGCGCGAAATACCGCGAACTCATGCGCGAGCGCCGCCCCCTCTATCGCGAGGTGGCGACCGTTCGCGTGCGCACCGACGGCCGCAGTCCCGGCCGGGTGGTCCGAATGATCCTGGCCAAACTCGGCATGGAATCGGTCGCGCCGAGCACCGACCCCGAGCCGGAAACCAGCGAGGAAGCCCCGGGCAGCCAGGTCGGCAGGCGGTCGCGCACGCGGCGTCGAGCCCGAGCCCGAGCCGCCGCGCGGCGCAGATCGGCGACCGCCGAGACGACCGAACCGACACCCCGGCGCACCACCGACCCCGCCCCGAGCCAGCGGTCGCGACGCGGCCGCGGCCGTCGATCCGCGAGCACGGCGGCGAAGACCGGCGCGGACGCCGACATCGGCGTGAGCCGAACCGGCGACGCCGCGACCGGCCGGATACCCGAGGCGGGCACGGATCGCGCCGGGGTATCGCCGCCGCGCGGCGGCGATACCGTCTCCGCGAGCCCGACCACGCGACATCGTGCGCGCAAGGCGCATCGCCCGGCCGGTGCACCCGACACCCACGTCACGGCGGGTACCGAAACCTCCGAGTCCGCGCGCTCCATCACTTCCGACCGCGCCCCCGGCACGACATCGGGTGCCGATGCCGGATCGGGCGCCAGCGTCGCCTCGCGCACCGGCGCGCTCCCGGAGACGGACGGCCGTGACCGTGGTGCGGAGCCGAAGCGGGCGACGGGCGATCGCCAGTCCGAGCGGCCTCGCCGCAGGCGCGCGCCCCGCACCCGCCCCCGGGCCGAGAAACAATCGGCCTACACCGAATCGGAGCGTCGCACATGAGCGCGGCGTGGCATCGTGTCCACGCCCTCCCGCCTACCCGGCGTCCGTGGTCCGCCGCGCGAGCGGGAACGGCACCGCGACAATTCGTAACGAGAGAATCGGAGCATTCGTGACACAGCCGAGTCGTATCCAGGTCGAGACCGCCGACCCGTATCCGGTCATCATCGGGCGCGGTCTGCTCGGCGAACTCGTCGAATCGGTGACGGGTGCGACCAAGGGCGTCCGTACGGTCGCGATCTTCCATCAGCCGCCGTTGACCGAGACCGCGGAAGCGGTGCGCAAGGCGTTGGCCGACACCGGGATCGACGCGCACCGGGTGGAGATCCCGGACGCCGAGGCGGGTAAGGATCTGGCCGTCGCGGGCTTCTGCTGGGAGGTGCTCGGCCGGATCGGCCTGACGCGCAACGATGTCGTGGTGAGCCTCGGCGGCGGCGCGGCCACCGACCTGGCCGGATTCGTCGCCGCCACCTGGATGCGGGGGGTGCGGATCGTGCATGTGCCGACAACCCTGCTGGCGATGGTCGACGCCGCTGTCGGCGGTAAGACCGGCATCAATACCGAGGCCGGTAAGAACCTGGTCGGCAGTTTCCACGAGCCTGCGGCCGTCCTGGTCGATCTGGCGACCCTCGAGACGGTGCCCCGCAACGAGATCGTCGCGGGCATGGCCGAGATCATCAAGGCCGGATTCATCGCCGACCCGGTCATTCTGGACCTGGTGGAACGCGATCCAGAGGCGGCCATCGACCCGACCGGCACGGTGCTGCCGGAACTGATCCGCCGCGCGATCCAGGTCAAGGCCGATGTGGTCGCCGCGGATCTCAAGGAAGCCAGCCTCCGCGAAATCCTCAACTACGGCCATACGCTCGCCCACGCCATCGAACGCCGTGAGCGCTACCGGTGGCGGCACGGCGCGGCGGTCTCGGTCGGGCTGGTCTTCGCGGCCGAATTGGGGCGGCTCGCCGGTCGTCTCGATGACGCCACCGCCGATCGACATCGGGCAGTGCTGGCCTCGGTGGGGCTGCCGGTCTCCTACGACGCCGATGCGCTGCCCCAGTTGCTCGACGCGATGCAGACCGATAAGAAGACCCGTTCCGGTGTGCTGCGATTCGTCGTTCTCGACGGTCTGGCCAAACCGGGCCGTTTGGAGGGCCCGGATCCGACCCTGCTGGCCGCCGCCTATTCGGCCATCGCCCGCGAGGAGAGCCCGAGCGGCGGTGCCGTCCTGCTGTAGCACTCGCGTCCTACGCGTCTCATACGACGAGGGGCGCACTCCCGAGGAGTGCGCCCCTCGTCGTCGGGTGCCGGTCAGACCGCGGAGGCGACGGGATGGTCCGCGGAATGATGTGTCGCCGATTTCTCTTCCCGGCGTCCGGCCAGCATTCGGCCGATGCCGACGCCGATCAGCGCGGGGATGAAGATCAGCAGGATGATGAAGGACGCGCCTGCGGTCACCTCGAAGAGCAGGCCGTTGTCACCGAGGTCGATCCTGGGGAACCAGTCGAGGATCCAGGACACCAGACCGCTGCCGATACCGCCCGCGACCGCCGCCTGCAACCACCGGATGGTCAGATCGGCGCCGCGTTCGGGATCGGGATTTTCCAGGCGATCGGCGCGACCGTCGAAAACGCCCCAGGCCACGATGACAGCCAGCAGCGCGAACAGGCACAAGATCCGCATCGTGCTCCCGTGCGTCGGCCAGTACACCATCGCGAACCCCAGCGCGGTGCGCAGGCCGACAACCAGCACACCGAGCGCGAAAGCCCGCAGAACCCAAGCAGTCATGGCAACCACCATAACGCCCTGCTCCCCGGATCAGAACTAGAACAGGTATCAGAAAATCGGTCACGGGGGCACTGAAGTCGTCCGGCCGCCGCGGAATCCACCAGCGACCGGTCGAACCGGGTCGGGGCGATCGGAGCGCGTGATCGCCCGACGCGACGATCAATCCTCCAGCGCCGCGGCCATTTCCGCGCGCGGCGCCGGCCGCCCGGTGAACTGTTCGACCTGGCCGTACGCCTGGAACAGCAACATCTGCAAACCGCTGACCACGGTATGCCCCGCCCGCGCGACGGCCACCGCGAGCGGAGTCGGCCACGGGTTGTATATCGCGTCGAGCACCACGGGTGCGTGCGCTACCGAGGCCGCGATGATCGCCGCCGCCTCCGAGGGAATCGTGCTGACCACCGCGTCGGCCTCCGCGCAGACGGCCTGCACGGTATGGGTGTCGAATCCGGCCACGGTGACCGACATGCCGAGTCGTTCGGCCAGTTCCGCCGCACCGCGCGCCCGTCCGGGGTCGCGGGCGAAGACGGTGACCGATTTCGCGCCGAGGTCCGACAGCCCGAGCAACGCCGGACGTGCGGTGCCGCCGGCGCCGAGGACAGCCGCGCTGGTCAGTGCCGTGACGCCACCCTCGCGCAGCGCACCGACCACGCCGTCCACGTCGGTGCAGTCGGCCCGCCAGCCGTCGGCAGTGCGGACCAGTGTGTTGGCGGAGCCGACCAGTACCGCGCGCTCGGTACGCTCGTTCGCGTACGCGAGCGCCGCCTCCTTGCCGGGCATGGTGACCGACAACCCGACCCATTCCGGTCCGAGCCCGTCGACCAGGCCGGGCAACTGCTCGGCCGAGCATTCGATGCGCTCGTAGGTCCACGGCAGGCCGAGGGCGCGGTAGGCCGCGAGATGTAATTGCGGAGAGCGCGAATGCGCGATGGGCTTGCCGAGCACCGCGGCCTTGCGGGCCGCTGCCCGCCCGCTCACCCCGGCACCGGAACCAGCGCCCGCTTCATCGCCCACTGTCGAGAATTCCGCTCTGCTCGGCCTTTTCGATATTGCGCAGATGCTCAGCGTAGCTCTGAGTGAACAATGTGGTGCCCTTCATGTCGATGGTCACGAAGTACAGCCACGGACCCGGCTCAGGATTCTCCATGGCGCGCAGAGCGTTCAGCGACGGCGCGGCGATCGGTGTGGCGGGCAGCCCGGTCATCGCGTAGGTGTTCCACGGTGTGCGGGTGGCGCGGTCGGAGTCGGTGGTGGCGACCTCGGTCCGGTCCAGCGCGTAGTTGACCGTGGAGTCGAATTCGAGTTGCTGACCTACCTCCAGCCGGTTCACGATCACCCGCGCCACCTTCGGCATATCCTGCGGCAGCGCCTCGCGCTCGACGAGGGAGGCCGCGATCAGCGTCTGATACGGCGACAGTTGCGTCGTCGCCCCAGACTGGAGCAGCCCGGTCGACTCGTAACTCGCGGCGCTCGCGCTGACGAGCTGTTTCAGGATCTGCTGCGGCGTCGCGCTCGGGTCGAAATCCCACGTGCCCGCCGCGATCAGGCCCTCCAGCTGCCTGGTGCGATCCGGGACCGCCTTCACCGAGGATTGCGCCCAGCTCGGGACGCCGAGCGCCGCCAGGTCGGGGTCGGCGCCCGCGGTGGCGAGCTGTTCGTAGGTGACGCATTTCTTCTCGGCGGCGGATCCGATGCAACTGGCGGCGGCGATCTTGGTGTAGATCCCCTCCTTACGCGCGCCGGTGTTGACGTCGTGCTGGTCGTGCAGCAGCCTGCCCTCCGAGACCACCACATTGCCGACCCGCGAATCCTTGCCGAGCAGCGCGATCACCGCGTCCGCGGCCGAGAGTTTGCTGGGGATCGCGTAGAACCCCGGCTGCACCGAACTCATGCTGGGGGTGCGGACCGCCGCTTCGAAGAAGGCGGCGCCGCTCTTGACAACGTCCTTGTCGACCATCGACGTGGCGATCTGCTTGGCGGTGTCGCCCGGATGCACCTGCACGACCACCAGCGGTCCCGGGGCGCCCGCGTAATCCTCCGGTATGGCCATCGAGTCGGCGAATTTCTTGGCGGCGAAGCCGACCGCGCCGACGAGCAACGCGACCAAGCACGCCCCGATGATCCAGATGGTCCGGCGACGCTTCTTGCGTTCCTCGGCCTTGCGCGCCGCCGCCCGCGAGCGCTTACCGCGCTGGGAACCGGAACGTCGCGGCTGGGGACGCCGCTCGGAACGGCTCCGCGGCGCACTCTCGGGCCTGCCGACGCGCGCGGTCCGCGCTCTCGGCGGCGGCGCGGGCTCCGGTTCGTCGTCCTCGTCCTCGAAATCATCGTCGTCGTACAGTGGCGGGCCGTCGTACAACGGCTCTTCGTCGGTGTAACGGGGGATGACGGTGGTGTCGTCCTCATCGTCGTCCCAGTCGTCGGCATCGTCCGGGGGTTCGCCGCCTCCCCGGCTGTCGCGACCCCAGGCTCGGTCGTCTCGCCGATAACGCCGATCGGCCTCGCGCTCGCGGTAGCGTTCCTCGGCCCGCGCCCATCGATCCGTCATGCGTCGTCTCCGAACGACGCGTCACGCACCGGCGCCTCTTCGACCGACTTCAACACCGCACTCCGTTCGTCCAACCATCCTTGCAGGATCGACACGGCCGCCGCCTGATCGATCACCTGCCGCTGGCCACGCGCGCGAACACCACTGTCCCGCAATGCACGTGCAGCTGACACGGTAGTCAAACGTTCGTCGGAAAGCCTGATCGGCACGGGGTCAATTTTTTTCCGCAAATGTTCCGCGAACGCGATAGCGAGGTCGGCTGCCGTCCCCTTCTCCCCGCGCAATGTCCTCGGCAGGCCGACAATGACCTCGACTGCCTCGTATTCCCGCACAATTTCGGCAATTCTGTCGATATCCGCGGGGGAACGAGCGCCGCGCACTTTCTTCGCGCGCGGCACGGTCTCGACCGGGGTGGCGAGGACACCGTCGGGATCGCTGGAGGCGACGCCGATCCGGACGCTGCCGACATCGATGGCGATGCGCCGACCCCGCCCGGGGTCGGCCGCCGGATCGGGGCGGTCCGCACCGCGCGGACCACCCGAATTCTCGGAACTTTCCGGGTCGCCCATCAACCGGCCAGTTCAGCCACCCGGGCGCGGACCGCGGCCAGACCCGCCGCGATACCCGACGGATCGGAGCCGGCGCCCTGCGCCATCTCCGGTTTGCCACCGCCGCGGCCCGCGATACTCGGGCCGAAGCTCGCGACGAGATCTCCGGCCTTGACGCCGGCGTTCTGCGCGCCCTTGTTCACCGTCACCACGAACGGCACCTTGCCGTCGGCATGGCCGAGCAGGACCACGACGGCGGGTTCGCTACCGAACCGGCCGCGGATATCGGTGGCGAGCGTGCGCAGATCGCCCGCCTGCACGCCTTCGGGAGCCGCGACGGCCACCAGCAGTACCGAGCCGACACGCTCGGCCTGGTCGACGAAGGACGCGGCCGAGGAGAGCACGGCGGCCATCTTGGTCCGCTCCAGTTCCTTCTCCGCTACCTTCAGCCGCTCCACCAGCTGCTCGACGCGCGCGGGCACCTCGTCGGAGGGCACTTTGAGCGAGGACGCGACGCCTGCCAGCAGCGCGCGTTCCTTCGCCAGGTACTTGTAGGAATCCAGACCGACGAACGCCTCGATGCGGCGGATACCGGAACCGACAGAGGATTCACCGAGCACGGTGATCGGTCCGATCTGCGAGGAGTGCCGCACATGCGTACCGCCGCACAGTTCCATCGAGAACGGTCCGCCGATCTCGACGACACGGACCTCGTCGCCGTAGTTCTCGCCGAACAGCGCGAGCGCGCCCATCTGCTTGGCCTTGGGCAGGTCGGTGACGAAGGTGTTCACCGGGAAATCCGCGCCGACCGCGTCGTTGGACACCGCTTCGATATCGGCCTTCTGCCGCTCGGAGAGCTGGCCCTGCCAGTTGAAGTCGAATCGCAGGTAGCCGGGTTTGTTCAGCGATCCGGCCTGGACGGCGTTCGGGCCGAGTACCTGACGCAGGGCCGCGTGCACCATATGGGTGCCGGAATGGCCCTGGGTGGCTCCGCTGCGCCACGCCGGATCGGCCTGGGCGAGCACGACATCGCCCTCGGTGATCTGTCCCTGCTCGACCGTCGACTTGTGCACCCACAACTTCTTGGCGATCTTCTGCACGTCGTTGACGCGCAACTTCACCCCCGAGGCGGTGATGGCGCCGCGATCGGCGATCTGGCCGCCGGATTCGGCGTAGAGCGGGCTGCGATCGAGGATCACCTCGACGTCCTGCCCGGCCGTGGCGACCGGAACCCGCACGCCGTCGGTGATGAGGGCGAGCACGTGAGCTTCGGAGGTGAGTTCCTCGAAACCGGTGAACTCGGTGGCTCCGCGATCGACGAGTTCCTTGTAGACCGACAGGTCCGCGTGCGCGTGCTTGCGGGCCTGGGCGTCCTCCTTGGCGCGCTTGCGCTGCTCGGCCATGAGCGAACGGAAACCGTCCTCGTCCACCGAAAGTCCGGCCTCGGACGCCATTTCCAGGGTGAGGTCGATCGGGAAACCGTAGGTGTCGTGCAGGGTGAAGGCATCCGAACCGGCGATCGTCTTGCCGCCCTTGGCCTTCACCGCGGACGCGGTGTTGTCGAAGAGGGTGGAGCCGGTGTTCAGCGTCTTCAGGAACGCCGTCTCCTCACCCACCGCGACGGTTTCGACGCGGCGGAAATCGGTGGCGAGCTCCGGGTAGGACGGCGCCATCAGATCGCTGACGACCTTCATGAATTCGGCCATCACCGGCTTTTCCGCGCCGAGCAGCCGGGCCGAGCGCACGATGCGGCGCAGCAGACGGCGCAGCACGTAACCGCGGCCGTCGTTGCCGGGGTTGACGCCGTCGGCGATCAACATCGCCGCGGTGCGCCCATGGTCGGCGATCACGCGGAAGCGCACGTCGTCCTCGTGCTGGACACCGTAGGAGCGGCCGGTCAGCTCCTCGGCCTTATCGATGATCGGGCGGAGCAGGTCGGTCTCGTAGACGTTCTCCACGCCCTGCAACAGGAAAGCGACGCGCTCGACACCCATACCGGTATCGATATTCTTCTTCGGCAGCGGGCCGAGGATTTCGAAATCGTCCTTGCCGGTGCCCTGGCCGCGCTCGTTCTGCATGAAGACGAGGTTCCAGATTTCGAGGTAGCGATCCTCGTCGGCCTCGGGACCGCCCTCGACGCCGTATTCCGGGCCACGGTCGAAGTAGATCTCCGAACAGGGACCGCACGGGCCGGGGATGCCCATGGACCAGTAGTTGTCGGCCATGCCGCGGCGCTGGATGCGCTCGGAAGGCACGCCCATCTCCAGCCACATCCGCTCGGCCTCGTCATCGTCGAGGTAGACGGTGACCCAGAGCCGTTCGGGATCGAAGCCGTAGCCGCCGTTCTCGACGCTGTCGGTCAGCAGCGACCAGGCCAGTGCAATGGCCTCGCGCTTGAAGTAGTCGCCGAAGGCGAAGTTGCCCGCCATCTGGAAGAAGGTGAGGTGACGGGTGGTGATGCCGACGTTCTCGATATCGAGGGTGCGCACGCATTTCTGCACGCTGGTCGCGGTAGCGTACGGCGGGGTTTGCTGACCGAGGAAATACGGCACGAACTGCACCATGCCCGCGTTGACGAACAGCAGGTTGGGGTCGGCCAGGATCAGGGAGGCACTGGGCACCTCGGTGTGGCCGGCACGGACGAAATGGTCCAGGAATCGCCGTCGGATCTCGTGGGTCTGCACAGATATCCAGCCTACCGGTGCCGTGCACGCGGTTTTTCATCGCCCGCACGGAACCGGACACCGACGCCCGCGTGCGGCTCCGGCCGCCGGGCCGAACCCCAGCCGCTCGCATCGATGTCGCCGCCGCGGCTATCCGCCGCGAACGATGCGGCGCAATTTCTGCACGCGCGGGCCGATTTCACGTTCGTGACCGTGGTCGGTCGGGGTATAGTAATCCGCGCCGACCAATTCGTCGGGCGGATACTGCTGGGGCAGCACGCCATCCGGATCGTCGTGCGGATATCTGTATCCCTTGGCATTGCCGAGCGCCGCCGCGCCCGCGTAGTGACCGTCACGCAGGTGGGCGGGGACAAGACCCGCCATGCCCGCCGAGATATCGGCCATGGCGGCGCCGAGGGCGGCGGGCACCGCGCCGGATTTCGGGGCGGTGGCGAGGTGGATCGTGGCGTGGGTCAGTGTGAGCTGCGCCTCGGGCATACCGATGAGCTGGACGACCTGCGCGGCGGCGACCGCGGTCTGCAACGCGGTGGGATCGGCCATACCGATGTCCTCGCTCGCCGAGATGACCAGGCGGCGCGCGAGAAAACGGGGATCCTCGCCCGCGCTGAGCATCCGTGCCAGATAGTGCAGCGCCGCGTCGACGTCGGAGCCGCGAATCGATTTGATGAACGCGCTCACCACGTCGTAGTGCTGGTCACCCGCGCGGTCGTAGCGGACGGCGGCCTTGTCCACGCTCGCCTCGACCAACTCCACATCGACGGCGCCGTCGAGCGAGGATTCCGCGGACGCCTCCAGCGCGGTCAGGGCGCGCCGCGCGTCACCGCCCGCGATGCGCACGAGGTGATCGAGCGCCGCGTCGGTCACGGTGTAGGCGCCGCCGAAACCGCGCGGATCGTCGATCGCGCGGCGCAGCACCACTCGGATATCGGACTCGGTCAGCGAGTGCAGTCGCAGCACCAGCGAACGCGACAGCAACGGCGATACCACCGAGAACGACGGATTCTCCGTGGTCGCGCCGACCAGCAGCACGATCCGGTTCTCCACCGCGGCCAGCAGCGCGTCCTGCTGGGTTTTGGAGAAACGATGGACCTCGTCGATGAACAGCACCGTGCGCTCGCCCGCCGTGAGCCGTCGCCGTGCCAGATCGATGACCGCGCGCACCTCCTTGACCCCCGCCGACAACGCCGACAACGCCTCGAAGCGGCGGCCGGTGGCGTGTGAGATCAGCGAAGCGAGCGTGGTCTTCCCGGTACCGGGCGGGCCGTACAGCAGGACCGACGCCGCACCGGACCCTTCGATGAGCCGTCGCAGCGGCGAGCCGGGGCCGAGCAGATGCTGCTGCCCGACCACCTCGTCCAGCGATTCCGGGCGCATGCGCACCGCCAGCGGCGCGGCGGTGCCGGGGCCACGGAAATAGTCCACACCACCGTCGCGCTGCGCATCCGACTCCGAGCCCGCGTGCCCCGGCACGTCGAAGAGCCCATCGCTCATGCTCGCGCCTCACCCCGGCGCGCAGCCGACGCAGGGCGGCACCCGAATCGCTCGCTCATGAATTCGACCGTACCGCCCGGGTACGACACCGGGCGCGGCACGCTGTCCGACTTGCCCCCGCCCCGCGAATCGACTGTGATCATTGTCCGTGGCCGAAAACGATGCCGTTTCAAGTCCCGCTCTCCTGGGCCCCCTCGCTCGTCGCACCATGCTGAAGGGCGGAGCAGCCGCGACAGCGCTACTCGCCACCGGCACCGCGCGCGCCGCGACTCCGGTTTTCGCCCACGGCGTCGCCTCGGGCGATCCGCTGCCCACCGGTGTCGTCATCTGGACCCGCGTCACCGTCTCCCCCGACGCGACGCCCGGTTCCGGCACGGGCTCGCCGGCCACCGTGCGGTGGGAAGTCGCCGGCGACGCGACCTTCACGACCGTCGCGGCATCCGGAACCGCCACGGCTGCTTCGGATTCCGATCACACCGTGAAGGTCGACGTCACCGGTCTCGCGCCGGGCGGCAGCTACTACTACCGTTTCACCGCACTCGGTGAGACCTCCCCCGTCGGACACACCCGCACCGCTCCCGCACCCGCGGACTCCCCCGAACGTCTCCGCTTCGGCGTCGTCTCGTGCGCGAACTGGGAGGCGGGGTATTTCGGCGCGTACCGCCATCTGGCCGCCCGCGACGATCTCGACGCCATCGTTCACCTCGGCGACTACATCTACGAATACGGTCGCGGCGAATACGGCGGCAGAGCCGGAGCCGTCCGACCGCACGATCCCGCCCACGAGATCGTGACGTTGGCCGACTATCGCATCAGGCACGCCCAGTACAAGACCGACCCCGACCTCGCCGCCCTGCACGTGCGACTGCCCTTCATCTGCACCTGGGACGACCACGAATCCGCCGACAACTCCTGGTCCGGCGGTTCGAGTAAGCACGATCCCGCGGTGAACGGCGAGTGGAGCGACCGCCGCGCCGCCTCGGCGCGCGCCTACCTCGAATGGATGCCGGTGCGCGCCAACGGTTCCGGCGATCAGGCGAAGATCTACCGCCGCCTGCGATTCGGCACGCTCGCGGAACTGTCGATGCTGGATCTGCGCAGCTACCGAGATCGCGAGGCCAAAGCCGTGACCGGCTGGCGTGAGATCGACGATCCGGCCCGCACCATCACCGGAAAGGCTCAGATGGATTGGCTCACCGCGGGCTTGGCTTCGGCTCCGGTGCAGTGGAAGCTGGTGGGCAATTCGGTGATGATCGCGCCGCTGGTCTTCCCGCCGCTTGAACCCGCTGCCACCGAGGCTTTCACCCGCGTGATGGGCCTGCCTCAGGCGGGTATTCCGGTCAACGCCGACCAGTGGGACGGATACACCGCGGACCGCGCGACGCTGTTCGGCACCCTTGTGGACCGGCAGATCGCCGACGTGGTGTTCCTGACCGGCGATATCCATTCCTCCTGGGCCGCCGACCTGCCGATCGACGCCGCGAATTATCCGGGCGGCCCCACCGTCGGCGCGGAATTCGTGGTTCCGTCCGTCACCTCCTCCAGTATCGGCGAGTTGTTGAAGGCCCCGCCGCGCACGGCCGCGGTGCCCATCGAGGCGGCGGTCGCGGGCGTCAACCACCACCTGCGTTACGTCGAAGTGGAATCGCACGGCTACGGCGTCCTCGACGTCACCACCGAGCGAGCCCAGATGGACTGGTTCTACCTCGCCGACGTCGAAGACCCGAATACCGCTGTGCGCCACGGTGTTTCGTTCGCGGTCCGCTCCGGCGGCCGGGTGGAGCCGTGTTCGGGACCGCTGCACTGAGGATCGCCGCACTGACGATCGACGGCCCGGGAATAACGCCGCGTCGCTGCCGCTTGGTCTCGGTATGACGAGTGCTGACTTGCTGAGCGACGCCTTCGGCCGAGTCCGGGAGAATGTGCACGGAGCGGTCGAGGGCATGACCCAGGACGAACTGGCCGCCAGGGTCGAACCCGGTGCGAACTCCATCGCCTGGCTCATCTGGCATCTGACCAGGGTGCAGGACGATCACATCGCCGACGTGGCCGGGCTCGAACAGGTGTGGACCGCGGCAGGCTGGGCGAAACGCTTCGACCTGCCGTTCCCCGACGCGGAGACCGGCTACGGGCAGGGGCCGACGGAGGTCGACCGGGTGGGCGCGGTGAGCGCGGAGCTACTTCTCGGCTACTTCGACGCGGTGCACGCGCAAACGATCGACTATGTCGCCGGGCTGACCGACGCCGACCTGCCCCGCGTCGTCGACACCAGGTGGGATCCGCCGGTCACCCTCGGTGTCCGGCTCGTCAGCGTCATCGATGACGATATCCAGCATTCCGGACAGGCCGCGTTCATACGCGGCGTACTCCTGCGCCGCCGCTGAACGCGGCCGTTTTCGGACTGGATTGTCGAGGTCGCGCCCGCTCGTCCGGGGCGCGCCTCGATGTCGTCGGATCTCGGGCTATTCCGCCCAGCGCTCTTCGAGCCTCGCGGAGACGTCCTCGGCGAAATCTCCGATGATGTCGTCACCGGTGCAGCGGGCGTCCTCGGCGAGGGCGGCCCAGCGATTGATCAACGCGTCCGAGCGAGGCACCGACAGTCCGTGTTCGCGGGCGGCGGCGATGCGGGCGTGGTCGGCGGGCAGGAACCAGTAGGTACTCAGCCACACCCAGATCAGCCTGGCCTCGAGGATGCGCTCGGCGAGGACGGTGTCGTCGGCGAGCGGGGGCCACACCCCGACCACCTCGGAGCGCCACGCCTCCACCATCTGCCTGCCGCGTTCACGCGACAATTCGAAATCACAGAGGCAGCCGGGGAACGACACCAGCGCGTAGGCGATATCCAGCGTGGCGTCGCGGAATCCGCCCCACTCGTAATCGAGGAAGCGCGCGCCCTCCTCGTTGAGAATCACATTGTCGGGGCATAGATCCGACGGACTGAAGGCACGGAACCTGCCCGCCGAGAACAATCGGTTGCCTCGCACGATCCGCTCGGCGATCTCCCCCGGCACCTCGACGCCGAGCTCGCGCTGGAGCAGCCCCGGTACCTCGGCGATGGCGGATTCGGCCTGCTGGGCGATTCCGTCCACCCGGTGCACGACCTCGACCCGGCGTAGCAGCGCGACGAAATCGGCCTCGCGCCCGATCGTCGCGGCGTGCATCCGGCCCATGGCCTGCGCGAACGCCATCAGCGCATTGCGCGTGGCCGGTTCGGCGCCCGCGTGCAGCACCTGGGTGAGCAGTGAATTCTCACCGAGATCACTCAGGATGAGCAGTCGGTCCGGCAGGCTGTGCGCGATCAAGTAGGCGCCGGGCCGCTGGTCGCGACCGAGCGCGGTGGTGAACTGGTAGGAAACGGTTTCACGAAGGAATGCCGAATCGATGCTGGCCACGCCGGGCGCGAGCCCGCCGGTCCGGCGATCACGAGCGGCGCCGCGGACCTGTTTGATGATCAGGGTCCGTGGCAACGAGTAGGCATTCTCCGAAACGCGCACACGTAGGACCGTCGTCCTACCACTTCCACTGAGCTCCATCGGATCGCTCAGTTTCACCGCAGCACCCATTCGCTTTGTGAGCAACTGTTGTGCTGCGGACACGACTTCGGCGGCGCGTTCGGCCAATAGTGCGGTCATCGCCTCCCAAGCTACTCGCATCAGGTCACTTCTAGCGAGCTGTTACACAACCTTTCCGCGTCGCTCGGCGTGTCTGGCATCCAGGTCGCCGAACGCGCGGCACTTGCTTGACACCATTGCGCGGTTCAGGTTTTCTCATCCTCAACTGCTGTGCGCCACACCGGAAACCAGGTGCCACGAAAGGTCTGAATACCATGACCGACACGCCGTCTCCCGCACCGCGCGATCCCGCACCGGACGAACCCCGACAGAGCGGCGGCCAGCAGCACGCGCCGGGCCGAGGACAGCACGAAGGCGGACAGCCGCGGCCACCCGAGCCGGGCACACCCCCCGCCCGACACGAAATGGCAGGCGCCGCAGGATACCCGCAGTTCGAGGGGCCGGGCGCGCCCCAGTACGGCGAACCGGTGGAGCCGCCGCCCGCGATCACCCACGCACCGCAACCGACCTACGGGCCGCAGGGAACAGGCCCCGGCACACTTCCCCCGGCCGATTCTGTGGCCGATTCGGTGGCCGATTCGGAGCACCAGCATCTCTACGGCTACCAAGCGGTGGGACAACCGACCAGTCTCGATGTCGGCAATGCGATCAGCTACGGGCTGGAAAAGTTCCGAGCGAATCCCGCTCCATGGCTCGCGATTACAGCCATGGGCGTTGTCATCTATTTGGTTTTCTTGTTACTCGTCCGGCTCTTCGAACCGAACTCGTTGCTGCCGCTCATCGTGATCTTTCTCGTGGTGATGGCGGCGGTCTGGCTGCTCCAGGCGGCCATGGTGCGCGGCGCGCTGTACGAAACAGATGGCAACAAGCCGGTTTTCGGGTCGTACTTCCGTTTCGTGAACGCGGGCAATGTGCTGCTGACCGCGACGCTGGCCTGCCTGGGCACCTGGATCGGCCTCGCGTTCTGCGTGATTCCGGGGCTGATCGTCGGATATCTGTGCATGTTCGCACTGCATTTCGTCGTCGACCAGGATGAGGGTCCGTTCGCCGCGATCAAATCAAGTGCCGTGCTGGTGGTGACCAATCTCGGGCAGACGCTGTTGCTCGCGCTTGCCGTCGCGGTGATCACCGCCATCGGTACCCTGCTGTGCGGTCTCGGCCTGCTGATCGCGGGACCGGTCTCGGTCATCGCGGTCACCTTCGCCTATCGCGGCCTCACCGGCGGAGTCGTCGCACCCTGATCGTCAGCGCCCTCCGGACGTCTCCTTCTTCTGCTCCGGCTTCGCGTCGATACCCGCTTCCTTGCGCTGTTGCGGGGTGATCGGCGCGGGCGCGTCGGTCAGCGGATCGACGCCGTTACCCGTCTTCGGGAACGCGATGACCTCGCGGATGGAGTCCAGACCGGCCAGCAGCGCGACGATCCGGTCCCAGCCGAAGGCGATGCCGCCGTGCGGCGGGGCGCCGAAGGCGAAGGCGTCCAAGAGGAATCCGAATTTCTCCTGCGCTTCCTCGTGGCTGATCCCCATCACCTCGAAGACGCGTTCCTGAACGTCGCGGCGGTGGATACGGATGGAGCCGCCGCCGATCTCGTTGCCGTTGCAGACGATGTCGTAGGCGTAGGCCAGCGCGGATCCGGGATCGGTGTCGAAGGTGTCGAGCGACTCCGGCTTCGGCGAGGTGAACGCGTGATGCACCGCGGTCCAGGCCGAATAGCCGAGCGCCACATCGCCGCTCGCGGTCGCCTCGGCGGCGGGCTCGAACAGCGGCGCGTCCACGATCCACACGAACGACCAGGCGCTCTCGTCGATCAACCCGACCTTACGGGCGATCTCGCCGCGCGCCGCGCCCAGCAGGGCACGGCTGGACTTGACCTCGCCGGCGGCGAAGAAGACGCAGTCGCCCGGCTCGGCGCCGACCTGCTTGGCCAACCCCTCGCGTTCGGCGTCACTGAGGTTCTTGGCGACCGGGCCGCCGAGGGTTCCGTCCTCGTTGACGAGGATGTAGGCCAGGCCCTTGGCTCCGCGCTGCTTAGCCCATTCCTGCCAGGCGTCGAGCTGGCGCCGCGGCTGGCTCGCCCCACCCGGCATGACGACAGCGCCGACGTACGGCGACTGGAATACCCGGAACGGCGTGTCACGGAAGTAGTCGGTGAGCTCGGTGATCTCGACGCCGAAGCGCAGGTCGGGCTTATCGGAGCCGAAGCGGCGCATCGCCTCCGCGTAGGTCATATGCGGGATCGGCGTCGGGATCTCGTGGCCGATCAGCTTCCACAGGGCGACCAGGATGTCCTCGGCCAGCAGGATCACATCATCCTGGCGCACGAAACTCATCTCGAGGTCGAGCTGGGTGAATTCCGGCTGACGGTCGGCGCGGAAATCCTCGTCGCGGTAGCAGCGCGCGATCTGGAAGTACCGCTCGATGCCGCCCACCATGAGCAACTGTTTGAACAACTGCGGGCTCTGCGGCAGCGCGTAGAAGCTGCCCGGCTGCAAACGGGCGGGCACCAGGAAGTCGCGGGCGCCTTCCGGGGTCGATCGGGTCAGTGTCGGCGTCTCGACCTCGACGAAGGCGTGGTCGGCCAGTAAGGCGCGGGCCGCGGCGTTCGCCTTGGATCGCAACCGGATCGCATGGGCGGGACCCTCGCGGCGCAGGTCGAGGTAGCGGTGCTTGAGCCGCGCTTCCTCACCGGGCTGCTCGTCGAGCTGGAACGGCAGCGGCGCACTCTCGTTGAGCACCTCGAGCGCGGTGACGTTGACCTCGATCCAGCCGGTCGGCAGGTCGGGGTTCTCGTTGCCGTCCGGGCGCTGCTCGACGATGCCGGTGACAAGCACGCAGAATTCGGCGCGTAGTTTATGCGCCTGCTCGGCGGGCTCGCCCTCACGGAATACCGCCTGCGCCACTCCGGACGCGTCACGCAGATCGATGAAGATCACGCCACCGTGGTCACGACGCCGGGCCACCCAGCCGGTGAGGGTGACGGTCTGACCGGCGTGCTCGCTTCGCAGCGAACCAGCCAAGTGGGTGCGCAGCACGGGGTTCCTTTCGACGATTCCGGCACCGGTTGGGCCACCCGGCGCGGTTGCCATCGTAGCGATGACGCAGGCAGGCTCCCTAATCACGTTCGCCACGCATCGACCGGCGACGCCATGGGCCCGCCCGAGCCGCCCACCGAGCGACACGTTTGCTGTAGGTAACGGAATGGGGCGCATCCGTGACAAGCTGTAGACATCAGGTCGCGCCCGGGTATGCCGTGTGCGACCTTGCGCTACATCCGCCGCGAATCGTCGACACCGTTCACGGCGGCGCGTCCGATCGAATACAGGAAGCGACGACGATGACCTTCAACGAAGGCATGCAGATCGATCCGGATGCCGTCCGGTCAGGCGGCGGTCCGGGCAGGGGTGGCAGAATCGCCCTCGGCGGCGGCGCCGGCGGAATCATCGTGCTGGTACTGGCACTGCTGTTCGGCGGCGATCCCGGTTCACTGCTCGGCGAATTCACCGGCGCGCAGAACGAGCAGACCCAATCCGAGGCATCCGGCACACCCGAGCACTGCAAGACCGGCGCCGACGCCAATAAATACGTCGACTGCCGGGTCGCGCTGACCGCGGTGAGCCTCAACGCCATCTGGGGCGCGCAACTGCCGGAGCAGACCCGCAAGAAGTACGTCAAACCGCAGGTGGTCCTGTTCTCCGGCGCGACGGCCACCGGCTGTGGCAACGCCACGAGCGAGGTCGGCCCGTTCTACTGCCCCGCCGATCAGACCGCCTATTTCGACGTCACCTTCTTCAACGAGCTGACCGACCGATTCGGCGCGAGCAACGGCCCCCTCGCCCAGGAGTACGTGGTCGCCCACGAGATCGGCCACCACATCCAGAACCTGCTCGGTGATATCGGCCGGGCCCAGCGCGATCCGCGCGGTCCCGAATCCGGTGCGGTTCGCACCGAATTGCAGGCCGATTGCTACGCGGGTATCTGGGCGCATTTCGCCGATAAGACACCCGCCCCGGGAACCACCCAGCCTTTCCTGAAAACTCTGTCCGACAACGATGTTCGTGACGCGTTATCCGCCGCGTCGGCGGTGGGTGACGATAGGATCCAACGCGCGGCACAGGGCCGGGTCAATCCGGAGGCGTGGACGCACGGTTCCTCGGACCAGCGGCAGAAGTGGTTCCTCACCGGATACCGGACGGGGCAGGTCAAGGCCTGTGACACGTATTCGGCGCGTGATCTGGATAATCCGGACGCGCTGCGCTGAGCCGATCACGTAGCGGAATTTTCGACGGAATTCGAAACACAGAACGAGGTGGGTAATCTCATGCGCAGAACAACCTCAGCGCTGCTGGTTCTCGTGCTGGCCCTCGCCGGCGGCGGGAGCGTCGCGTCGGCGGACCCCGAATCCGGGTCGTCCCCGACCGAGTCGATCGCCCTGCTGACCCTGACCACCATTCCCAACGGTTGGCAGGAGCGGACCGATCTACGCCCGATTCTCGAGGTCTTCGCCGACGGCCGCGCGATCAAGAAGCCCGATGCCGCCGCCGCGGACCGCAAGCCGGAGACCCCTCCGCAGCAGCTCGACGGGAAGATTCGGGCGGACGTCGTGCAGTCCGCGCTCGCCGAGATCAAGGAACTCTCGACACTCGATCTCGGTACACCGGCGGTCAACGACCACGGCACCCAGATCATCGATCTGATGCCGCAGCCGCCGGAAGAGAATGTGCACCTGATCGTGTACGCGCCGGACCTGACCGAGGGTTTCACCCCCGAACAGCAGAGCGCCCGTAAACGGTTCGCCGACCTCTATCGCACACTGCTCGACGCCTTCGTCAAGAACTGACCGCCGCACACGGCGTCGTCGGACCACGAGTGCCCCTTCCCGCGAGCGGGAAGGGGCACTCGTGTCGAATGCGGTTGTGCGAGAACGGTACTAGAACTGATCCTGTTCGTAGTCCGACAACAGCTCGTCCGAATGCGGTGCGCCGATGACATCCGGGGTGGACTCGCCGAGCGGTCCGGTCAGGTCGTCGTTGCCGATAATGCTCTGGTACGGCTGCACAGTGCGCGAGTGCTGATCGTCGTCGCCGCCGCGCCCGCCGGAACCCGCTCCCGCGCCGCCGCCCATGAACGAGTTACCCGTACCCGCCGCGGACGTGGAGGCTCCTGTTCCCGTGCTGCCCAGCGAAGTTCCCGACAATCCGGCCACCGAGCGCAACGGGGACACGGTCGATCCGGGCGAACCAGCGCCGGGGCGGGCCGACGAGGACGAGCCGGAACCCGAACCGCTCCCGCCGGACCGCCCGCCGGAACCACCCGAACGGGCGGTGCCGAGCGCACCGAGGGAACTCGGACTTCCCGAGCTGCCCTGGCCCGCGGACTGCGCGGAAGTCGGGGCCTGAGAGCCCAGTGACGGCGATCCGGAGGAGTCGCTGCCGAGCCCGGCCGCTTTGGTCGCGGTGTCCTGTGCCTCGCTCAGCAGCGGCTCCCCGATGTTCTGGATCGCGGCCTGGGCGACATCCTGCGGTGCGGGCAGGCCGCTCTGCCCGAGCATCTGGGCGACGACGCCGTTCAACTCCGCGGTCTTGCCCGCCAGTTGGCCGCGCGTGGCATTGACCACCGTCACCGCGTTGCCGAGATGTTCGGTCGCGGACGCGATGAGGGCGGCCTGGCCGGGCGGGGTGAGGATGACCGGGGCCATGGCCACCGCCTGCGTGACGAATGAACTGACGACGGCGACCAATTCGGTATTGCCCCGCTGCACGTCGGATGCCGCCCACTCCGTGAGTTGGGAGATGTCGACGCCGCGCCCGCTGGTCTCTTGTCCCTCGACAGCGGCCTTCTGACTCGCGGCCTGCGCGCTGCGCGCGGACTGCCCCTCCCACACCTGCTCGACGGTCGCCATGCTGCCCTTGCCTACCGCGACGGCTTTATCGATGATCTGGGATGCCTGGCTCAGAATCTGTGTGGGGTCGAGCGCGCCGAGCACTCCGGTGCCGAAGCTGCTGAGCAGCGACAGAATCGGCTGGAGCAACTGGTCGACGCCGGGCAGCGCGGGGACGGAGAGTCCATTCATCAGCGCGGCGACCGGATCGGCGGGCAGGGCGGGCAACGAGGACAGACTCGTCGGTATCGATGCGGCGGCCTGCGTCACCTGGGCCGCGCCCGTGCTCAACGCGCTGCCGACCACACCGTTCGCCTGGTCGAGCACCCCCTGGGTCGCCGACTGCGCCTGCGCGGTCGCGTGACCGATCGCGGTGTTCGCGTCACCGAGCAGACCGGAGACGTCGGTGGGCGCCGCGCCGAGCACACTCTGGGCGTCGGGGGCGGCGCCGCCGTTCAGACCGGGCAGCCCGCCGGGAATGGCACCGTTGTTCTGCGCGTCGTCGCTGATCTTCTTCGCCAGATAGAATTCCGGCGCCTCGATCGGCGCCATATCCTCGGGCAGTTGCGGCAACGACAGATCCTGGATCGCCTGCGGGGTGTTCTGCACCATCGCCGCGGCGATCTGATTGCCATCTTCCGCGGCGTTCTGAATCGAGGCGAGGCTCTGATCCTGCGGCGCGATGAGACCGGTGTCCGCGGTATCCATTGGCTTCATCCGGCGACCTCAGATCTGTTCCGCGGCAGCGCCGAGATCGACCGCGTTATCGGTATCGGTGCCGTCGAAACGCAGCGCCGCGGTGAACGCCTTGGACGACAGGCCCTGATATTTGGCCGAGAGATCGTTGATATCCCTGGCCTGCAACACCTGCGCCGCCGCGAAGCTGAGCAGGTAGTCGGCGCCGATCAGGCCGAATACCGGCGTGAGCGAAGCGACATGTGCCACGGTGTCGAAATTCGCCGCACCCGCGAGTTCCGTCGCGATGCCGGCGTTCTCGGTGGCGAAAATCCGAAGCGCGTCGGTTTCTACCGAGAGCTGGTCACTCATCGAGCTGCCCCCCAAATCGTCGTGAACATTCGTGTCCTGCACTTACCGTTGCCGGACGTCTACTCCCTGTCCGCGGCGGCCACATGCACTCCCAGCACAGAAACCGGCACGGCTGGGCCTAATATAGCCGACCCCCCTGTGCGCAGCCAGACGGTCGATGACCGCCGCGCGTCTCGCGCCGAGCCGCCACCACCACGCGAGTTCCCGCACGCCACACGGCGATCGGGAAAAACTGGAACCTGTTGCAAATTAGAACAAGTTTTCTGACACGCTATCGACAGAGGTTCGAGATTCGAGTCGTCGGCACACGCAGCGTTCCCCTTGGTGGAGTTGGTCTATCCGACCCCGCCTCATGAGAGCCGTTGGACCTATGGGCTGCGGCGCGTCGACTGCAACGGTCGTGTGATCGACAAATTTGTCGTCGCAGCGCTCGGTTGGACTGCTGGCCTACGGCTCTGCGGGACGAGCGCGAGTGGCGGTGTGCGGCTCACGGTCTGCGAGTCGGGCAAGAATTCGATCACTTCCGATCGCGATCTGCTGTCTCGCGGCGAGGACGCGCCGGGCTCTCGCGATCGCGGCCGGCGATCAGGTTCTTCTGGTCGCTGATACACAACAGGGTGCGATGACGGTGCTGCCGCTGCGGGCGGTTGATCTACCGGTCGGTGCGGCGTGTGAGGACAACCGTGCGGAATCGGGGCAATCATGACCGCGATGCCTTCCTCCAATGACATGGACGCCGCCAGGCGGCTGCTCGACCAGATGCAGAATCTGTTCGCACACACCGAGTCGCGTCCGACAGTGCCCACGTTCGCGGACTACGTTCCCTGTGTCCTGGCCGCGATGCCTGCGACCTTGACGGTTGTGCAGTATCAGTCCTTTCTGCGCAGGGTCGCCGATGCGTGGCCGGACAGACGGATCGATGAGCCCACGCCGACCGAGTTCAAAACCCTGATCGCCGAGATCGTCGAGATGCGCCAGGTGAGACGCAACGATGTCGGCGGTAAGGGCACGGCCAGAGGGGTGATCTCGGCGCTGCGCAAGTTGTACGAGCACGCGGTCGATGACGGATATATCCGGTCAGAGGACAACCCCGACGGCCTGCCAGCCCGCTGTCAGGACACCATCGCGCGCCACCGACGCGAACGCGCAGGCTGGACTGTTCGGCTTCTGGCGCGCACCGGTCGGCTACCGCACACACCACGATCGACCGTCTGGCTCCCCCTGCGCGCGTGTGCCTCTCGCGCACAAATGTTCGGCCGACGACTCAGCACAGACCGGCGGGGTCACCGTCATGTAAGGGTGCTCGTGCGCAGTGCACCCTGCGGGGCCACGCGCGCCGGACAAACCGTCATGCGCGAATCATCGACTACGCCACAGGGCCCTCGATCCCCTCCGGGCGATCAGGATGCGCCGCCGCCCTATCTCCGCGATTCGCGCCTCACGCACGCCGAGGTATACGTCGAAGCGGCATCTACACCGCGCCTGGGCGGTCATTGGCTCATCCTGCTACGACACCCTGCTGCGCGACGCGGTCGATGCTGCTGCCGAAATGCTCTCGGCGTCAGATACTTTCGCTCCGTTCATGCTGGTCGTCGATCACACCGACGCAAAGCAGCTGCGCCGCAGCGCCCGCTCGACCACCTCCCACGACGAACAAACAGCAACTCGTGCGCTGGAAATGGCACGGGATCGCTCCACACTGCGCGCCCGCGCCGTTGTGTTCGACGTCACCGTGAGCGCCCCGTTCACCGGTGACGCCGTCAAAGTGCTCTTGGAGCACTGCGACGGTTTCGCGGTTGACGTCCTTGTGCCCTACATCGCGACAGCGGAGGATCTGCGAGTCGATCTCGACGCCGCGAACGCGGCGGTCGGTACTCAAGCATTGTGGGCATGAGTAAACAACTCGCAGAACGTCATTCGACGATCTGCACCCCGTCGAGAATCGCAGCCATCTCACCGCCGAATCGGTCGAGATCGGCGACCTTCGTCTTCGCGGAGAGGAGTACCGGATACACGGCGCCGCCGCAAACGCAAACGGTCACGCGTTGCTCCTCCCACCACTCGCCGCCGGAGAACACACCCGTGACTCTGCCGCCCTCGAATCCGCACGCCGCGATCGGCTGGTCTTCACGTGTGCGCCAATCCCGTGCGCCGGTCCCCGCCGTCCGCCGATTCGCCACCACCGCGGCTTGCACCGAATCGACCGGGCTGCCGACACGTAACGTGACCATCGCTGTAGGGCTGCGGAAATCGCCGGGCAGTGTGTCCCGGCGTCGCAGTCCGACTCCATCGGCGTCCCCGCCCGCCCCACGATTACGCTGCCATCCAGGAAATTCGGGAACCCGCACGCTGAACGGCTGTTTCTCGTTGCGTTCGAGAGTGAAAACCCGTCCGGTCGCGGCAGCGGCATCACAGGGAAGGCTCGCCGAGGACACCGGCGGAGTCGTGAGCATTCTCGAAGTTGCCGACGGCGACGTCGTGGATACGTCAGAACAGCCGACCACGGCCGCCAGCAAGACCCCGAATCCCGCTGCGGCGCGATACGACCGCGAGCGAACACTTCTCATGCAGCGATCCAACCACGAGACATACGGCGGAACCGTCGTCGCTACGGAGCGCAGTCGCCACCTGGCCGACCATGACGGGTGTCGACTGGGCCGATCCGCCGCCAGGGCAAAGGCGCATTGCCGTCCGTCCACGACATCATTCCCGACCAAGCATTCTCGCAATTATGTTGACGCTCAGCGGAAACCAAGAAAGCACCAACCGTGTGATCGCCCCGAAACTCATCACAGGATTGCAGCGATTCACCGGCACCCAGACCCTGGCGCCGCTGGTCTCGGATTTATCGGTGATTGTCAGGCCAGGACCGCCTTGACTGAGCGTCACCGCATCCTCGCGACCCCGAGTCCCTCGGCGACCCGGGCCACGGTCAGGTGCTGGCACACGATCGCCTCGAGTGCCAGCCGCAGCCCGCGACGCGACAGCTTCGCTCGCGGCTCAGCCGCGAGGCTGGTGTCCTGGCGCCAACCATGACCGCAGGCGGTACACCGGTAGCGGCGCACGGTCACCACGAGCGTCGTCGGCCGCCAGCCCAGCGGCTCGTGGGCCAGCTCCCGGGTCACGGTGTCGCGCGGTACGCCTTCGCAACCACAGCGACGGCACCACTGGTCCGGCTCGACGACCCGGCATGCCAGCACCGCACGGTCGGGCCTGAGTCGTTGGCCGGTGACGGCCAAGCCGAGCTCATCGAGCCGGCAGAACTTGGTCAGGTCAGGGCAGGCAAAGGTAGCGTCAGACACGAGGTGTGCCAATCTGGAAGACCACGACTTCCGTCCCAGGGCAGCGATGCACAAACGCAGCCGGACGCCCGATCTCGTGTCACCGTCGCAGCGGTCTTCTTCGCGTACCCACTCAGATCGGTCAACGGCGCACCCGATAGCGCAGGTGAAGCACCCGGTTGCCCTGAACAACTACGTCTGGGCCTTCCAGCAGGTGCTGCGCGTCGACGGAGCCGAAGTAACGCTTACCGGACCCGAGCACGACGGGTGCGACGTCCATGCGTACCTCGTCGACCCAACCCGCGGCGAGCGCCTGGCCGCCGACGTCGCCAGCAGCGAACTCGACAGTGCGGTCACCCGCAAGCTCCCGCGCCTTGGCCACGGCCGCCTCGATGCCGTCGACAAAGTGGAACGGCGCCTGGAGGTCCCAGCCCTCGGGCGCACCACGGTGACTCACCACGACCACATGGTCGATCCCACTCGGAGGCGTCCCATCCCAGCCGTCGGTGATGTCGAAGGCGTGACGGCCGGCAATGGTCACCCCGACCTCGTCCCAGTACGGCCGGACGTAGTCGAACGAAGCCTGCGACACCTTCAGAACGCCACTGTCGTCCAACGGCACGTCACCGCTGACCAGCCACTCGAAGATCGGACCGGGATCGTCGTTCTCAGCCGCGATGTAACCATCCACCGAAACCGACGCGTTCATGACCACTTTCCCCACGGATTCCTCCTCTGTTCGGAGTCCCAAGTCTTGTGCGGCGTGAGCTGTCGCTCTTGTACGAAATCAATCGGCCGGGAGCGGCCAGCCGTCCAGGACGTGGTCGGGATGATCGCGCAGGAATCGCCGCCGGACTTCGGCGTACCGGGTCGGCGTGAGCCCGGTGAACTCCCGGAACTCGCGCACGAAGTGGGCCTGGTCGAAGTAGCCCGCGCCAGCGGCAGCGTCTCCCCAGTCGATCGGTGCAGCGACGTCGAGCGCCAACACGGCGGAGCTGAAGCGGTAGCTGCGAGCCAGCCGCTTCGGCGTGACACCAACTACGGCCTTGAACCGCTTCGCCAAATACGTGCTGCTGGCGCGGGCCGCCACACCGATGTCGCTGATCGGCACTGTCCCGCCTGTCGCCGCGACGGCGCTGCTCATTTGGCGGACCAGGTCAAGACCG
The DNA here is from genome assembly GCF_040606855.1 of Nocardia sp. NPDC005366. Taxonomy (NCBI): domain Bacteria; kingdom Bacillati; phylum Actinomycetota; class Actinomycetes; order Mycobacteriales; family Nocardiaceae; genus Nocardia; species Nocardia sp. NPDC005366. Next base: position 275,123 of record NZ_JBEXFQ010000006.1, read on the forward strand.
TCGATCACCCGCAGCCGTCGCACCAGTTCCTCCTCGAGCAACATCAGCATTTCGTGCGGTGCGTTCGCCAAGGTCAGTCGGTGTCGCAATTCAGCGATAGCGGGCCGGCCCCAGATCTGCTCCACCGTCGCAGGTCGGTCACACAACTCGGCCGCGGGCATCGGAAGGAACGGTGCCAGCCCCCACGGCCTGAAGTGGACGCCCACGGACCGGGTCGGGGTTGGGTAGCTGAACTCCCACGCACGCGTGGGCGTGGTGACCGCGCAGCCGTCGGCGTACTCCACGGCGTCTACGTCGGTGCCTGCGCGGATGAGAAACGGCGCCCCGAGGTTGACGATGAGCAATGGCGCGGGCGCCGCCGGCAGCATCAACCGGGAGTACGGCGGGGCGCCCTCCAGGTAGTAGAGGTCGTCGATCAGCCCGTCCAGCGGCGGACCGGGCACCCTGGATACATACTCCACGCCGACATCATTGCCGACGGCCAATCCGGCATCACGCGCCGCCGCCAGCATCGAGCCGGCGCCGATCCCTGACGGGCGCCCCGGCGCATTTCGGTCCCCAACTACACCCCACGTTGTGAAGGGCCCCTTCGATGCCATCACGAAGGCGGACAACATCCTGTTGGGATTCCGTTCGGTGGCAGTGGAATTCCGCCTGGTGAAAGCCCCGGGGCTCTGGATGCGCGCAACAGATCGCGCGGTGAGCAGAAGCGCCCCAGCGAAACGCACACTCCAGTAGAGCCGGGTGAGAGGCCGCTCGGCTGCGTGAGTGTGGATCGCGTCGATTTCGGCGGCCCACTCACCGTAGTAGTTGTCCCGCAAGGGGATCGGGAGGCGTCTGCACTCCAGGCGCAGCAAGATATAACCGACCCGACCCAGACGACCTTCGGTTTCCTCCTCGGCACGTTGAGCCGCCACCCTGGAAGCCGCGTACGCGATGAACGCGCTGACGACAGCCAACGCACTAGCGAAACAGGCCGAGGCGAAGGAACGCTCCGAGGAAGCGTTCCGCTCAACCCTGCGAGACCCTAGCCCCAGCCGTCACCATGGGCCCGGCCTGTGACCCGACGGATCGGTCATGGTCAGCTCAACCCCAGTACTCGCCGCGGGCCTTGCGGCGCTCGACATCGGCCAGGTATTCGGCCTCACGTGGGGTTCCCAGCGCGTCCTCGTCGCCGAATCGGTCCCGTAGGTGTATCCGCTGGTCCTCTGGCACAGCGTCGCGGCGCGCTCGAATCGGTACAGGGCCTCGACCTTGGCTACCGTCTCGTCCAGGTGCGAAAGGTCCACTTTGTAGGTGACGTTGTCGGCGGCCATATTTCGTTGTCCCCTGGGGATTTGTGTGATTGTAGGTTTCCGGAAGGCGGATCACGGCAGGTCGAGCGAGCCGAATCCGCCCGCGCGGGAGTAGTCGACGGCGGCGGTGCGATCAACGACCACGCCCAGTAGCGCAGCCATATCGGCCAGGGCGTCGAATATGGAGGCGGCCGAGGCCGCTACTTCGTCCCAGGCCGCGCCGTAGGCGGTGGCCGCGGTACCGCGCCAAAAGCACGTCCGCACGCGCGGCGGAGACGAAACGACGACCAAACTTCTGCGCAACCACCATGGCCGACCGATCGGCCGCCGTCGCTTCGACTACCTCAGCGAACGTCTGCGCGCCCATCTTCCTTGGGCCGCCGCTCTCCAATTCAGCATCCACTGGCTTCGACACACCCCACTCACCTGGGTCGAACGCGAATACGGCTACGCCGTCGCACGCGCGTACGCCGACCACGCCCAAACAGCCTCCAACGCCGGCGCGACGCTCACCTATGTGCGGGCCGGCATGCCCGAAGTCGCATACGCACTCTCAGCGCTCACCGGCGAAACCCATCCGATGGCAGCAACCGACCTGCATCCACTCACTGCCAGACCGACCGACTCTGAGCGAGCAGTTGACGATAACGTGTGACTGTATGAGCACACAAACAGCGCGTTATCGCTGCGATTTGCGTGTTAGAACAAGTTCTATATTCTCGGTGCCATGAAGGTCGCAGTCACCGGCGCAGCCGGCTACCTTGGCACTAATCTGCTCCGCCTGCTGGTCGATCGCGGGCACGAGGTCATCGCCGTCGACCGGGTGGCGCCGGACCGCACCGAAGAACCGAACGTGACCTGGGTGAGCGGCGATGTCCTCGATCCCGCGTCGATGCGCACGGCGCTGGCGGGCGCGGAGATCGTCTACCACCTCGTCGCGGTGATCACCCTCGCCGACCAGAACGACCTGGCATGGAAGGTGAATACCGAGGGTGTGCGCGTGGTCGCCGAGGCCGCGCGCGAACTCGGAGTCCGGCGCATGGTGCACGCCAGCTCCATCCACGCCTTCGATCAGTACAGCTGCGGCGGCCGCATCGATGAGACCTCCGCCCGCTCCACCGAACCCGCGCTGCCCGTCTACGACCGGTCCAAATGGGCGGGCGAGGTCGCATTGCGCGCGGAGATCGACAAAGGGCTCGACGCGGTGCTGTGCAACCCCACCGGCGTATTCGGGCCCGCCGATTTCAGTACTCCGCTGTCCCGGATCAATCGCACCTTGCGCGACGCCGCACAGGGCCGCATCCCCGCGATGATCGGCGGCGGATTCGACCTCGTCGACGTCCGCGATGTCGCCGAGGGCCTGATCCTCGCCTCCGAGCGCGGCCGGACCGGCGAGAATTACCTGCTCGGCGGCTCGATGATCTCGATGCTCGACCTGTGCAGGCTCGCGGCGAGACACGGCGGGAAGAAGGGGCCGAAATTCACCATTTCGCCCAAACTGATCGGCGGACTCATCCCCGTACTCGCTCCGATCGGCAAGTTGCTCGGCACCGACGTGGTCTCGCGCGCGGCACTCGGCGCCTTGATCTCCGCCCCGGTGGTCGACCACGCCAAGGCCGAACGCGAACTCGGCTACCAGCCGCGCCCGACCGACGAAACGGTGCGCGACCTGGTGGAATTCTTCATCGACCCGGACCGGTTCATCCAGCGTGACGTCCGCCGGATCGCTTGACACGAAATAGAACACATGTTCGACTGAAGGGGTGCGGTGGCAGAACCAGACCCTGGACGCCGACGACGGCGCGCTGCCCGGCCTAGGCCGGGCAGATGTCGTCAGGACCGTACGAACCCCCGAATTCGACGGTATGACCTTCCATGAAGTGCTGTGCAAAAGCGCGCTGAACAAGGTGCCGCCGAGTTCGGGGCTGCCGTTCCAGTGGACGATCAATCCGATGCGCGGATGTTCGCACGCCTGCCGGTATTGCTTCGCGCGCCCGACCCACGAATATCTGGATCTGGACGCTGGCCGTGATTTCGACGCGCAGATCGTGGTGAAGACGAATATCGCGGCGGTACTGCGCAGAGAGCTCGGCAGGCGTTCTTGGCGGCGTGAACCGGTGGCGCTCGGAACCAATACCGACCCGTATCAACGGGCGGAGGGCCGCTACCGGTTGATGCCGGGAATCATTCGCGCGCTCACCGACTCCGGCACGCCGTTCTCGATTCTCACCAAAGGCACATTGCTGCGCCGCGACCTGCCGTTGCTCACCCTCGCCGCGCGTGAGGTGCCGGTGAGCGTGGCGGTGTCCATCGCGATCCTGGACACGGATCTGCACCACGGACTGGAATCGGGCACGCCGTCCCCGCGGGCGCGGCTGGATATGGTCGCCGCGCTCACCGACGCCGGATTCGAGGTGAACGTGATGGTGGCCCCGGTCATCCCCTACCTCACCGACAGCCGATCCCACCTCGACGAACTCCTCGGCGCGATCGCGGCGGCGGGTGCGACCTCGGCCGTCGCATTCCCGATGCACCTGCGCGGGGCGACGCGGGGCTGGTTCCTCGGCTGGCTGGCCGAATCGCATCCGGCGTTGCTGCGCCGATACCGTCAGCTCTACGGGCGCGGCGCCTACGTCACCCCGGAATACTCGGCCTGGCTGCGTGAACGTATCGATCCACTGCTGCTGCGGCACGGCCTGAGCAGGTCCGCCGACCGCGGTGCTGCCGTAGGTCCTGCGCCCGAACCCGACGCCGATCCGCAGCTGACGCTGTTCGCCTGACAGCACGCCGCGCCGATTCTCGGCGGAGACCGCACTTCACCCGCGCGGGGGCCGTCTCGCGGAGTACTTTGGCCACTAGCACCCCTCTCACGCGACGAGGAAGTGAAGAAGGCATATGGTCTCGCACCAAAGTGCGGTCGGCACAGCGAAATTGGAAAAGGTCGTCATACGATTCGCCGGTGATTCCGGCGACGGAATGCAGCTGACCGGTGACAGGTTCACGCACGAGGCCGCCGCGTTCGGCAACGACCTCGCCACCCAACCCAATTTCCCCGCCGAGATCCGCGCGCCACAGGGCACACTGCCCGGCGTCTCCTCGTTCCAGATCCAGATCGCCGACTACGACATCCTCACCGCGGGCGATCAGCCCGATGTCCTGGTGGCGATGAATCCGGCCGCGCTGAAATCGAATCTGGAGGACGTACCGCGCGGCGGCACGGTGATCGTGAACATCGATGAATTCACCAAGCGCAATCTGAGCAAGGCCGGTTATACCGGCGACCCACTCGAGGACGACACCCTGGCCGATTTCACGGTGCACCGGGTCGCCATGACCGCGCTGACATTGGGCGCGGTCGAACCCTCCGGGGTCGGCAAGAAAGACGGTCAGCGCGCGAAGAACATGTTCGCCCTCGGTCTGCTGTCCTGGATGTACGGGCGTCCGATCGGCGGCACCGAGAAATTCATGCGGGAGAAGTTCGCCGCGAAACCCGATATCGCCGAGGCGAACGTCCTCGCCTTCCGAGCGGGCTGGAATTACGGCGAGACGACCGAGAGTTTCGCCGCCACCTTCGAGATCGCGCCAGCGACGCTGCCGCCGGGCACCTACCGGCAGATCACCGGCAATACCGCTCTCGCCTACGGCCTGGTGACGGCGGGCCAGCTGGCCGGGCTGCCGGTCTTCCTCGGCACCTACCCGATCACCCCCGCCTCCGACATCCTGCACGAACTGAGCAAGCACAAGAATTTCGGCGTCACCACCTTCCAGGCCGAGGACGAGATCGCCGGAATCGGTGCGGCGCTCGGCGCTTCGCTCGGCGGGGCGCTCGGGGTGACCAGCACCTCCGGGCCTGGTCTCGCACTCAAGAGCGAGACCATCGGACTCGCCGTCATGACCGAACTGCCGCTGGTGATCGTGGATGTGCAGCGCGGCGGGCCGTCCACCGGCCTGCCCACCAAGACCGAACAGTCCGACCTGCTGCAGGCCATGTACGGGCGTAACGGTGAATCACCGGTCGCCGTCCTCGCCCCGCGCTCGCCCGCCGACTGTTTCGCCACCGCGGTGACGGCCGCGCGCATCGCGCTGACCTACCGCACCCCGGTACTGCTGCTCTCCGACGGCGCGATCGCCAACGGGTCGGAACCGTGGTCGATTCCCGATGTCGAGAGCCTGGAACGCATCGATCCCGCATTCGAACCGGATGCCGTGGACGACACCGGTTTCCAGCCGTACGCCCGCGATCCGGAAACCCTGGCCCGTCCGCTCGCCGTGCCGGGGACCGCGGGACGCGCGCATCGCATCGGCGGTCTGGAGAAGGCCGACGGCAGCGGCAATATCTCCTACGAACCGGATAACCACGAACTCATGGTCCGGCTCCGCCAAGCCAAGATCGACGGTATCGCCGTGCCGGAACTCGAGGTCGACGATCCGGACGGTAGCGCGGAACTCCTGATGCTCGGCTGGGGCAGTTCCTACGGCCCCATCGGTGAGGCGTGCCGCCGAGCCCGACGCCGCGGCGTCGCGGTGGCCCAGGCCCACCTGCGGCATCTGAATCCCATGCCGCCCAATCTGGAAGCCGTGTTGCGGCGCTACCGGATGGTCGTCGTCCCGGAGATGAACGGCGGGCAGCTCGCCATGCTGTTGCGGGCGAAATACCTCGTGGACGTGCGGCCGTGGACGAAGATCGCGGGCACCGCGTTCGCCGCGCAGGAACTCGTCGGCGTCATCGACGCCGCCATGGACGGCTCGCTCGCGGAAATGGAGCACGGCAAAGCGTTCGCCGCCCGCGCACGGGCCACCTACCGCACGCGGACGGGTGACCGATCACCGGCCGCTCGATCCAGTACCGGGGGTAACTGAGATGACCATCATCGAGACTTCGCTCGTCGGAACCGATCTGGGGCTCACCGGCCTGTCGGGGGTGCCCGTCGCGGACGGCCCGCAGAAGGTCAAGGAATTCACCTCCGATCAGGAGGTGCGCTGGTGCCCCGGCTGCGGGGATTACGTCATACTCGCGACGGTTCGCGGTTTCCTCGCCGAACTCGGGTTGCGCAGGGAGAACCTGATGTTCGTCTCCGGGATCGGCTGCTCGAGCCGCTTCCCGTACTACCTCGAGGCCTACGGCATCCATTCCATCCACGGCCGCGCACCCGCCATCGCCACCGGATTGGCCGTCACCCGCCCCGATCTGTCGGTGTGGGTCGTCACCGGCGACGGCGACGCCCTGTCCATCGGCGGCAACCACCTGATACACGCGCTGCGGCGCAATGTGAACATGACCATCCTGCTGTTCAACAACCGCATCTACGGTTTGACCAAGGGGCAGTACTCCCCCACCTCCGAACCCGGCAAGATCACCAAATCCACCCCGGTGGGGTCGGTGGATCACCCGTTCAACACGCTGTCCGTCGCCCTCGGCGCCGAGGCGACCTTCGCCGCCCGCGCACTCGACTCCGATCGCGCGGGCCTCACCGAGGTGCTGCGCGCCGCCGCCGAACACCGGGGCACCTCCTTCGTAGAGATCCTGCAGGACTGCCCCATCTTCAACGACGGCTCCTTCGACGCGTTACGTCGCGACAACGCGGCCGACCATCTCGTTCCCCTGCGCCACGCCGAACCCATCCGCTTCGGCGCGGACCGCGAATTCGCCGTGGTGCGAGACGGTTTCGGCCTCGCGGTCGCGCGGTCCGAGGATGTCGCCGAATCCGACATAGTCGTCCACGACGCCTACGCCGACAACCCCGAATACGCCTACGCGCTCTCGCGTCTGTCCGACCAGGATCTCGACCACGTCGTCACCGGAATCTTCCGCAGCGTCAGCCGCCCCACCTACGACGACGGCGTCCGCGCGCAGACCGCCGCCGCCCGCGAGCGCGACCCGGTCCGCGCCGATTCCCTGCAGAACCTGCTCAACGGCTCCGAAACCTGGACCGTGGGCGGCTGAACCGGCCCGACTCAGGCGCGTTTGGCGAATCCGAGATCGATGACGGCTTCGCGTTCCTGTTCGAGCTCGGCGACACTCGCGTCGATGCGGGCGCGCGAGAAGTCATCGAGCTCGAGGCCCGCGACGATCTCGTACTCACCGCCCGAGCAGGTGACGGGGAAGGAACTGATGAGTCCACCGGGGATGCCGTAGGAACCATCGGACGGGACGGCCATCGAGGTCCAGTCGCCCTCGGCGGTGCCGAGGGACCAGTCGTGAATGTGATCGATGGCGGCGCTGGCCGCGCTGGCGGCCGAGGACGCGCCCCTCGCCTCGATAATGGCGGTTCCGCGGCGCTGGACGGTGGGAATGAAAACCGTCCGCACCCAGTCCGGATCCCCGATGAGGTCCAGGGCGCGACGGCCGCCGATGGTGGCATGGGTGATATCGGGATATTGGGTCGCGGAATGGTTGCCCCAGATGGCGACGCGGGCGATGTCGGCGCCGGACGCGCCGGATTTCTTGACCAATTGGGCGATGGCGCGATTGTGGTCGAGACGGGTCATCGCGGTGAAGCGCTCGGCGGGCACATCGGGGGCGTTGCACATGGCGATGTAGGCATTGGTATTGGCCGGGTTGCCCACCACCAGCACCTTGACGTCGTCGGCGGCGCTGGCGTTGATGGCCTGCCCCTGTTCGGTGAAGATCGGGCCGTTGGCCGCGAGCAGGTCGCCCCGCTCCATTCCCGCGGTGCGCGGTCGCGCGCCGACAAGCAGCGCCACATTCGCCCCGTCGAAGCCGACCCACGGATCGTCGCTGATATCGATGGATTCGAGCAGCGGGAACGCGCCGTCCTCCAATTCCATCGCGACACCCTCCAGCGACGCGACAGCAGCGGGAATCTCGAGCAGTCGTAACCGCACGGGAGCCTCGGATCCGAGCATCGCCCCGGAGGCGATCCGGAACAGCAGCCCGTAGGCGATCTGGCCTGCTCCTCCGGTCACGGCAACGGTCACGGGCGCGTTCCGAGCGGTGCTCACGACGTCGACTCCTTGCGTCAATTGGACAACTCGTCCTCAACCCTATCGAGTCTCACCGTCCTCGAAGGCCGGGCGTGAGCTACGTGACAGTAGTCGCCGGATACTCCCCGGCCCGCCGTGCGCGCGTTCGCGGCTGGTTCATCCCGGATGATCGGCCGGTCCGGGTTTCATCCGAGTTCGGCGACCTCGGTGTCGGTGAGGACGACCGGCGACACCGCGTCCTTGGCCCTGGCCAGCTGAACGGCCTTGTACAGCGGCCGATCGGCCAGGCCTGCATCGCGAGCTTCGGCGCGCAACTGGTGAACCAGGACGTCCGAAACAGCTACGGCAGCGGCCAATCGGCCCGCCGCCAAGGCATCGGCGAGTGTGCGCAGACCGAGTAGATGCAGTTCGCGACCGCTGCCCACGTCGGTGTACATGGCCAGGGGGATGATCTGGGTGTCGGGTCCCGCGGTGACGCGCAGCACGATGCGGCTGAGCCTGGACGGGTACACCAGCAATTCGGCGCCGGTGGCCTCGGGGAGTTCGATGCGACGCTCCCCGAATATCCGCCGCACGTGCATCGTGGTGCCGGTCATCCACATCCGCCTGCGCCGTATCGCCAGCGCGTAACCGATGGTCGGCACGCCGACCGCCACACCGATGGCCGCCGCTATCGGCCAGCTCACCACCGTCGCCGCCAGCAGCGCAGCGCCGACCCCGACCCCGGTCGCCGCCAGCGCCAGTTTGCGTAGCATCGGCGCGTACACCTCGGGGGCGACCAGATCGAGGCCGATCGCCGAAACAGCTTCCGCGTCACCGGGATTCGACTCCACCGACCCTGCCTCTCCGCGACTTCGCGCCTCATCGGCGCGCCGGAAAACGATACCCCGTGCCCCGGTATCGCGGAGGCGCTTACGGGACGTGGGCGCCCCGGCCCGGACGGGTCCGAACCTGGGCCGGGACCGAGGACGCCGGGTCGGCGAGCTACCGGGTGAGGGCCTCACCGAGTATCGCGACCACCTCGTCGAGCGACACCTGCCGCTGATCGCCGGTGCCGAGATCCTTCAGGCCGATGGTGTTCTCCGCCAGGTCGCGGTCGCCGAGGACGAGCGCGAACTTCGCTCCGGAGCGATCAGCCACCTTCATCGCGCTCTTGATGCCGCGACCGCCGTAGGCCAGATCGACCCGGATCCCCGCCGCGCGCAGCCGCGCCGCCAGTACCACGAGTCGCTGCTTGGCGGCATCACCCAGCGGCACCCCGAATACCTCGCAGGTCGCCGGATCACCCGCCGGCCTGCCCTCCGCACGCAGCGCGAGGACGGTCCGGTCCACGCCGAGCCCGAACCCGATACCGGACAGCGGCTGGCCGCCCAATTCGGCCATCAGCCCGTCGTAGCGCCCGCCACCGCCGATGCCGGATTGGGCGCCGAGCCCGTCGTGCACGAATTCGAAGGTCGTCTTCGTGTAGTAGTCGAGGCCGCGGACCATGCGCGGATTGACCACGTACGGCACGCCGAGCGCGTCGAGGTAGCCGAGCACCTGCTCGAAATGGGTCTTGGCCGATTCCGAGAGGTGATCGATCATCAACGGCGCGGCCGCGGTCATTTCCTTGACCTCGGGCCGCTTGTCGTCGAGCACCCGGAGCGGATTGATCGAGGCGCGCCGCTTGGTGTCCTCGTCCAACGGCAGTGTGTACAAGAATTCCTGCAGCAGCTCCCGGTATTGCGGACGGCAGGTCTCGTCGCCGAGCGAGGTGACCTCCAGCCGGAAATCACTGAGTCCGAGCGCGCGGTAACCCGCGTCGGCGATGGCGATGACCTCGGCGTCCAGCGCCGGATCATCGACGCCGATGGCCTCGACCCCGACCTGCTGCAATTGCCGGTATCGACCGGCCTGCGGACGTTCGTAGCGGAAGAACGGCCCCGAATAGACCACCTTCACCGGCAGTTGGGCCGATTTGTCCAAGCCGTGCTGGATGACCGCGCGCATGACGCCCGCCGTGCCCTCCGGGCGCAGCGTGAAACTCTGACCGTTGCGGTCGGCGAAGGTCCACATCTCCTTGCTGACCACGTCGGTCGACTCGCCGACGCCGCGGGCGAACAACGCCGTCTCCTCGAAGATCGGCAGCTCGATATGTCCGTACCCGGCCAGGGTCGCGGCGCGAATCAGTTCCTCGCGTACCGCGGCGAACTCCGAGGAGCCGGGCGGGACGTAGTCAGGAACCCCCTTCGGGGCGGAGAAGCTGCTGGTCTTGGTCACGATGGTCAAGTTTCCACCACTGTGCCCCGACAAGTCCAACCGGTTTGCCCGCGGCCGACGCCGAGGCGGGTCACCGGCACGCGCGCGGTCGTCGCCCGCCACGCTCGTTCGGAGGAACTAGCGGAACTCTAAGGAAGAGATGGCACACTGTTCCCCCGAAAGGACCGGATAACGGGAGGAACGTGTCAGTGCCGAGCAACGAACAGCGACGAGCAGCGGCCAAACGGAAGCTGGAGCGCCAGCTGGCCACCCGCGCCGATCGGGCCCGCAAGCGCAAGCAACTCACGATCGCGGGATCGGTGCTCGGCGTGGTCGTCGTGGTCGCGGCGGTCACCGGCGTCTACTTCCTCACCAAGGGAGACGACAGCGACAACACCGCCGCCGAGCCCAAGGACGCCTCGCTCACCGCCGCTCCGCCCGCCGCGAAGGCCAAGCCCGCACTGGTCAACTGCAGCTACCGCGACGGTCGCACGCCCGCCGACAAGCCGGTGCACAAGCCCGAGCGCACCGAGGTGCCGACCACGGGCAACGACGCGAAGGTCAGCTTGAGCGTGGAGACCAGCGCCGGGCCCATCGGGCTGACGCTGAACAACGCCGAATCTCCGTGCACGGTGAACAGCTTCATGAATCTGGTCGACCAGAAGTACTTCGACGACACCACCTGCCACCGCATGACCGCGAGCGAGGGTCTCAAGGTGTTGCAGTGCGGCGATCCGGTCGCCACCGGAATGGGCGGTCCCGGTTACGAATTCGACAACGAGTACCCGACCGATCAGTACGCGGCCGGTGATCCGAACTCGCAGATGCCGGTCGACTACAAACGCGGCGTGCTCGCCATGGCCAACGCGAACAGTTCCGCCGGGTCGGACGGACTGGATGGCAAGGCCACCAACGGAAGCCAGTTCTTCATCGTCTACGGCGATTCGCAACTACCGCCCCAGTACACGATTTTCGGCACCGTCGACGAGGGTGACATGGCGACCCTAGACAAGATCGCCAAGGCAGGCCAGGACAATTCCAACGGGCCCGGCGACGGCAAGCCCACCACTCCCGTGACGATCGAGTCGGTTCAGCTCGATCGCTGACGATCTCGAATTCGCGGGCCCGGCACCACATCTGGCGCCGGGCCCGGCCCGTTCCTGGCGGCGGGACAGCTCCGGCAGCGCCGCGGAATTCCTCCGGTTAGGGTACCCTCATGCTGGAGATCGGCCGCTACATACCCATGCGTGCCGGAATTGTGCGATATATGCTGTTATCGACACGTCCGTACACCTGTGCCAGGTCTTTCTCGGGTAATCTCGAAAGAAGGAGTGCGCGTAGTGTAGCCATCCCGCACGGGCCATCCCCCACACCGGGAAAGCCACGACACGAGCCCTCCGGGTGTCCGCGTTTGCAGACGTGGCACTGCCCCTCGGACTACAGTTCGCGTGGCGGTGTCCGTCACTGAGTACGTCACTGAGTACCACAATCATCCATAGTGATCCTGCAGCATCGGGGAGCAGCCATGTCCGGAGAATTGGACGACATCGCCAAGGAAACAGGCGCGATGATGAGGACCATGTTGCAGCTTGCGACCCTCGTCGCACTGCGCACCCGCGAGCGTGGCCAGAAAGAAGCCGAGGCCCGCGTCAAGATCACCGAGGCCCGCCTCAAGGAGGCCAGGGAACTTCAGATCCGTGAGGCCCGCGACGCCAAGGCGAAGGACCCACGCAATCTCGAACTCGCGCGCATGGTGGAAAACCCGGTACCGAGTCTCGGGATCTCACTGGAGAAGGATCGCTTCTCCGGCACGTCGGAGGCAGGCAAGGCAGCGGCCACCGCATCGGCCACACCGCAGATCCGCTACGACTCGGCCGAACGCCGCGGCGCGATCGCGGCGCATCTCGCCCGCATCGGCGTCGCGCCCGAGTTGGCGGCGGTTCGGATGCTCGTCGAAGTCGGCCAGGCGCAGCCCGTCCAGGAAGCGGCCCGCGCCCGATCAAAAGAAGCGCCGACGGCCGCGTTGGCCCGCGAACAGGAATTGGCCCGCGGGCTCGAACGCACCCTCTGAACGCTCGCCGATCCGGCCGGACTACTGCTCCGGCGCGGGATCGGTGAACATTCCCTGTTTTTCCATCGTGACCGGGAGCGGGCTGACCTTACTCTGATGCCCGCCACGGACGGTGCAGTACTTGAACGGACCCCTCGGGTTGAAAAGCTGCGCCATCTGCGGATCGGCATGCTCCAGAAACCATCTGCTCAGCCCTTCCGACGGATCCGTCCGATAGAACTCCCATGCGCGCCATAGTGCGTCGAGCCTGACCACGGCCTCTTGGTGCTGCCACCATTGCGGGCACCAGACCGTGTCGCTGAGGTCGGTGACCTGGCGCTGATAGATCAGGCTCAGATAGTTCTCGACGAAGTCGACGACGGTGGAATACATCCGATCGGTGGGAGGATCGGCATTCATATCGGCGAAGACGCCATCGGGCGGTGACTCGATCGGCAGCGGGCCGAGCATATCGCGGTGGCCGTGGCGCACACCGCAGTATTTGAACGGCCCGCGCGGATCGAACAGTCGTTTCATATGCGGATCGGCATGCTGGAGCAGCCAGTAGCTCAGCCCACCACGCTCGTCACGGTGCAACTGTTCCCATGACCGCCACAGGGCGTTGAGACGGGTCGCCGCCTCGACGTGGCGCCACCACTCATCGCACCAGACGGTATCGGTCGAATCGCTGACTTGGCGCTGATAGATCTGGCCGAGGTACTCCTCGACGAACACCGCCACATTGGCGAACTTGGGTTGTTCGTCACTCACAGTGGCCGTACCTCCTCCGGCTGGCCGTGGTCCTGCGGCGGCGCCGACTTGACCAATGACGGCGCGTTCTCCCGCACCACTTCCTTGTCCAGTACCGGTGATCCGTAGATATCGGCGATCTCGGTCTTGCGCGTCGGATCGTGGCGCTTGATGGATTGTTCGACCTCGGCGGAGTATTCGCTCTCCCACCACGCCACGGTGCGCACGAGCACGGGCGGTGCGCCCGAGGAGAACACGATGACGCGCCCGCGCGGCAACGTCGCGAGTCCGTTCACCGAGAACGTCTTGGACGAGCCGAGTGAGCGCGAATAGCTCTTGCCGCTAGCGGATTCGGAGACCGACTGGGAAATGGCGTCGTATTCGCCGAGCGCCTCGGATCGGTCCCGCAAGAAGTTGGTGTCGTCGACACCACTGCCGAGCACCTTGATATTGGCCGCCGACCACAGCGCGGACATACCGTCCTCACCCCAGCAACGCACCCCTTGCGCCCACGACTGGAGCACGGTCATGACGACGATGCCCCGTGAACCGAAGTGGCTGTACTGCTTGGGAAGATCCTTCCAGCGCACCACGTTCGCCGCCTCGTCGAGCACCGCGAGAAGGGGTATGCCGAGACGTCCGCCACGCGATCTGGACGCCTTCTGCATCGCGACGTCGATCACGGCTTCGGTGAGCGCGCTCACCAGCGGTGAGGCCGACCCGCGGCCCTCCAGCGACAAGCTGTACAGGGTGCCGTTGTCCTCGATGAACTCCAGTTCGTCGAACAGTTTGCGCTCGACGCTGCGCCCGTTGGCGAGAACGGTGGTGCCGGGAGTGACCCAATCGTGCACATTGGTCAACTTGAGGCAGCGGACCATCTTCTTCGCCGTGCCGAAAACGCCACTGCGCGTGCGTTCATCGGCTTGGTACTGCCCGGTCAGGCCATCGGCGCTGAATTCGTGCTCGGCATCGCGCAACAGCTGGATGGGAGTCTCGTCCCTGGGATGGGTCACCCAATACCACACCTGGGTGATCGGCTTCTTCCCCACGGCGGCTGCCAGGAACAGGCCGGCCAGCAGATCCTCGGCCTCCGGGTCGAAGAACGCGTCGCCCTTGGCGTCCGAGCCGTCGTCGCTGTCGGCGAAATGCCCGGCCAGGCGCGCCGCGCGCATCTCACAACCCACGTGTTCGGGATCGACCCATTTGAGCGGATTCCAGTACCACGTCGGCTCCTCGGCCGCCACGCCCTGCGGATCGAAGACATAGGTCGGACTGCCCTTGGCGGCGCGCACATCCCTGGTCGCGTCGACCACGTCGCGCTTGTTCGAGGTCGCGAGAACCGGACCGATCGCGGTGAGAATGGCGGGTATCACGCGGGAGGTCGATTTGCCCTGACGCGGCCCCCAGATATCGATGTGCAGATCCTCATAGGACCCGTACAACATGGTTCCGTCGGCGACCCCGACGCCGATCGGCACCCCGGGCGTGTCCTCGCGGCCGAGGTTGATGCCGAGTTGTTCGGCCTTCTCACGCACGCCCGCCTCGGTCAGCGCCGCGATCGCACCGCCGCTGCCCATCACGTCGGCCTTGTCGTCGACCGGAAGTCTGCCCTTGGACGCGCGAGCCTTGGATTGTTTGCGCGTCAACAGGAACACCGCGAGCACCGCGATCACCAGCAGCACGATCACCGTGGCGGCTACGGGCCATTTCAGCTGTCCGCGAGCCATTTTCGCGATGATCTCGATCGGGTTGATCGGAATGTCCTGCCGCTCGGACGACAACGCGTTGCCCAGGTGCAGGGCGAGCAACAGTGTCGCGAACACCGCGGCACCGGCGTAGACGGCGTACAGACCGAGATCGGGTCCGACCGCGGCCGGATCCTTCACCGGCTTCTTCTTTGCCATCTGTGCCTCCTCGAATTGCCTTGCGGTGGTGAATAAGTGCGGCGTGTCAGCGGAACGCGTCGAGCCGCCAGCCCTCGGCCGTGCGCACGACGGTCGCGATGACCGTGCTCGGCGGCAGCGGTTCCTTGCGCCCGTCCGGGTAGACGACGGTCTGCTCGATCCCGATCTTGTACTGCTCGGTATTGGGGTCGGCGCCGGCGGGCGGACGCTCCCCGGAGGCGAAGGTGAATGCCTGCACGGTGGCCTTCGCCTTGGCCCAATCCGACCACTGCAACGACTGCCTGGGCGTCTCGGTCACCGCGGGCGTGGTATCGAGCACCCGGATCAGGCTGGGGCCGAGCCATTTCCGCGCCCGACTCAGCGACGATCCCTGGGCCTCGGCGGCGGGTTGCCAGGTGTAGATCTCCTTCAGCGCCGCCACCGCGACGCCGTCCGGCGTCACCGGATCCGGCGCCGGGGCCACCTCGAGCAACCGGGTCGTCGACGTGGCTCGACCCGACGCGCCGGAATCCGCTCCGCCGCCGTCGCTTCCACACGCCGCGCCCAGCATCGCCACGCTCACCACCAGCATCACCACCAGTTTCGCGGGTGCCATTCCCTGATCCTTCAAGGCTAACCGCAGCCGACCGCGACGTCGCGGTCCGAACCTCGTGTATTGCCCGGCGTGTTCGCCGATCCGATCCGCGCTCACGCTCACAGCACCCTCCTCACCCGCGCGTCGCCAGGCACCGCCGTCTCACCGACGCCGCCGCCACCGCGGCCGGGTGCGGCGGGAGCGGACTGGATCATCCTGCCCTCCCCGGCATAGATCCCGACCTGCGCCGGGCCGCGCGCCCCGAAGGAGCTGAATACCAGGTCTCCCGGCCGCACCTTGCTCATCGGAACCTCGGAGCCCGCCTCCCACTGCTGTTCGGCGGTGCGCGGGAGGACGACCCTGCCCGAGGACGCCGCGAACACCGCGGCCGAGGTCAGCCCAGCCCCGTCCAGGCCACCGCCGCTCGGACCCTGCGGCCCGCCACCGCCCCAGACATACGGGGTGCCGAGCCAGTCGTGGGCGGCCTCGACGATCTGCCGACCCGGGTCGCCTTCGCCGGGGGTGAAACGTCCGGTCGAACCGGGGGCCCGGTATTGCGGTTCCATCGCGAGGATATTGCGCACGTACGGCTGGGTCTCGGAGTAGTGCGCGCCGACCTGGTTGGGCATACCGCCCGAGGCCAGTACCGCGCCCTCACCGGCGTTGTACGCGGCCAGCGACAAGGCGGTGATATCGCCCTGCACCCGTCCCTCGGACTGCCATCGCTCGATCTTGTGCGCGATCGCGCACATGTAGCGTCCCTGACCGACGATGGCGTCACCGTCGTCCCAGACGCTGGCCACGCCGTTACCGTCGACGTCGATGACATAGGGCTTGCCGTCGTCGGGGTCGATACTGGCGGCGGTGCCGGGCAGGAACTGCGCCAGGCCCTGCGCACCCGCGGGTGAGGTCGCGCCACGACGGAAGCCCGACTCCTGGCGGCCCTGCGCGGCCAGCAGCGACGAGGTGATCTGCGGGCAGATCGAACCCGCGCGGCGATACCAGATCTCGAGTTCCTCGGGCACCTTGCCCGCGGCCAGCGCGCCACCCGCGCTGCCGAAGCCGAGGCTGCATCGCGGATCGGCGGAGTACCACTGCGCGCCGCCGAGGTCGGGGGTCGGAGCGCCGTCCAGCCACGGCACCGGATCGATATGCCTGCCGCCGGTGAAACGGCCGCCGGGCACGACCTCGAAATGCAGGTGGGGCCCGCTGGATTCACCGGCGGAACCGACCATCCCGATCTGCTGGCCCGCCCGCACCGTATCCCCTACGCGCACCATCACCCCGGCGTCCCACATATGGCCGTACACGGCCGAATACGCGCGGCCGTTGGTGTCGACCGAGTCGACCACGATCCAATTGCCGAAACCGGACGCGGGCCCGGCGGCGACGACCTTGCCGTCCGATACCGAGAATATCGGTGTCCCGTCCACGGCGGCCAGATCGAGGCCCTTGTGATCGCCGCCGCGCGAGCCGAAGATATCCGAGACCGTGAACGTTCCGATGGCCAGCGGCAGGGTGCGGCGAATCGGGCCGACGCCACCGGCCAGCGACGGGGTCGCGGTGACGGTGGGATTGGCCGATCTCGCTGTGGTGGAGCCGGATTCGGCGGCGGCGGACGAACGCGGATCGCCGGGCGCGGAACCGCCGAGCGGTGGCAGCGCGGACTGCGAGCCGAGCACCGACATGCCCTCGCAGGGATCGTCGACCGAGGGCATGATCACCACGAGCACCACCGCCATGAGCGCGACCACGACGCCCATCACCCCCCACAGCACGCCTTTGGCGCTCACGTGCGACGGCGGGATTCGTTGAGGGTGTCGGCCAGGGTGCGGTTCATCTCGGCGGCGGCGGCCAATTGTTGCTGTAGCAGAGCCACTTTACGACGCAGGGCGGAGGCGTCCATCCGCTCGAGACTCGGCCCCTCGGCGGCACGGACCCAATTGCGCACCGAATTGGTGTGCACGCCGATCTGATCGGCGACCACCCGGCATGCCTCGGATTCGCTACTCAGCGTGCCGGTCAGTGCGATGACCTGCGCCACAGCGGCTTTGCGCACCTCCGGCGATACCCTGCGGTAGGACCGATGCGGCATCATCGGACACCTCCTCCACCACCCGACTCCGGCCGCCAGGGCGCGCGGCGCGGCGTGGATGCCGCGTATCCCGGCCGAATTCTCATGCGGCGCTCCCACTCGGTGAATCCGGTCCGCGCGTGGTGGATTCGGTGAACTCGCTGAAGCGCTGGTTCGTATCGTGAATCCCGCTTTCCTTCTCCGACACCGTGAATTCCATGTGGAACGGGATGCCGGGGCGACGGTCCTCACCGATCTTCAGCAGGAATTTGCCGGTGCCGGGCGGGGAGGGCCGGTGTTGACCTGGTTTGAGCGCCTCACCGGTCAAGGCCTGCGGCGCTGACCATCCGGTCACCATCTCCTCCTCCGCGGATGTGAACGGCACGATACTGTCCAGCCGTTTGACCTCTTCGGCGGGTAGCGCGCCGAAGATCTTGGCGCGGGCGCGTTCGAGGAAGCCGAGAGCCTTGGCGATCGCGCCTTCCGAGCCGAGGGATTGCAGATCCTTGATGGTGTGGCTGATCATGATGAGCGCGGTCGCGATACTGCGCTGCAAACGGGTCAGCTCATCGACCCGGTCGACCATGAAGTCACCGAGGCCGAGAACCTGCCACAGCTCGTCCATCACGACCTGGAAGTACCGCTGCGGGCCGAGGTCGGCGTCGGCGAGGACGTGCGCCGCCTCGACCGAGGCGAAACCGTCGGCCCAGCAGGCCAGCATGACCGCGGCCTTGAGTTTCTTGTCGCCGGTCGGGATATGCGAGACGTCGATACAGACCGCGACGGCGCTGGTATCGATCGGCACCGAGGTCTGCCCGTTGAAGATCGCGCCGAACGGCCCCTGGGTCAGCGCGCGCAGCGACCGCCGCAACCCCTTGATGGCGTTCTGATATTCGGTGGCGTCGTCCGCGCCCGCGTCGAGCATGAGTTCCTCGCCGCCCGCGACGATCACCTCGAGCAGATTTTCCATGATCGGCGGCTGATCCGGGGTATAGCCGCTGCCAGGTTGGTAGAGGATGCGCAGAGCGGTGGAGATCAGCGTCTCCTCGTAGTCGCGCACCCGCGCGCCGCGCACCAGTTCGACCAGGCCCGCGATCAGTGTCACCTGACGGGCCCGAAGATCCTGGAGGACTTGCAGTTGCAGCGCGGGGAAATCGTCCAGCCTCGGCACCACCGAGCCGAGCACGCCCGCCGCCAGCGGATTGAGTTTGCCGTGGCCGTAACCGAGGTCGATGACCTGGCCGCCGACCAACTCCACCATCTTGCGGTAATCCGGTTTGACGTCGGCGAGGATGAGCGGGGTGATGCCCTGGGCGATACCGCCGAGCACGATCCGCCGCACCAGCGAGGACTTGCCGAAACCGTTGAGCCCCAATACGAAAAGGCTGGGGGCGGTGATGAAGCTGCCACGCAGGAACCAGTTCATCGGATCGAAGCAGACCGGTGCGCCGGTATGCAGATGCGAACCGAGCGGGGTGCCGATCAGCGGCGCTCCCGCGCCGACCGACCACGGCCACAATCCGGCCACCTGGGCGGTGGTGGCCCGGTACTCGACCGGGCGGCCGACCACATTCATCCGGCCCCCGCCCGCGCCCGCGTACCCGCGATCGGTGAGTTGGGCTGTGCTGCGGTCGAATCCGTCCTCGAAGACCTGTTCGGCGCGCGCGGCGTAATTGCGGCGACGGATATCGTCGGTGCGCACCCGGAACGTCGCCCACGCCGCGCGCAGGCCGGAACCCTCGCGACTGATCTGTTCCAGCTTCGACCTGGTGACGTCGTCGAGCAGCGGCGGCCCTGACGTCTTCCGCTTGTCCGCCTTTGCCTTCGCCCGGCGCGCGGCCTTGTCCATGGGCGGGGTTCCCATGGCACGGTCGGCGGTGTAATCGGCCTTGTCCTGACGCGGCACGGGCCGACCGGGACGAGCGTTGTTGCGTTGTGCGGCACCGCGATCGGGACGCGGCGACCCGATGCGGTCGGGGCGGGCGGGGGCGCGGTCCTGACGCTGCGCCGCGCCGCGATCGGAGCGCGGAATCCCCGCGCGATCCTGACGGGGTCCACCGGAACGATCCGGCCGCGCGCCTTCGCGATTCGGGCGCTGCGCCGCACCGCGCGGATTCTCTCCCCGCGCTCGCTCCGCCCTTTCGCGCTCGGCATGCGCCCGATCGGCACGGACAGCGTCGGCCCGCCCGGCCCCGGGGCGCCCCCGTCGCTCGGCCGCGTCGCGCGACGCTCTCCGCTCCCGATCGGACATCTCCCCGACATCGGACCAGTCGTCGCCGCTCATGTTCCGCGCCGGTCGTCGGGCCCGGTCGGGCCAGTCCTCCACACCGGACCGCTGTCCACCGTCATGTCCCCGTCCGGGTGGCTCGTACTCGCGTGCCATGAATCGCTCACCCCGCCAATGCCTTCGGAATCGTCGCGTGTTCCGGCAGGATCACTCCGCACCCGAGCGAGGCCGCGAAGGCCGCCGACTGGTACCGGTAACAACGCCGGATCTTCAGGCGCGCCTGCGTGGACAGGTCGCGGGTGATGGCTTCGATACGCGGCAGGTCACCGCGCAGGGGCTCGGTGATGGTCACCAACGCCCCGAAGCGGGTCACACCGTGACCCCTGGCCTGTTCCTCACGTGCCTGTTGGGTGGCGCCCACCCGCAGGGTCGCCGCGGCCGAGACGACACCGCGTTCGCTCTGCTGGGCCACCAACGCGTTCTTGAAATCGTCGTCGACGATCTCGGCGGCGTCGGCGGCCGAATGGGGCCGATACACGATGGCGATACGCTTGCGCGGCACTTCGGGATTCGGCGCGAGCAGCCGCTGCAGCACTCGCTCGTCCACCGCGCCCTCGGGGGCCGCGTCCATCTCCCAGGTGACCGAGCGGCCACCGTCGTGGATCAGGTGATCCCACTTCTCGTCGTGCGAGACCGGGCCCGCGTCGGCCCAATCCAGGCCGTGGCCTCCGGGTTCGGAGGAGGCGACCTCGAGGTCGGCCTGCGAGGCAGGGTCGTAGCTGCGCCGGATGAACGCGATCACCTCGTCGGCCGACATCGGCTGAGCGCGCACACCCGCCTCCGCCAGCGCGGCGCAGATGCCGGGCAGCCTGCGGCCGATCTCGACGGCCTCCTCGGCCGGATTCTTGCGCCGCTCGGCGGTGGTGGCCTTGAAGGTGATCGCCACCCGGGGCAGCAACTGCACCCGTTCCTGCGGCAATTCGGTGGCCAGTTCGTACATCACCTGCTGGGCGAGGTCGGGCGCCTCCGGCCTGGTGATGGTGGAAACCTCTGTCAGCAAACGGTTTCCGGTCTCGGGCACGGTGTCGATGACGGGCACCACCGCGATGATGTCGCTGGTCTGGCCGACCGAGGCGAGGAACGTGCCCCACGCCGACACCCAGCGGTCGATCACCGGCTGGTCGACCGCCTCGTGGCCCTGCGGCCAGGCCCGCAACACGACCGTGTACTGCGCGAACTGCGGCAGATGGATCATGCCGAAGCTGTAACCGCCCGCATCGATACCCTCGTACAGCTTCGAGGGGGCGAGTAGTCCGGGCAAGCGGGTGACGCCACCGGGGACGCGGGAGAACCGGCCACCCCGATACACGTGCTCGCCGCGATTACGTGAACGCATCCAGTTGAACATCATCAATCCCGTCTCGTATCCGGAGCGGCCGCCGGTCCGCCACACCAGAGGAACCATGATCACCACGCCGGTGCCGCCGACGATCAGACCCCATTGGAACCCACCGACCATCGCGGTGATCAGCGCCGTGATCACCACCACGAAGCCGATGACCGTTTCCTCCCAGCGCAGACCGAAAAGGCCGGCGCTGCGAGGTTTCTGCCAGAGGCCGTACGAACGGCGCTCGTAGATGTCGGACATCGTCATCGCGGAATGGTGCTCCTCCCGAGGTCGGGCGAGCGATTCGCCCAGCGGTCGCCGGCGAGATCGCCCATGGTTTCATCGGCCCGGTTCAGTCCGGTGGTCGCGGCACGGGCGGCGCCGATTCTTCCCGCTGCCCTGGACGCACCGGACGGTACTCCGGCCTGCCCCTGCCCCCCGGAGGCGCGCGGGGGCAGACCCCCGGTACCGCCACCGCCACCGCCACCGCGCGGCGGGGGCACCGGGCGGGATCCACCGCCGCGCGGACCCGCGCCGCCGGGACGCGGACCGCCGCCGCCCGCAACGTATCCGGGCGAACCCGCGCCCGCGGTGCTCTTCACCGCCACCGCCTTGGTGCCCATGGCGCCGAGCGCCGCCGCGCCGATGAGGGTGCCGCCCGCGGCGGTCAGACCCGAACCGCCGGAGCCGACGATCGCGACGGCCGGGGTGACCAGGCGCATCAGGGCGGGAAGCACGAACGCGACACTGCACAGGAGCACGATCGCGACCAGCATGCGCTGGGCCTCTTCGGCTTCCGGCAGGCCGCCGGTCGCGGTCAGCGAGTCCACATGGCCCGCGGTCATGAACGCGATCATGTAGACGATCGCCGCGACCGGCTTGTACAGCATGAACGCGATGATCCAGCCGACCAGCTTCTGATACGACTGCTTACCGGTGTTCATCCCCGACGCGGCGGCGGCCAGCGGCAGCACACCCGCGGCGACGAGCAGCAGGCCCTGGCGCACGATGGCGAGGACGATCTGCGCGAGCGCGCCGAGCAGGCCGACGATCGCGATGATCAACACCAGACCGGGTGAGAACGCCTGCAACTTACTGGTCTTCACCATCAACTCGGCGAGATCCTTGGCGTTGCCGTTGGTCGCGTCGGTGATCACCCACTCGGAGAAGCGATCCGAGGCCTGAGTGCCGGCCACGATGACGGCGCCGAGCATCCACGAACTGAACACCACCCGCGCGAACATGCGGAACGATTCGGCCGCTTCGCTCACCGCGGCCCCGCGCCTGGCCTCGGCCAAGCGCGCGCCCGTCAGGATGACCGAGGCGATGAGCAGCAGTATCTGTATCTGATAGGTGTAGTCGTTGATCTTGGTGAACAACGAACCGTTATCGCTCGCCGCCTCGTTGGGCACCTTCATCCAGAACGTCAACGCCAGGATGATGGCCTCGCCGAGACCCTTCATCAACGAGTCGACCACCTTGCCGAAGGTGGAATCCCACGCCTTGTCCTTGACGGCGGTCGCGGCGTCGCCGGGATGGGACGCGGCATTACCCGCCTTGCACGCCGCGGAGGCCGCGTCGCCGAGGGAGATCCCCGGCAACCCGACATCATCGAGCGTGTCGTGAATCTCGTTGCACGTATCGTCGAAACCATAGGTCTGGCCGTATGCCACCGTCGGTGTCGCGATCATCACGGTGAAGATCACCGCGAAGATCGTGAGAATTCGCCTCACCATTGGGTCCACCCCTCGATATCTAGAAGGGACTCGTTCCGGACTCGCCGATCGCCGGTCACCGGCCGGAGCTTCCCATCGCTGTCCCGCCGCACGACTGCCGGGCGCATGCCCACCCGTGTCGGTCGGCCATCAACTGTTTCTCGAGCCTTTCTCGCGAACCGGACGATCGCGGAATCGTGCTCCGCGAGATATCGGGGGGTCATCGAGGCAACCCCGGCCCGCGCCGCACCGGCGCGCGGCAGTGGCGAGGAGCGTCGCTCGGACGCGGGACAGCGGCTCACCATGCGGTCCACCCTTCGATCGACTCGATGTACTCGGTCGGTGCGCCGCTGGAGGAGGACGGCTTCAGACGCCAGTCGCCCGCATCCCAGACCATCACCAAACGCAGTGCGGCCCACAGTTGTCTGCCATCGATCACCTGACCGCGCGAGGCGAATCGGATGATGGCGAGGTCGTCGGCGTAGTTCTCCACCTTGAAGGCGTCGGAGGCCACGAAATAGCGGGTGATCTTCTCCGGCTGCTGTTTCGGGAGCCGATTCTCGTTCAGCGCCTTGTCGTAGGCCGCGATCTGCGCCGCGGAGACACGGATCTGACGCAGGTACAGTTCGCGATCGGCCGGGCGGGCGTTGATCCGGTAGGTGATCTGCGCCGCGGCCAGCGCAGCGCCCTGCGGCGTATGCGAATAGCCAACGGCCAGACCGTCTTCGATACGCGTCGGCCCGTCGGAGGTGGAGAACGGTACCGACGCGCCGTAGACCCGCTGCCAGCCGCGCGGGGCGGTGGTGCCCTCGGGCGCCGCGGTCAGCCAGTCCGAATCGGTCGGTTTGCGCTGCCGTGACGGATCCTGCGAAAGCGGTTGCCCGGCAGGGTTGTTCGGAATATCGAGACGCCTGCCGAAGATATCGACCTCGGGTTCGGCGAAACCCTCGCCGCTCGTGGTCGTGGTGGCCGCGCCGCTCTCATCGCCGTTCGAATCGTCACTCCCGATCCACATGACGATGCCGACCACCAGGATCAGTGCCAGCAATGCCGCGGACGCGATGGCACCGAAGGAGACGCGCTCGCGCGCGTAGGGCTCCTTCTGACTCACTTCGGTGCCTCCAATGTCACGATGTCGTCGGGTAATTCGTCGATGGACTCGACAGGTCTCGCGGTCGAGTCCGGATCGGGCAGACGTAACCTCCAGTCCTGCTGGAACCATTCGACGGTGGTGTGGTTCACCGCCTTCGAACCGTCGGAGAACTCGGTATAGATATCCACCGCGGTGGACAGGTCGGTGTACTCGGTGATCCGGTAGCCGAGCAGCCGCGGCGCGTACTCCGGCGCGGCGGGCCCCGTGAGGGACAGCTGTAATCGGTTCACCGACCACTCGTCCCGAGCCGGGCCTGGCACGACCTCCCCGGCCACCACCTTCGCCCACTGGCCGTCGGCGGCCACCGACAGCCGGATCGTGTGCGTGATCGCGGCTACCGCCGCGCCGGGCGGGGTGTGCTCGAATTCGACAGCGGCGCCGTCGGTTATCGACTTCGGCCCCTGTGCGGTGCTCGGCAGCGCGACGCCCTGGAAGTCCTGCCACCGCACATCGGTCGGCGGTGCGGCCGGATCCGGCGCCGCGACGCCGTCACCGTCGGCGCCGCAGCCGGCGACCGCGACCAGCGCGGCGCCGAACACGCTCACCGCGTGCGAGCGCATCACTGTGGAATTCATGTCAGAACCGTCCCCATCAGGTACCGGCTCACGTCGGCAGGAACGCCAACGCGATTCCGGAGGCAGTGCTCGCCACCGAAGCGCCGATCAGACTCATCACGACACCGTGGGTGGCGTCGTTGACCGCCATATCGCTGCGGAACGCGATCCACAACCGGCCCGCGGACAGGATCATCCACGCCAGACAGACCAGCAGCACGAACCACAGCAGCCAATTCAGCAAGTGCATCAGTGGTTCGAGTACATCGGAGGGCATTTGCTTATAGGCGAGCAGCTCGCTCGCCGAGAGTCGCACGCTGGACATGGACATCACGTGCCGATGACGGCGTTCATGATGGTGCCCGCGCTGGTCGCGACGACACCGCCGATCATGGCGCCCGCGACCATCTTCGGCGATTCGAGCCCGCCGCCGGTCCACTTCTCCCACGCGAATTTGCCGCCCGCGTAGACGATGCCGCAGATACCCGACAACAACACGAACCAGGTCAGGTACCGCACCAGCTGCAGGATCTTCTCCGAGCCGGGAGGCGCTTCCGGTGTCGGATTCCCGACTTGCGCGAGGACGGCGCCGTAGGTGTCCTGCGCGGCGAACAGCAACATGCTCATCGGCTACCTTCCTCGGAAGTGTGCATCAACGCCCTGTGCATCGACACGGTGCGCGCCATCACGGCTCCTCCTCATCGAAAGACGAACTGGCATCGAGCTTTTCACGGACGACGGCAACAATATCGGCGCCGAGTTCGCGAACCTCGAGCGGGACCTCCTCGAGCGGATCGATCTTGCGCTTCTTCTCCGGCAGCGGGTCGCCAGGCGACCATGTCGGAAGCTGCTCCGGCTCGACCAGCGTCCATTCCTCGTACCACGGCACCTGCCACATCGGGCCAGCCAGCGAGCCGACCACGTCGCGGTAGCGCCGGATCTCCGGGGGCATCCGGCCCGGCCTCGCGGCGACGGTGACGAGGCCGATGACCTCCGATGGCCCGCCGAAACCGAAATGGTGCTGACGCAGCAAATCGTGGGCGCGCGTCAAACCGGCGATCGTTTCCCTGGCCACCAGCACGACAAAGGGGGATTCACGCTCGAAGACGCCGGGCCAGCGGCGGCTCGAATCCGCCGCGGGCGCAAGCACATGCGCGAGCGTAGTGGCTCCGGCGCCGCCGTGCACACCGAGCAACCACACCAGCGGCGCACGGCCGACGCCGGGTACCGGACGCTCCCACACCGGCGCGCGCCTGGACTCGGGCGGCGCCACCACACCCGCCGGTTGGGGATCGTGCTTACGACGAAGATTCATAGCGGCGGTCATGATGCCACCCCCGCCAGCAATCGCGCGTAGGCCTGGCGCGTCTCGTCGGCCAACGACGAGTGCCGGACGAGTTCGCCGCGCGCCAGATGCGGATCGTAGGGAATCTCCCTGATATCACGCACCCAGCCGGAGAGATGTTCACGCAAATGATCGGCAACACGCGAGTCGGAGCCGGGATGCTGATGCGAGACCACGATGGTCGTATCGCCGACGATGCCGGTGCCCGGTCCCTCGCTCGAATCGCCGAACTGGTCATCGAGCCATTCCAGGGTCACCCGCAGCCGATTGGCCGCATCGCTTCTGGCCGGAATGGTAAGGACCATGGCCACATCCGCGTCATCGAGCAGCGGACGCAGCTGACGACCGGCAATCGGATTGCCCCCGTCGTACACCGCGGTGTATCCGGCGTCGTCGACCGCCCGCGCGACGGTGAGATATGTCGCCCTGCGACGCAGCGGCGCGGCATCGCGCCAGAGCAGTCCGATACCGGAGCTCGCCAGCGACAGGCACTCCTTCAACGGGGCGGGTTCATCGTCGCCTCGCCCGTACAGCCAGGACTGCAGGCTGATCGGATGCAGATGTTCGTCCGCGCCGCGCAGGGCCAGATCGCTGCCCGCCGCGGTCGCGTCCACCGCGACGGTCGGGGTGCCCGCCGAGGCGAGTTCGCCCGCGAGACCGAGGGCCGTCGTGGTGGTTCCCGCACCGCCGCAGCCGCCGACCACCAGGATCGGGCGCTGGGCGGGGTCGGCATCGGCGCCGTCGTCGTCACGTTTGCCACGCCGTAGCCGTACTACCGGAGCCTTGGACCGCACCTGTCGGCTCGACGGCCCGCCCGCCCCGGGCGCCTCGTCGAGCCAGCGGCTCCAGTCCTCTCCCATCGTTCTCAACTCTCCTTCATCCGGCCGCGATACCCATGATGAGGGTGCGACCGCCGATCACCGCGGTGGTGACCGTCTGCTTGTTGTACGTGGCCGGCACACCACCCGGCCGGTATTCGGTGACCTCCACCGAATACCTGTTGTCGGTGATCGTGACGACCCGCACGCAGTGCGTGGTGCCCACCGGAATGCTGTCGATACCGCGCTGGATCACCTCCGCGGAGGAGATCGGGGCGTCCGGGGCGACCACCGCGCGCGCCTGTTCTCCCGAACGTTCGGCGTAGTAGGCGTATTGGAAGGCGAGCACCACATCGGGCCCGGAGTCGGTGCTGCCCGCGTCCGCGCCGCGCAGCACGCCCGCGCCGCGTTCGGTCGGGCAGTCGGCTCCGGCGGATCGCGCGCTGCCCGCGGTGAACCGCATGGGCGCGGGTTCCGACCCCGCGGCGCCGCGCTGCCCGGCCGTCTGCACCAGCCACAGCGCGCCCGCACCGGCCAGCAGCAGCGTCAACACGGCGACGATCAGGACGAGGACCACCCTGGCGCGCCGCGTCGCCGGATGCTGCCTGGCCGCGGTGCGCAGCGCCGGAATCGAGCGGGCGCGCGCGGTGGAATCCTCGTCCGGCTCGTCATCGAAGTCGTCGTCATCGGGCCACGGGAAGCGCACCGTGCCGCTGGGACGCGGTTCGTAGTCGTCATCCGGTCCCGGCGCGTGATCGGCCACCCAATCCGACCAGCCGCCGATGAATTCACTGCGTCGCGCGGGCAGATCGGTCGGCACCTCCGCGCGGGCGCGCGCCTCCTCCGGATCCTCTTCGGGAATGTAGTGCGGATACCTCGCAGGGCCGTCGTCCTCGGCACGCACCTGCGCGCTCGCGTCGTCCCGCGCCACCGGAGCGGGGGTCGCCGCGTCCGGCTCGAGCGCGCCGTACCAGCGCGACAGATCTTTGTACGGCTTCAACATTCCCCCATTCCCGCAGCGCAGGACACGTAGCGTCGCATCGTCGGACCTCTCGGCGATCAGTTCGTGGAGAACGGGTAGGCAGTGTTGGTGGTACCGGGTCGCTCGGTGGGCGGAATCGAGGTCGCGCCGCCGGATGAGGCGCCATCGGCTCCTGTCCCGAACGGAAATTGTCCCGTACCGGAGGAATTCGGCGTAGTCGACGCGCCGGAACTGTCTCCGAAGAATCCCGGCCCCGGTTTGCTACCCTGAACAACGGCGCCCTGTCCGAATTTCTCGGCGAGATCCCGTGCCACCGCGGCGAACCAGTCCGCGACGTAGCGGGTCGGCGCGTCGCCGTTGGCCGCCACCGCCGCGGTGCTGTAGGCGCCGTGCCGCCGCGCGGTGTCCCAATACCGCACCCAGGTCGTGAGATCGAGTAGCTCCCTGTTATCGGTGACGTTCTGGACGACAGCGTCGAAGGACTGCGTGACCAGGCGCGACACCGTCGTCGGCGGAACGAGCTGGGGAATGGCTCCGGCCAGCTCGGTGCCGAGCCGCAGCAGTCCCGCCGCCGGATTCGACAAACCCGCTGTGGCCAATTCGGAGATCGCGGCCGGGCTCAGCACCGTCTTCACCACGGTCGCAACCGCGTTCAGCCCGATCATGCCGACCTTCAGCAACGCCTGCACGGCCCCGGCGAGATCGATCGGCGCGCGCGGATCGGACGCGTCGGCGATGCGCTGCGAGATCGACTTCTTCGGGGCGATGGACAGATTCGTCAGCGACGTGCCCTGCACATCCTCGGTGGCGACCTCGCTCACTGTCCTGATCGAGGTGTAGGCCAGCGCCTGCGAAATCGACACCAGCGAGGCGATCGGATCGCCTCCGCTCAGTGTGGCCTGTCCCGCGACATTCGCGACGGCCCGCAGCACCGGCGCACCGGACGGCGCGTCACACGCCAAATCGCCTGCGGCACAGAAACTCGCGACCCGTCCGGTGAGCGCGGCGAAGTCGGGCGCCCTGTCCCGCTCCGGTCCGATACCGCCGCCCTCGGCGGGTGTCAGCGACAATGCGGCGACGTCGGCTACCCGATCGCCGCGTGTGCCGGGAGCCGGATCGGGGGTGTGTCTACCCGGTGCGCCGGGGAACAGCGGGGCGCCGGGGTTGCGGGTCGGATCGGCGAACAGCGCGACCGCGGCGACCTTCTCGGCCGGGATCACCCCCGACCCCCTGCCGACTTCCTGCGCGAACACCGAGGCGACGTGGGCGCCCTGCGAATACCCGACAATCGCGAACCGGGTATCGGCGCACTGGGCCGCGATCTGCGCGGCCATGGTCCGCAACCGGACCAATCCGCCCGCCACCGATTCCGAATACGGCGTCACGCGTTTGGCGTCGATACCGCCGAACGCGGATTCGTAGGGCACATAGGCGCGATCGAGGAGTCCCGGTTCGGCCGCGGCGGCCATCATGGGACTGAAAACCGTCGAGAGCATGCCGGTATCGGTGGTCGGCGCGGCGTCGGGAGAGGACTCCCCCGTGCCCTGAATGCCCAACGCGTAGAGCGCGGGACAGGTCCGGATCGACAGATCCGTCAGCGGCCCAGCATGATTCGAGGGTTCGGCGGCCGCGGGACCCGCGGGTGCGATCGCCACAGCAACGGCGAGTGCGACCAGCATCCCCGATGTTCTTGCCGTATCCATAGTCATAGCGATCCACAATCAATCTCGTGCTGCCGCAGCCAACTTCAACGCCATGAAACCCCTAAGACGGTAACAGATTCCGGCTATGACTGGCGACGCTGCGAAAACTTTCCGCGAATCGCCGTGCGACACTTATCGCGCGACGGCGTGGCGTAGGTGTAGGCTCGGCAAGTTTACGACCGATCAGCCTGTGTCCGCGATCACGCGACGGCGCACCAGAAAGATCGAATGCGAGGCCGCGCCGGGCGACGGGAGACCACCGTGCGCTCGCCTCGCCACCACCCGTCGGCCCCCTTCGGGCGATCAGGACATGGCCGCGTAGTTCACCGCGAATCGACCACTGTGCCAGCGGAATCGGTCGCCCCACACAGTTGGGGCGACCGTACCGCTACTCGCTCAGCTCGCCGAGGTGACGCGGTAGACGTCGTAGACGCCCTCGACATTGCGCACCACATTGAGCAGATGGCCCAGGTGTTTCGGATCACCCATCTCGAAGGTGAACTTGCTGATCGCGACCCGATCGCCGTGCGTGGTGACGGCGGCGGACAGGATGTTGACCTTCTCGTCGGCCAGCACCTTGGTGACATCGGAGAGCAGGCGGGTGCGATCGAGCGCCTCGATCTGGATGGCGACGAGGAATACCGAGGACGGCGACGGCGCCCATTCCACATCGATGATCCGCTCGGCCTGCTCCTGCAGCGAGCCCGTGTTCGTGCAGTCGGTGCGGTGCACACTGACCGCGCCGCCCCTGGTCACGAAGCCGAGGATCTCGTCGCCCGGCACCGGAGTACAGCATTTCGCCAGTTTGGCGACGGTGCCGGTGGCGCCGGGGATGAGGACGCCCGCGTCGCCGGTGGTGCGCTGGCGCGACGGGGTCGTCGACGGGGTGGAACGTTCGGCCAGTTCGTTCTCGACATCCCCGATGCCGCCGAGCTGGGCCATCAGCCGCTGCACGACATGGTGCGCGGAGACCTGGTGCTCGCCGACGGCGGTGTAGAGGGTGGAGATATCGGTGTAGTGCAGTTCGTGCGCGACCGCGGTCATCGCGTCCACACTCATCAGTCGTTGCAGCGGCAGACCGACCCGGCGGACCTCCTTGGAGATCTGCTCCTTGCCGCTCTCCAACGCCTCTTCGCGGCGTTCCTTCGCGAACCACTGCCGGATCTTGGCCTTGGCGCGCGGGGACACCACGAAGTTCTGCCAGTCCCGGCTCGGGCCCGCGTTCTGCGCCTTCGAGGTGAAGACCTCGACCACTTCGCCGTTCTCCAGCTGACGTTCCAGCGCGACGAGCCGCCCGTTGACCCTGGCGCCGATGCATTTGTGCCCGACCTCGGTGTGCACGGCGTAGGCGAAGTCGACCGGGGTCGACTTCTGCGGCAACGTGATGACATCGCCCTTCGGCGTGAAGACGAAGATCTCCGGCGATTTCAGGTCGAAACGCAGCGACTCCAGGAATTCGGCCGGATCGGCGGCCTCACGCTGCCAGTCGAGGAGTTGGCGCATCCACGCCATATCGTCGACCTCGGTGCTGTCGTTGGAGTGTTTGCCCTTGGTCTCCTTGTAGCGCCAGTGCGCGGCGATGCCGAATTCGGCGGTGCGATGCATGTCCTGGGTGCGGATCTGCACCTCGAGCGGTTTGCCGTCCGGACCGACCACGGTGGTATGCAGCGACTGGTAGACGCCGTAGCGGGGCTGGGCGATGTAATCCTTGAACCGGCCCGCCATGGGCTGCCACAGCGAATGCACGACACCGACCGCGGCGTAGCAGTCGCGGACCTCGTCGCACAGGATGCGGATACCGACCAGGTCGTGGATGTCGTCGAAATCCTTACCCTTGACGATCATCTTCTGATAAATCGACCAGTAGTGCTTCGGACGGCCTTCCACGATCGCGTTGATCCGTGACGCCGCAAGGGTATTCACGATCTCGGCGCGCACCTTGGCCAGATAGGTGTCGCGCGAGGGCGCGCGATCGGCGACCAGGCGCACGATCTCGTCGTACTTCTTCGGGTGCAGGATCGCGAACGCGAGGTCCTCCAGCTCCCATTTGACGGTCGCCATACCGAGGCGGTGTGCCAGCGGGGCGATGACCTCCAGCGTCTCCTTGGCCTTCTTGGCCTGCTTCTCCGGCGGCAGGAACCGCATGGTCCGCATATTGTGCAGCCGGTCGGCGACCTTGATCACCAGCACCCGGGGATCGCGCGCCATCGCGATGATCATCTTGCGGATGGTCTCGGCCTCGGCCGCCGCGCCCAGGTTGACCTTGTCGAGTTTGGTGACGCCGTCGACCAGATGCGCCACCTCTTGGCCGAAATCGGCGGTCAGCTGTTCCAGTGAGTACCCGGTGTCCTCGACGGTGTCGTGCAACAGCGCCGCGACCAGCGTGGTGGTGTCCATACCGAGTTCGGCGAGGATATTGGCCACCGCGAGCGGATGGGTGATGTACGGGTCGCCGGATTTACGGAACTGATGCGCGTGCCGCTCGTCGGCCACGTCGAACGCGTGCTGCAGCAGCGTCAGATTGGCCTTCGGATACAGCTCGCGATGTACCGTCGCCAAGGGTTCGAGCACCGGTTTGACCGCGGCGATACCGCGCTGACCGGTCATCCGGCGGGCCAGTCTGGCGCGCACCCGGCGCGAGGCCGACGTGGGCACCGCCGCCGTCGCGCCCGGCTGCCGCTGGGCGGCGCTGGTCGGCGTCGGACGGGGCGCGGGAGCGGTCTCGGACGTCGCCGGAGCTCCCTCCGGCTGCGGGGCCGATGCCGCCGATTGCTCGACGTTCGCCTCGTCCAGATGCTGAGTCATGCCACCACCTCTCCACGCCGCGGTCGGATCACCCTATCCGACCGCCGCAACCGCCCAGACCACAACTTTAGTCCGGTACGGCGGCATTCGTGGGCATGCGGTTGCGGGAGCGCGATACTAGCGGCCGGCGAGAGGTCGCTCGGACAGTGCTGCGAGCATGGACCGGCCATCGGAGGCGGGGTCGGGGGGCGCCCCGAGCAGGTCCAACACCGTCGGGGTGAGGTCGGCCAGCGAGAAACGGTCGGTGGTGACACCCGCGGGGAAATCGGGCCCGCGCGCGATGACGAAGGTCGCGGTCTCGTCGGTGGACAGGCCGCCATGGCCGCCCTTCGGGGTGTGGCCGTGATCGGTGGTGACCAGGATCGTCCAGGACTCGGCGGGTTCGGCCGCCGCGCGGGCGTCGACGGCGGCGACGATGCGGCCGACGAGTTCATCCACTCGTTCGATGGCGGCGAGATAGTTCCCGGATCGGGCGCCACCGGCGAAATGTCCCGCGTGGTCCACCTGGTCGAGGTGGGTGAAGCAGAAATCGGGGCCGAATCGAGTGATCGCGGTGACGACGCCTGCGGCGGTCGCGGCGTCGGTCTTCGATTCGTCCGGATCGTCGGGTACGGGGGCGGTGGTGACGACGACGTCGGCGCGCGGGTCGCCGCTACCCGCCATGACCGCGATCATCTCCCAGGTCGCGATGCACTGGGTTTTCAGTCCGGGCCGTGCCCGCTGGAGCCGGGTGAAGAGGGTGGGATATCTCGCGAACGGCACCGCGTCGAAGATATTGCCGGTGATTCCGTGTTTGCGATCCCAGACACCGGTGAGCACGGTGGCCCAGGACGGGCCGGAGATACTGATATGCGGTGCGACCGAACTGCGACTGAGCAGACCTTCCGCACTGAGCCGCAAGAGATTCGGGGCCCGCGCCTGCTCGATTCTCGAATAGAGGACCCCGTCGATACCGATCAGCACCACTTTGTTCCTCCGGCCGTGTGCGCGGGCGGCGCCGGTGGACGTGGCGAGCAGGGCGCAGGCGGCGAGGGTCGTCGACAGCAACTGCCTCCGGTTCATAACCCCGAACGATCCGGCCTCCCGGCGCGCGCCGAAAGGCCGACGGCGCACTGTTCACGGATGTTTCATCGCCTGCGCGACGCCGGGTCGTCTCGCTGAACGACACCTGAATTCGCGATAGCGCCACGCTATACGCACAGTCCACGTGCCGGTATCCGAGAGGTGAACGACGAGCGCCGTGCCGCATGCTCGACTTCGTCGACAGCAACGAACCCGGACGAGCCTGAGCCGTGCCGACTTCTGGGCCGATCCGGCGATTCACCCCGCCGAGTCGAAAGCCCAGACGGCGGCGGGGCGGCCGGTGGCCTTGGTGCGACGACGTTCCGCGGTGCGTGCCAGGCCGGGGATGGCCGCCAGGGTGCGGTTCAGGTTGGCCGGATCGGGTCGCGCGCCGAGTAGGGCGGTAGTGAGTTCGACAGCGCGGGTGGCGGGGAATTCCTCGCCCGCGAGCGCCTTGGTGAACGACAGATCCTTCCAGAGCAGGCGTGACAGCTGCCCGCGCGCGGCCTCGACGATGCGATTGTGGTCGAAGGCCAGGGCGGGGACGTCATCGAAGGACACCCACCGCGCCGGACCCTCGTGCGTCCCGACCACCGCCCACATCGCGATGGACAGGGTGGGGCCACGCGGATCTCGGTTGGGTTCGTCGAAGGTCACCAACTGCCCGACCGCGCCGATCGCGGCCTCGGGCACCCCCAACTTCGTGTGGACCGCGCGCCGAGCCGCGAGTGCGAGCCGTTCGCCACGACCGAGCAGCACCCCGGGCAACGCCAGTTCGCCGAGGAACGGCTCGTGCTCGCGCGCGGCGACACCCACCGTCACGCCGGGATCGTCGGGCCAGAATCGCAGCGTCACCACATCGACCGAAACCACCGATTGCTCCACGGCGAACCATCCTGCCGCATCCGATCACCGTGCGACGCCGGCTCCCCCGAGAGCCATTGTCGCGCAGCGGGAGGCGCGGTCCGGACCATCGGAGGTCAGCACGACGGGCGCCCCGATCTCCCTGTCGAACCAGCCGATCCGGTCGGCGGGGAGTTCGGCGAGTACGGGTTCGGCGGTGAACAGGACATCGGTCAGCCGCTTCTGGTGGGCGAGGTCGCGCTCATCTCCCAGCGGCAGATCGGTGATCAATCCTTCCCGGGTGCGGTACCCGGTCGCGGCACAGACCGTCGCGGGGGCGTCGAGGTGGGTGACGGCCAGTCCGTCGATACCGCCGCAGGCGGCGACGGCGTACCTGAGGAGCACCGGATCGGCGTGGCCGCGCCGGAACGCTCCCTGGTAGGGGCCGTTGGCATTGTGCGCCTCCGCGATGTCGAGCGCCCGATCCTCGGTAGGGAACGGGCCCGCGCCGTGCCTGGTCGGGTAGGTCCTGGTGACGCCGAGGGTGAACGCCGTGGCGCCGACCTCGGCCAGTAGCGCACGCGCGTTATCGGGCGTCGCGGTGGACCAGGTGGTGTGCGGGTGAAAACCACGCCATTCGTCGAGGAGTACGCCTTGCGCCCCCTCGAAGATCAGCCGACCGCGGACGGCGAGCCCGCGGAGGTGGTCCGGGCCGACGACGCGGACGGCCGCCGCGAATTCCCGGTACATGTCGACCAGATCCGCGATCGGCTCGTACCGGTGCGCGCTCGGCGCGATGAGTGGACCGTAATGCGCGGCGAGCAGCCGCAATTTGTCGAACAGCACCGATGGCCGCAGGCAGTCGGCGACCAGCGGGGCATCGTGTTCCAGTGCGTACCTGGCGGTTTCCCCGATGCCACGGCCGCAGGAACCGTGGCGCGAGGAACCCCTCGCGTCCTCGCGCGCACGGTTCGCGGCGATATGGATCGGTGTGGTGAGCAGGGCTCGGCCATCGATGCGCAACAGGCGCAACGGATCCACGATGCCGAGGGCGGCCAGCTGCCGCGCCTCACCCGCCAGGGCGATCGGTTCGACCAGCATGTGCCGCGAGAGCAGGGTCGGCACCTCGGAGAAGGTGCCGGATCCGAACTGCGCGAAGGTGTGGTGCCTGCCTTCGGCGATCACATTGTGCGCCGCTTGCGCACCGCCGTTGAAACGCACGACGGCCGAAACCGCCGACCCGCCCGGCTCCGCGCACAGCCAGTCCACGGTCGCGCCCTTACCCGCGTCGCCGAAGCCGAGATCGACGACGATGACGTGCGCGTCGGCGAACCCGCTCAACTCGCCCCGCCCGGCAACGCCTTCATCGCCTGACCACCGTCCGCGCCCAATGCCTTTCCGACAGCCCGCGCTTCGTCCACCGACCCGACGTGACGCAGATCCGCCAGCCCGGTGTCCAGATCGACCCGGTCTTCGGCCAGCCCGATGGTCAGGGCGATGAGTTCGCAGACCGCCGCCGGATCGTCCAGTTTCACGAAGTTCTGGCCGAGCAGCGCGCGCCAGTGCCGGGCGATCTCCTGGTCGTCGTAGTAACTCGACTGGTTGGGCAGGATGTAATAGATATGCCAGCGTTCGGCGAGTTCCCGGTAGATCGACTCCACCGAGATATCGGTGCGCACGTGATCGCCGATCAACGCGCGAATATGCCGCGATGCCAGCTTGGATTTGTTCAGTTCGTCACCGATGAGAAACAGGTAGCCGCGTTTGCGGCGCTTCTCCCATGCGTCGGTGACGATGTGGGTCGCCATGAAATAGGCGGCCAGTTCATAGCTTTCGGACTTCTGCCCGCCACCGCCGCCCTCCAGCAGGATATTCCGTAGCTGCTCGTCCATCCGGTTGTCGGATTCGAACTGCCCGATCTGCAGCGGAACCCGGTCGGTCTCGGCGTCTCCGATCGCGCCGAACAGCAGCTGCGGATCCTCGGCGTAGCCCTTGGCCTGGAGCAGGCCGTGCAGCTTGCCGAGTTTGTCCTGCATGATGATCGGCACCTGCCCCATGGATCCTGTGACGTCGAAGAGTACGGCGATGGGCAGCGAATTGCCGTGCTCGGCCGAATCCCGGCATTCCCGCGTCCGCACCCCGAACGGATCCAGACTCGGATGCGCCTTCCAACTGGCGTAGGGCTTGTCCCGCATCTCGGCGGTGTAGCCGAAGTCCTCGATCCCACGCCCGGCGCGGTAGGTCTTCGCCGCGCGGTAGGCGGTGTCGTCCCAGTGTCCGTATCCCATAACGGAACTCCTCTCGGTTCTTGTTTTAGTGTAGATGACTAAAACTAATCTCGTCAATAGGCGCCGGTCCCCACGCCGATCGGCCCCTCCACTGCCGTGATCGACCCGTTGACCCGCGTCAGGGCCATCCGCCTGGAGGCCGATCCGGACTTGACGGAAGTCGGTACGGTCATTCGCGACGGCTATCGTCACGTCGCACCGAAAAAGCCATCGGCGCAGTTGGATTGATCGGCGGGGTCGCGCTCACCCCCGCCGAAACCCCCCTGTACCAGTGCCTTCGATACGCACCGGTGGTGGATTACCACATCACGGAAGCGGTAGTGAACAATTCAGCGGTGCGAGAACTGTGGGACCGGACCTACCTGGCGTTGCTGCCATGGACCGACATTCCCCGACGTGAGCTCGATGCGCAATGCAGGCAGGCCGTGACGGCGGCGCTGGCCGCGCTCTGGGGCGAGTGCGACGCGGCGTTGCTCGACGGGGCCGCGACCGATGAGCAGGTCCACGCGATCGTCGCCGCGCAGACCGTCTACGGGCTCGGCTGGCGCGACGCCGTCCTCGGCGATATCGCCACGCGGGCCCGCGCGGCCGGCCTCGGCGATGGCCCCGGACGCCTCTGGGCTCCGCCCGAGCGCTGGAATCTCGGGCGGGGCCGTGCGTTTCGCGCGACATTGCGCGACAACCTGAGCTTCTTCGCCCGCCACCCCCGCTCCCAGGAGTTGCGCCTGGTGCGCACCGTCCGCGCCGCCGTCGCCGCCGCCGACGCCGATCCGCGCACCGCCCTCACCCTGCTGTACCGGGCGGCGTGGACCGAGCACGCCACCGAACGGCTCGGCTGGAGCGACGCCGAATGGTGGCAGTACCTCGGCATCGACGAGTTGACCACCTGGGCGGTGATCGCACTGCGCATACCGATGGAGGAACCGGACCGCGCGGGCTGGGCCGTCGAGGAGGTCGCCGAGGCCGTCAGCCCGAAGGACTGGACCTGGACGGGCAGCAGCCTGCCCGACGACTTCCTCGAAGCCGCTTTCGACACCCTCGCCCTGCCGGTGCGCGAATTCTGAGCCCAGGGGCCGCCGCGGCTTCGGGGTTTACCGAGGCTATTCCGTCACACCCGCCGGGGTGAGCTCCAGACGCCTGGTCACCCCGATCTCATCGAGGAAACGAGCGTCGTGGCTGACCACGATGAGCGCGCCCTCGAAACTCGCCAGCGCCTGCGTCAGGTGATCGAGGCTGGGCAGATCGAGATTGTTGGTCGGTTCGTCGAGTAGCAGCAGACGTGGAGCCGGATCAGCCAGCAGTAGCATCGCCAGCGCGGCCCGCAGCCGTTCGCCGCCGGACAGTGCGCGGGCGGTGAGGTCGGCGGCGGCACCGCGAAACAGGAAGCGAGCCAGTTGGGCGCGGATCTGTTCGGCCGACGCGTGCGGCGCCATCGCCGCGACATTGTCGAAGACCGAGCGCCGCTCATCGAAGATGTCGAGACGTTGCGCGAGCACGCGCCACGGCACTTTCGGCGGTTCCTCGGCGATCCGGCGCAGCAGCGTGGTCTTGCCTACGCCGTTGCGGCCGGTCAGGGCGATCCGCTCCGGTCCGGTGACCCGAAGGGAGACCACGGGCCCGCAGCTCAGGCGCACCTCGTCGAGCTCGATGACGTCCTGACCGGGATACAGCCGGGTTCCTGGAAGGTCGACACGGATCTCGCGATCCTCGCGCAGCGACTCCTCGGCCTGCTGGAGCTGCTCTTTCGCGGTGTCCAGCTTCTCGATGTGGTTGTTGCGCAATTTGCCCGCCGACACCTCCGCGGCCCGTTTGCGCAGACCCATGACGATCTTCGGTTCCCGCTTGTTCTCGGCCATCTTCCTGCCGTAGCGCTGCCTGCGGTCCAGCTTGACGCGGGTGTCGACGAGTTCCTTCGCCTGTTTGCGCATATCGCTTCTCGCGTCGCGGACGGCCGCGCGCGCAGCTTCCTGTTCGGCCTCGATGATCTGTTCGTAGACGCCGAAATTGCCGCCGAACAGCCGGAGTTCTCCTCGGCGCAGCTCCGCGATCGCATCCATCCGCTCCAGCAGATCGCGGTCGTGGCTGACCGTGAGCACGGTGCCGGAGAACTGCGCGACCACCTCGTAGAGCCGCTGCCTGGCGTGCTGGTCGAGATTATTCGTCGGCTCGTCCAGCAGCAGCACGTCCGGTTCGGCCAGCAGTTCGGCCACCAGGCCGAGCAGCACGGTTTCCCCGCCGGACAGCGTCTCCATGGTCCGATCGAGTTGTTCGGGCGAATCGGCGACGTAGGGGAGTCCGAGGCGGCCGAGTAGCGCGATGGCGCGCTCCTCGACATCCCAGGCATTGCCGACACGATCGAAATCACCCTCGTCGGCGGATCCTGATTCGATGCGGTGCAACGACTTCCGGATTTCGGCGATTCCGAGTACGGCGTCGACGCGCAGACCCGATGCCAGCCCGAGATCCTGCCGCAGATAGCCGATGGCGCCGGAGACGGTGATCGAGCCGCGCAGCGGCCGCAACTCACCGGCGATCAGGCGCAGCAGGGTCGATTTACCCGCGCCGTTACCGCCGACCAGACCGATATGTCCCGCGCCGAACGCCGCGCCGACGCCCTCGAGAACGGGGGTGCCGTCCGGCCAGGAGAAAGTGAGATCGGAAATAGACAGAGTGGTCATGCGTACCCCTGAGGTTGCGACGGAATCGCGGCGCGCGATGTGCGGGCCGCCCGAAGGCGCTACCTCATGAGAGCAACGGCATAACTCCGATCAACGGGGATAAGACTCGTCCAGAGTAGTCACATTCCCGGCGTAGACACCAGTGAAATTCCGATCACACCGGTGCCGAGCCCGGACCGCCCACCCCGGCGACCCCGGAAAGGGACCGCGCGCGTGGCCTCACACCTGGACGATCGAAGTCAACGGGTAGTCCCCCTGCCGATCCCTGCCTCCGAGCGAGGAGATCTCGAGAACTATGGCGGCGGAGACGATTTCGGCTCCGACCTGCTCGAACAGTGACGCCGCCGCGGCGAGCGTGCCGCCGGTGGCGAGGACGTCATCGAGCAGCAGGATGCGCCGCCCGGCCAATTCGACGCCGTCACCCGGGATCTCCAGGGCCGCGGTGCCGTATTCGAGGACATATTCGCGCGACACGATCGGCGGGGGCAGTTTCCCCGCCTTGCGGACCGCGAGGACGCCGGTGCCGAGGGTGGCCGCGACGCCGGCGCCGAGCAGGAAGCCGCGGGCGTCGACACCGGCGACGAGATCGGCGTCGGGGGCGCAGGCGGCCAGGCATTCGATGACCGCCCGGAAACCTTCCGGATCGGCGAAAACCGGGGTGAGATCCGCGAAACGAACACCGGGAGTGGGGAAATCGTCGCGCCACCGGGTGAGGCGTTCGACCTGCGAGGCCGCCTTGTCGGTCCGCTCGGCGATTAAGTCGTCGGATTCGATCGCAGCGTGCTTGCTCATCGACACCTCTCCATGGTCACTCACCCATTCGCACCTGTCACCGCTTCAGCACCCAGCGGTCCATGTTCCAACCGGATCCCGCCTGGGTGGGACCGGCCACACCGTTCTGCAGGCCGTTCACGAAGCCGATGGCACGGGGAGTGACGAACAGGGGGATGCTCGGCATCTCCGACCACAGCAGATTCTCGCTCTCGGTCAGCAGATTCAACTGGACGGTCGAGTTGTCGTCGGCCGCAAGCTGATCGGTGATCGCATCGTAACGGCCGTTCCCGAATCGCCCGAAATTGAGTCCGCTATCGGTGCGCAACGCGCTGGTCGCCGTCATTCCCGACAGCGAACCGGCCGGGCCGGGCATCGCCGCGGTACTTGCGAGGACGGCGTCGACCTTGCCCTCGGTGAGGCGGGTCGGGGTGAAATCAGCGGAACCGGCGTCGACCACGGTGACGCCCGCCGGCTTGCACGCCTCGGCGATCATCGCCACGGCACGCGCCCGACGATCATCCGGGCCGAGGTAGCCGATACGCACGGTGGGCGCCGGGCTGCCGCCGGAGGCGAAACCACTGGTCGCAGCGGCGATGTCGGTGGCCTTGTACCGGTCCGCCGCCCCGGTGGCGGGCGCGTAGAACAGCGAATCCTGCTGCACCGTCCGCGAATTGAGCGGTCCCGAACCGAGACCGGAGGCAGGCGCCTTGCCCACCTTGCCGAGCTGGTCGAACAGCGCCTGGCGCGGAACGCACAGTGCGAAACCTCTCCTGGCCGCCACCGAGCCGAACACACCCGAGGTGGAGAGCAGCAACTGCTCGGCGCCCCGCCCCGGCACGGTCTTCGTCGAGAACCCGTCCAGGCTCAGATCTTTCACCGAATCCACGCCGAAATCCAGCACGCTGACGGATTTGTCGCCGACCTTGGATTTCAGATCGGCCGTCCTGCCGAAAACCACGATCCGGCCGGTCTCGGCCTTGTTGCCCCACCAGCGCTCATTGGCGACAAGCACCAAACCATCTGTCGCGCTGAACGATTCGATTCGGTAGGGCCCCGAGGACGGGAATTTCGACACATCGAGATCGCCGTCGATGGTCCAGCCGGTGTTCCAGAAATCGGCCAGCCGCTGGACCGCGCCGGGATCGCCGGTCTGCAACACCGACACCACATTCGGCACATTCGCGGCCCGCGCCGCCACGTGCGCGGGCATCAACTCCCCGGCGGCGAACAGGGTGCGCCACGGCAGGAAGTACTGATTCGGCCGGAACACCACGGTGGCGTCCTTCGATCCGGGCTGACAATCCACCCGCTCGATATCGGAGTAACCGGCGGTGCTCGCCGCGTCGAAGATCGGCACCTGGCCGCGGTCACCGGCTTTGGTGAACCGGCCGCTGCGCGCGGCCCAGGCCAGCACCAGATCGTCACAGGAGGTCGGCACGCCGTCGGAGTACACACCGTCGGGGTTGAGCCGGTATTGGATGGTCTGCGACTCCCCCGGCACCTCCTTCGCGGTCCCGGCGTCGGTGTCGGCCACCTGCTGACCGTCGGGACCGGTATAGAAGAATCCGGTCAACACCCGCCCGAAAACCGCGGGCGCGCCGCCGATCGCGCCCGCGGTACTGCCGCCGTTGTAGCTGGTGATCGCCACATCGACGGCGTAACCGATGGACGGCACCTGGTTCTCAGCGGAGCAGCCCGCCACCGAACCGACGGCCAAGACTCCCGTGACAATCGCTCCGAGCAGACGCGACACCGCGCCGGGCCGTGGTCGCATAGAAACGAAACTCCCTACCGTTGG
Organism: Nocardia sp. NPDC005366; assembly: GCF_040606855.1. NCBI lineage: Bacteria > Bacillati > Actinomycetota > Actinomycetes > Mycobacteriales > Nocardiaceae > Nocardia > Nocardia sp. NPDC005366. The sequence continues at coordinate 317,085 of NZ_JBEXFQ010000006.1, forward strand.
TGTCAGTGCCTACGCTTGTGCCGTTTTCCGCTCGGACGCGCACCGGGACGCGGCGAGTAATCGGCGGGCTGCCGATGGATATCATCGGCGGTCGTCCTGCCGCCGGTCGCGGCGACCGCGCGGCGCTCCGCCTCCAAGCGGGCGCGCTCCGATGCCGCGCCCGAACGCCGGGCCAGCACCTTCCTGGTGTGCGCGGCCACCGGGCCGTACCGCTCCTTGATCGACACCAGCACCGGCACGGCGAAGAAGATCGACGAGTAGGCGCCGACGATCATGCCGACCAACTGGACCAGCGCCAGATCCTTCAGGGTGCCGACGCCGAGCAGCCACACCGCGATCACCAGCATCCCGACGATCGGCAGGATGCCGATGACGGTGGTGTTGATCGAACGCATCAGGGTCTGGTTGGCGGCCAGGTTCGCCTGTTCGCCGTAGGTGCGTTTGGTCAGGTGCAGGACGCCGCGGGTGTTCTCCTCGACCTTGTCGAAGACCACGACGTTGTCGTAGAGCACGTAGCCCAGAATCGTGAGCAGGCCGATCACCGCCGCCGGTGTCACCTCGAACCCGACGAGCGAATAGACCCCCGCCGTGACTATCAGGTTGAAGAACAGCGAGGTGATCGCCGCGATCGACATATCCCGTTCGAAGCGGATCGCGATGTAGATCATCGTCAACGCGACGAACACCAGCAGCGCGATCAGCGCCTGGCGGGTGATCTGGCTGCCCCAGGTCTCGCTGATCTCCGCGATACTGATCGCGTTGGTGCTCACCGTGCCGGTGGAATCCTTCGGCTGGAAAGCGGTGAACAGCGCGTTCTGCAACTGTTCGGTCTGCGCGGCGTCCAGCGTGTCGGAGCGGATCTGAATGGTCGCGGCGGCGCCGGAGCCGACCTTCTGCACCGAGACCGGGTCGTGGCCGAAGGTCGCGGAGTAGACGTTCTCCACCTTCTCGGTGGTGACGCTCTCGGCGGCGGGCAACTGGATGCGCGAACCGCCCGCGAAGTCGATGCCGAGGGTGAATCCGCGAATCCCGATGCTCAGCAACGAGATCACGACGAACGCCAGCGACAGCGCGTAGTAGAAACGCCGCCTGCCGACGATCTCGAAACCGCCGGTGCCGGTGTAGAGACGTTCGAAGATGCTGTGCTCGGGCGCGCTGCCGCGCTGCGGCTCGTCCTCGAACCTGTCCAGGGTTGGGGTGCTCATCGGGAAGTCTCCTTCACCAGAACGCCGCCCGCGCCGCGTTCCCTGGCTATCTGTTGCATCGCGCCGAGTCCGTTCACCGAGGGCTTGGACCACCACGGCGAACGCGAGGCCAGCATCATGAGCGGAGCGGTGACCAGGTAGAGCACCACGACGTCGAGCACGGTGGTGATACCGAGGGTGAACGCGAAGCCCTTCACCTGTCCCGCGGCGAGAATGTAGAGCACCACCGAGGCGATGAGACTCACGGTCTTGCCGGAGAGGTTGGTGCGCTGGGCCCGCGCCCAGCCGCGCGGCACCGCCGAGCGGAAGCTGCGGCCCTCGCGCATTTCGTCCTTGATGCGTTCGAAGAACACCACGAAGGAGTCGGCGGTCAAACCGATACCGATGATCAGACCGGCGATACCGGCCAGATCGAGGGTGAAACTGATCCATCGTCCGAGCAGGACGATGATGCCGTACACCGCGACACCGGAGGCGATCAGCGAGAAACCCGCGAGGAAACCGAGCATGCGGTAGTAGGCCAGGCAGTACAGCAACACCACGGCCAGGCCGATCGCACCGGCCAGCAGACCCGCGCGCAGCGAGGACAGGCCGAGCGTCGCCGACACCGTCTCCGCTTCCGAGGTCTGGAACGACAGCGGCAGCGAACCGTACTTCAGGGTGTTGGCGAGTTCCTTGGAACTGGACGCGGTGAAGCTACCGGAGATGGTGGTGCGGCCACCCGACTGCGGGCCCTGCTGCACGACCGGCGCCGACACGACCCGGGAGTCGAGGACGAAGGCGACCCGCTTGTTGACCATCTCGCCGGTCAGCGTCGCCCAGGCATCGCTACCGCCGGACTTGAACTCGAGGTCGACCTCGTGGCGGGCCTGCTGCGGGTTGAGGCGGGCGCTCGCGTCCTTGATCTCCTGGCCGTCGATGCGGCTCGGACCGAGCAGGTAGACCTCGGGGCTCTGCGCGCCGGGGATCGAGCAGGTGACCAGCGGCAGTTTCGGATCGTCGTTACCCGCCAGCGGATCCGGCTTGTTGCAGTCCATCGCGAGCATCGCGGCCTTCTGCACGGTGGGGTCGGTGCTCTGCCGGGTGGACTTGGCCTCGGCGATCTCCTTCTGCGCCTGTTCCTGCGGAGTCAGGGTGCCATTGCCGGGGGGCGCGGGCGGCGAGGTGGGCGCCTGCGCCGGGAAGACACGCGGCTGCGGCGCGAGAGCCCCGGGCTCGGCGGGTGCGGGAGCCTCCGCGGCGGGCGGCGCCTCGGCCGCGGGGACGTCGCCCAGAG